>DASWTI010000190.1:0-5082 GCA_036402215.1 Pseudonocardiaceae bacterium
GGCGGACCGGCGCTCGGGCACCGGGTTCGACGAGCGTGCGCCGGGCCAGGTCGTGCAGCAGCCGGAAGGCGACCACGCCGGCCACGGTGGCCGCCACCCCGGCCAGCGGGCCGAGCAGGCCCACGTCGGGCCGGGTGAACACGGCGATCGTGCCGACCGTGCCGAGCGCGGCGATCATCAGCATCCCGGGCCGAGCGTCACGCCGCGAGAGCAGTCCGGCGGCCACCAGGAAGGCCACGATGGTCGCCGCCATGCCGAGCAGCAGCACGAGCTTGTCGTACGTGCCGAAGGTGCGGACCGCGAAGTCCTTGAGCCAGGCCGGCGTGAGGTCGATGGCGGCGTTGCCCACCGCGAAGTACGGCGAGGCACCGGCGCCCACGAAGCCGGACGCCAGGTGCCCCACCCCCAGGGCGAGCAGCCCGGACAGCACCGCGACGGAGGTGGTCAGCCAGGCGGGCAGCCGGGGCGTGCCGGTCATCGTGCTCATGGTTCCCATTCGACGCCGTCGGCACCCCGGCTTGCAGCCGTACGGGGGACGTCGTCAGGAAGTGGTAACCAGCGCGCGGCGCAGCCGCTCCTCCTCGACCTGCCAGTAGCCGTGCTCCCGCCCGTCCACCAGGATCACCGGTACCCGGTCGCCGTACTCCGCGCGCAGCTCCGGGTCGGCGTCGACGTCCTGCTCGGTCCAGGGCACGCCCAGGTCGCCGCAGATCCGTTCCAGGTCGGCGCGGGCCGCCGCGCACGGGTGGCAGCCGGCCCGCGACAGCAGCGTGACGTGGTGGGTCACGGCTTGCCCCGCAGCAGCGCCCGGCCGATCACCAGGCGCTGGATCTGGTTGGTGCCCTCGACGATCTGCAACACCTTCGCCTCGCGCATGTACCGCTCCACGGGGTGGTCGGCGACGTAGCCGGCGCCGCCGAGCACCTGCACCATGTCGGTGGTCGTCCGCATGCACAGGTCGGTGGCCACCAGCTTGGCCATCGCCGCCTGCGTGGAGTACGGCCGGCCGGCGTCCTTGCGCCGCGCCGCCGACAGGTACAGCTCCCTGGCCGCGGCCACGCCGGCCGCCGCGTCGGCCAGCATGAACGACACGCCCTGGTGCTCGCCGATCGGTACGCCGAAGCTGGTGCGCTCCCTGGCGTACTCCACGGCCACGTCGAGCGCGGCCTGGGCGACGCCGACGGCGCACGCGGCGATGCCGAGCCGGCCGGCGTCCAGCGCCGCCATGGCCATCCGGAAGCCCTGGCCCTCGTCGCCGAGCCGGCGGTCGGCCGCCACCGGGGCGTTCTCCAGCAGGACCTGGGTGGTCGGCGAGGCCTTCATGCCCATCTTGCGCTCCGGCGGCGCGGCCGACAGGCCCTCGGTGCCGGAGTGCAGCAGGAAGCCGGTGATGCCGCGGGTCGGCTCGTCGGAGGTGCGGGCCAGCAGCAGGTAGAAGTCGGCCTCGCCGCCGTGGGTGATCCAGGCCTTGGTGCCGGTGACCCGGTAGCCGCCGTCCTCCTGGCGTACCGCGCGGGTGCGCAGCGCCGCGGCGTCGGAGCCGCAGTGCGGCTCGGACAGGCAGTACGCGCCGAGCAGCTCACCGCCCAGGAGGTCCGGCAGCCAGCGCTCCTTCTGCGCCGCGGTGCCCAACAGCGCCAGCCCGTGCGCGGCCAGGGTGTGCACCGACAGGCCGAGGCCCACGGTGAGCCAGGCCCGCGCCAGCTCCTCGACGACCTGCAGGTAGACCGTGTACGGCTGGCCGCTGCCGCCGTACTCCTCGTCGTAGGGCAGGCCGAGCAGTCCGGCCCGGCCGATCGTGCGGAACACCTCGCGCGGGAACTCGCCGGTGGCCTCGGCCTCGGCGGCGCGGGGGCGCAGCTCGCGGTCGGCCAGGTCACGGGTCAGCGCGAGCAGCGCCTCCGCGTCCTCGCCCGGCAGTTCGCGTTCGACGACGGGTGCGGTCATGGGCCGATTGTGCTGGGAAACTAGTAGGACGTCCAACGGTCGCGGCCTACCCGGGCAGCGGCGTCCCGGTGACGGCGCGCAGCGCGCGGCGGGCGAGCTTGCCGGTGGCGGTCACCGGCAGCTCGTCCACCACCTCGATCCTGGTGGGGATCTTGTACCGGGCCAGCCGGTGCGCGCAGTGCGCGTCCAGGTCGGCGGTGGTCGGCGGGTCCCCGGCGAGCACCAGCACGGCGCGCACCGTCTCGCCGGTGTCCTCGTCGGGCATGCCGACCACCGCGGCCTGGGCGATCGCCGGGTGCTCCAGCAGCGCCCGCTCCACCTCGTGCGGGTACACGTTGAAGCCGTTGACGATGATCAGGTCGCTGGTCCGGTCCACCAGGTGCAGGTCCCCGTCGTCGTCCAGGAAGCCGACGTCGCCGGTGCGGAACCAGCCGTCGGCGTCCGGCCCGGAGTCCCCGTCCGGCCAGTACCCGGTGAGCAGGTTCGCGCCGCGCGCCGAGACCAGGCCGGAGTCGTCCTCCTCCGGGTCGAGCGGCGTGCCGTCCACGTCAACCAGGCGCAGCTCCACGCCGGGGATCGGGCGGCCCACCGAGCCCGGCTTGGGGGCGCCGCCGACGAGCGTCGAGGTGAGCACCGGGCCGGTCTCGGTGAGGCCGTAGCCCTCGTGGATGCCCAGGCCGGTCGCCGCGCGGAACGCCTCGCCGAGCGCGGCGTCCAGCGGCGCGGCGCCCGAGGTGAGCAGCCGCACGGTGCCGAACCCGGCGCGCAGCAGCTCGGGGTCCAGCTTGAGCCAGGCCCGGTACATCGGGGGCACCCCGACCACGGTGGTGACCCGGTGGCGGGCGATCGCGGTGAGCGCCTCCTCGGCGTCGAAGCGCCCGGCCAGCACCGCGGTGGCGCCGGCGTTGGCCACCTGCAGCAGCCCGGGGCCGAGCCCGTAGACGTGGAACAGCGGCAGCGCCAGCAGCACCCGGTCGGCCGGGGTCACGGGCGCCGGCCGCAGCCGCGAGCACTGGTCCACGTTGGCCAGCAGCGCCCGGTGCGACAGCATCACGCCGCGCGCGGTGCCCGACGTGCCCGAGGTGAACGCGAGCACCGCCAGGTCCTCGCCACCGGTCGTGGCCTCCACGGGCTCGTGCTCGCCGGCCGCGGTGGTGGCCGGCGGGCGCAGCAGCGGGACGCCCGCCTCCGCCGCGGCGGCCACCGCGACCTCGTCGTCGTCCTCGGCGACCAGCAGCGCGGCCCCGCTCGCGGCGAGCACCTCGGCCAGCTCGCGGTGCGCGGAACCGCGGGCGATCGGCACCAGCACGCGGCCGGCCCGCAGTACCCCGTACACCGCCACCACGTAGGCCGCCGTGCCCGGCAGCCGCACCACCACCCGGTCACCCGATCCGGTGGCGTTCCCGGTGATCGCGCGGGCCGCGGCGTCCACCGCGGCGTCCAGCGCGCCCCAGGACAGCCGCGCGCCGGTGGCCGTCTCCACGAGTGCCAGGTGGTCGGGCTCGGCGTTCGCCGCGCTCCGGACGAGGTCTGCGACGTTGGTCGCGCGGCCGCTGTGCACGGTGTGTTCTCCCAGGTCCCGGGTACGGATGGTCACGAGCACCGGATCGGACGCTGGCGTAGCGCGCCCGGAAGGCGCAGTGTGGCACGCGACCGGCGCCCGGCGCGTCCGTACCTGGCCAACTCGGCAGGTTCCGGCCACACCCACGACGACGGTCGGGAGCGGTCACCCCCGGTGTTCCGGCACACTGTGTCGAGTAGTAGCCCCACGTAAGCTCGGTTCACCCGCTCAGTGATCGGTTCGACCCGTCCGAGCAGCCAACACAGGAAGTGGCTCATGCCCCGTCCCGACGAGCGGTCCCCTCGGGGTGATCGCCTGGACCGGTGGGGCCGTCGCCGCGCCGGAGCCGGCCGGCCGGACCCGGCGGGACGGCCCGGCCGGAGTGGGCGGGGCGTCCGGTGAGCTCCTCCGTGCACCAGGCCAGCGACCGGATGCCCGGCACCCGCTCCCCGGCGGAGGAGCCGGCGCAGGACGCCAGGGACGCCGAGCAGGCCGCGGCGAGCGAGGCCGCCTGGGAGCTCGTGCACCGCGCCCAGGAGGGTGACACGGCGGCGTTCGGGCTGCTCTACGACCGCTACGTGGACACCGTCTACCGGTTCGTGCTGTTCCGGGTGAACAACGACCGCTCGCTCGCCGAGGACGTCACCAGCGAGACGTTCCTGCGGGCCCTGCGCCGGATCTCCACGGTGAGCTACCAGGGGCGCGACGTCGGCGCCTGGTTCATCACGATCGCCCGTAACCTGGTGCTCGACCACGTCAAGTCCAGCCGCTACCGGCTGGAGGTGGCCACCGCCGAGATCGCCGACGCGACGCCGGCGACGCCGGCCACGGTGACCGGCCCGGAGCACCAGGTGCTGGTGGCCGCCACGAACGCGGAACTCATGCGCTGCGTGGAGCTGCTGAACACCGACCAGCGGGAGTGCATCGTGCTGCGGTTCATGCAGGGGCTCTCGGTGGCCGAGACGGCCGCGGTGATGGGCCGCAACGAGGGAGCCATCAAGGCGTTGCAGCACCGGGCGGTGCGGCGCCTGGCCCAGCTCATGCCGGAGGACGTCACGTGACCGGGCGCGCGGTCGTAACCGCCGTCGGTACCGCTCGTTGCTCCGACCGGGGATGGCCGTACCGGGGTCATCCGGCTCGACACGGTGAGGACGGGGCGGATGCCCGGCTCGGCTGACAGGGACGCGGAGCTCTTCGCCCGCGCGCTCGACCACGGACCTGAGGGGCTGGAACGGCCCCTCGACGAGGCATTGGAACGCGAGCTCGACCTGGTTCGGCTGCTGGCCGTCGCCGGCGACGCGACCGCTGCCGCGGCCGGTCCCGACGAGGTCACCCGGGAGCGCATGCGTCGGCGCGTGCTGGCCGGCCTGGCGGCGACCCCGCCGATGACCGGCGTGGCCACCCGGCCGGCCGCCACCGGAACCCAGCTCCGGCCGTCCCCTGTCCCGCGTGGACGGACAGGGGAGGGCACCCTCCCGCCGCAGCGCGGAGAGACCGCCCTGCCGGGCGAGGGCGTCGTTCCTGCCGGGCGGGCGGGTGAGGGCACCGCCGCGGGCGTGGGCCCTCGGGAGGCC
>DASWTI010000191.1:0-1979 GCA_036402215.1 Pseudonocardiaceae bacterium
CGGCCGGCCGGGGCGAGGCGGACCCGGACGGCCCCGGCGGCCGTCCCGCCGTGCGGACACACCTGGGCCCACACGTACGGCAGCAGCGGTCCGTGCGGGTCCGGCTGGCCGGCGAGCGCGAGCGGGTGCAGGGCCGCGTCCAGCAGCGCCGGGTGCGGCAGCCGGCCGTCGCCATCCGGCGGCCCGCCGGGTAGCTCCACCTCGGCGAACACCTCGGACCCGCGGCGCCACACGGCCCGCACGCCACGGAACACCGGCCCGTAGGACAGCCCGCGCGCCGCGAGGTCGGTGTAGAGCCCGGCGACCGGCACCGGCTCGGCCCCCGGCGGCGGCCAGGTGGCCAGGTCGGCGTGGTTCCCGGCGTCGGCGGTCGCGGGGACCTGGCGGGTGAGGGTGCCGTGGGCGTGCCGCACCCATTCGCCGCCGGCACCCCGGGAGTGCACGGTGACCTCGCGGTCACCGCCGCCGCCGGACACGAACAGCCGCAGCTCGATCGGTGAGTCCGCCGGCACCACCAGCGGTGCCTGCAGGACCAGCTCGGTCACCACGTGGACGCCCGCCTCGCTGGCTGCGTGCGACACCAGGTCCAGCAGGGCGGTGCCCGGCAGCAGCACCTGGCCGGCGACCTGGTGATCGGCCAGCCACGGGTGCTCGGCCAGGGACAGCCGGCCGGTGAAGAGCAGTCCCGCCGGCTCCGGCACCTCGTGCCGGCCGGTCAGCATCCGGTGGCCGGACGAGGTCGCGGATGCCGGGGCGACGGTGGCGTCCAGCCAGTACCGCCGGCGGCGGAAGGCGTACGTCGGCAGCTCGACCCGGCGGGCACCCCGCCCACCGAGGACGGCCGCCCAGTCGACGTGGCCGCCGTCGACATGCAGCCGGGACACGGCCGTCAGCAGCGCCGCCGGCTCCGGCCGCCGCCGGCGCTGCGCGGGGACCGTGATCGGGTGCGGCGTCCGATCGGCGAGGCAGCCGGCCGCGAGCGCGGTGAGGTCCCCGGCGGGGCCCAGCTCCAGGAAGCGGGTGCAGCCCAGGTCGGCGAGGTGGTGCACGCCGTCCCGGAAACGGACGGTGCTCCGCGCGTGGCGCACCCAGTGGTCCGGGTCGGCGAGCTCGTCCGGCGCCACCGGCCGCCCGGTCAGGTCGGAGATCACGGTGAGCCGCGGCGGCCGGAAGGTCAGGCCGGCCACGACCGCCCGTAGCTCGGCCAGCGCGGGCTCCATGAGCGGGGAGTGGAAGGCGTGGCCGACCCGCAACCAGGTGGCCCGGCCGGTGGCCTCGAACTCGGCGACCACCTCGGCCAGCGCGTCCCGGTCACCGGACAGCACGGTGGCCTCCGGTCCGTTGACGGCGGCCAGCGAGAGGCGGTCCTCGTGGCCGGCGAGCAACGCCGACGCCTCGCGCTCCCCCGCCCGCAGCGCCACCATGGCGCCGCCGGCCGGCAGCCGTTGCATGAGCCGGCCGCGCGCCACGGCCAGCGCGGCGACGTCCTCGATCGACAGCACCCCGGCGGCGTGCACCGCGGCCAGCGTGCCGACCGAGTGCCCCAGCACCGCGTCCGGCCGCACCCCCCACGAGTCGAGGAGCCGGTACAGGGCGACCTCGCAGGCCAGCAACGCCGGCTGGGTGTACTCGGTGCGGTCGAGCAGGCTGCCGGTATCGGCGAACACCACGTCCCGCAGCGGCCGGTCCAGGTGCGCGTCCGCCGCGGCGCACACCTCGTCGAACGCCGCCGCGTACACCGGGAACGTCCGGTGCAGTTCGCGGCCCATGCCGGGGTACTGGGAACCCTGCCCGGCGAACAGGAACGCCGTGCGGCCCTCCGTCGCCGTGCCCCGCGGCACGTCCGCGCCCGGGGTGCCGTCGGCGAGCGCCCGCAGCCCGGCCAGCAGATCGGCCCGGCCGGTGGCGAGCAGCACGGCCCGGTGCGGCAGGTGACCGCGGGTGGTGGCCAGCGAGAACGCGACGTCGGCCGGCCGGTC
>DASWTI010000192.1:0-3881 GCA_036402215.1 Pseudonocardiaceae bacterium
CCCGGCGGCGGCGACGGGCCCGGTGACGCGGCGTACCCTGGCGGCGCGGCCGCGCTCCAGCAACCGCTGCCCGGCCTCGGCGGCGGCGACCAGGACGTCCGCGACGGCCACGACGGGGACGGCCACGACGGCCGGCACGACCCGGCGGCCGGCGGCTGACCGCGCGGAGGACAGGAGCAGCCATGGCCGTCGGCCCACTCGGTCAGATCCACATCAGCGTCACCGACCTCGACGCCTCCATCGCGTTCTACCACGACGTGCTGGGCATCCCGCTGCTGTTCCGCGTCCCCGGCATGCCGATGGCCTTCCTGCGCAGCGGCGACGTGCGGCTCTACCTGGGCGTACCGGAGTCCGCGGAGTTCACCAGCCGCTGCGTCCTCTACTTCACCGTGGACGACATCGAGGCCGAGCACGCCCGTCTCACCGGCGAGCACGGGGTGGCCTTCGACGGACCGCCGCACGTCGTGCACGAGGACGGCACGACGGTGCTGCGGATGGCCTTCTGCCGCGACCCCGACGGCCACCACGTGGGCCTCATGGAGGAGTCCGCCGTTTGACCCGCGCCACGAAATGGCACATCGGGTTACCGGATGCTCGCCCTCGTATGTCACCCTGACCGCTGCTCAGGCGGACCTCGTGCACACTGGATAACCGTGTAGCACGGTGAGTAGACGGATCGGAGCGCAGTGGCACGGGCTAGCAAGGCACCAAACGGGAGCGGCCGGCGGTTGGTCATCGTCGAGTCGCCCACCAAGGCGCGCAAGATCTCGTCGTACCTCGGACCGGGTTTCATCGTGGAGTCGTCGCGCGGCCACATCCGTGACCTGCCGCGTGGCGCCGCCGACGTCCCCGCCAAGTACAAGGGCCAGCCCTGGGCCCGGCTCGGCGTGGACGTGGACAACGACTTCGAGCCGCTCTACATCGTCACGCCGGACAAGCGGAGCACCGTCACCGAGCTGAAGGACGCCCTCAAGGACGTCGACGAGCTCTACCTGGCCACGGACGGCGACCGCGAGGGCGAGGCCATCGCCTGGCACCTGCTGCAGACCCTCAAGCCCAAGATCCCGGTGCGGCGCATGGTGTTCCACGAGATCACCGAGCCGGCCATCCTGGCCGCCGCCGCCAACCCGCGGGACCTCGACCAGGACCTGGTGGACGCCCAGGAGACCCGCCGCATCCTCGACCGGCTGTACGGCTACGAGGTGAGCCCGGTGCTCTGGAAGAAGGTCATGCCGAAGCTCTCGGCGGGCCGCGTCCAGTCCGTCGCCACCCGGATCATCGTGGACCGTGAGCGCGCCCGGATGCGGTTCGTCGCCGCCTCGTACTGGGACATCAAGGCCACCCTGGACGCCGGCGCCGACGCCACCCCGCGCTCCTTCGGCGCCACGCTGGTCGCGGTGGACGGCACCCGGCTGGCCACCGGCCGCGACTTCGAGTCCGACGGCACGGTGAAGTCGCCGGACGTGCTGGTGCTGGACGAGGCCGGCGCGCGCCGCCTCGCCGAGGCGCTCACCGGGGCCGGCCTCACGGTCACCGCGGTCGAGGAGAAGCCGTACACCCGCAAGCCGTACGCGCCGTTCATGACCTCGACGCTGCAGCAGGAGGCGGGCCGCAAGCTGCGCTTCGCCGCCGAGCGCACCATGCGCACCGCGCAGCGGCTGTACGAGAACGGCTACATCACCTACATGCGCACCGACTCCACGACGCTCTCCGAGTCGGCCATCCAGGCGGCCCGCGCCCAGGCCACGCAGCTCTACGGCGCCGAGTTCGTGTCCCCGCAGCCGCGGCAGTACACCCGCAAGGTCAAGAACGCCCAGGAGGCGCACGAGGCGATCCGGCCGGCCGGGGAGTCGTTCCGCACACCCGGCGAGGTCGCCGCCGAGCTGGAGACCGACGAGTTCCGGCTCTACGAGCTGATCTGGCAGCGCACCATCGCCTCGCAGATGGCGGACGCCCGCGGCACCACCATGTCGGTGCGCATCACCGGCCACGCGGCGAGCGGCGAGGAGTGCGTGTTCGCCGCTTCCGGCCGCACCATCACGTTCGCCGGCTTCCTGCGGGCCTACGTGGAGACGGTGGACGAAGAGGCCGGCGGCGAGGCCGACAACGCCGAGTCGCGGCTGCCCGCGCTCACCGTGGACCAGGCGCTCGCCGCCACCGCGCTGGAGGCCGCCGGGCACAGCACCTCGCCGCCGCCCCGGTTCACCGAGCCGAGCCTGGTGAAGGCGCTGGAGGACCGCGGCATCGGCCGGCCGTCCACGTACGCCTCGATCATCAAGACCATCCAGGACCGCGGCTACATCTGGAAGCGCGGCGCCGCGCTCATCCCGTCCTGGATCGCGTTCGCCGTGGTGGGGCTCATGGAGCAGCACTTCGGGCGGCTCGTGGACTACGACTTCACCGCGGCCATGGAGGACGAGCTCGACGGCATCGCGGCCGGGCGCGCGCAGCGCACGTCGTGGCTGTCCAAGTTCTACTTCGGCGGCGACATGGGGCCGGCCGGCTCGGTGGCCCGCGAGGGCGGCCTGAAGAAGCTCGTCGGCTCCGGCGTGGAGGACATCGACGCGCGGGAGATCAACTCCATCCCGCTGTTCGACGACGTCGTGGTGCGGGTCGGCCGGTACGGGCCGTACCTGGAGCGGCCGGCGGCCGACGGCGCCGAGGGCACCGACCGGGCCAACCTGCCCGACGACCTGCCGCCCGACGAGCTGACCCCCGAGGTCGCCGGGCAGCTCTTCGCCACCCCCGCCGAGGGCCGCTCGCTCGGCACCGACCCGGTGTCCGGCAACGAGATCCTGGCCAAGGACGGCCGCTACGGCCCGTTCGTCACCGAGGTCCTGCCGGAGGGCGTGCCGAAGGGCGCCAAGCCGCGTACCGGCTCGCTGTTCAAGAGCCACTCGCTGGACACCATCACGCTGGACGAGGCGCTGCGGCTGCTCTCGCTGCCGCGGGTGGTGGGCACCGACCCGCAGTCCGGCGAGGAGATCACCGCGCAGAACGGCCGCTACGGCCCGTACCTCAAGCGCGGCACCGACTCCCGGTCGCTGGCCGCCGAGGACCAGCTGTTCACCGTGACGCTGGACGAGGCGCTCGCGCTGTACGCCGAGCCCAAGAAGCGCGGGCGCCAGTCCGCCGCCTCGGCGCCGCCGTTGCGTGAGCTCGGTGCGGACCCGGTGTCCGGCAAGCCCATGGTGGTCAAGGACGGCCGCTTCGGCCCGTACGTCACCGACGGCGAGGTGAACGCCTCGCTGCGCAAGTCGGACAGCGTCGAGCAGCTCACCGACGAGCGCGCCGCCGAGCTGCTGGCCGAGAAGCGGGCGAAGGGCCCGGCGCCGCGGCGCACCACGCGCGCCCCGCGCCGCAAGGCCGCGGCCAAGTCCTGACCAAGGTCCCGGTGGTGTCGGCGGGTGTTCGCGCCGCCACCACCGGCGGCAGGCGTAGGTTCTCGGCGTGAGCAGCGCCCTGTTCGGCCCGGACGGCACCCAGCTGCCCGAGCCGCTGGCCGTGCTGCCGGACGCGCTGGTCGGCCCCGCGGCCGGGGCCGGCCCCGGGACGCCGCTCCCGGATCCGCCGCCCGGCACGGCACCGGCCTCGTTCGCCGCACCGGCGGCGGCGTACCCGGAGGACCGGGACTCCCGGGTGTTCGCCCAGGACCTCCCTGACCCGGCCTGGGACACGGTGCCGACGCTGCTGCCGGACCTCGGTGCGTTGCGCCGGGCCATCTCCGACGCCGTAGGCGACGTGGCGCCGGAGGCCCTGCGCACCCCGCCGGAGGGCTTCCCCGCGCTGCCCCCCGCCGCGCTGCCGCCGCCCTCCCTGCCGCCCCCGCCGGCGGGCCGGTCCGGGTACCGGGCCCCAGGCCCTGGGTATCCGGCCGGCCG
>DASWTI010000193.1:0-5369 GCA_036402215.1 Pseudonocardiaceae bacterium
GAACACCGCGCCGCGGCGGCGCAGCCCGGCCACCGCCGCGGGGCCGTCCGCCAGGATGGCGCGCACCGCGAGCTCGTCGCACAGCCCGGCGCCGGCCACCAGCGTGTCGGTGACGTGCGCGGCGATCGAGTCGGCCGGGTCGTCGCCGGTGACCACCGCGACGCCGCCCTGCGCCCAGCGGGTGTTGCCCTCGTCGGCCGCGCCCTTGGTCACCACGACCACCCGCAGGCCGAGCGCCCTGGCCTCCAGCGCCGCGGTCAGCCCGGCCACGCCGCTGCCGACCACGACCAGGTCGGCGTCGGCCAGCCAGGTCATTCCCCGCCCCCGGGGTTGCCGATCTCGATCATGCGCCGCACCGCCCCGCGCGCACGGGCGGCCACGTCGGGGTCGACGTGCACCTCGTCCACGCCGAGCTCCAGGGAGCGCAGCACGGCGGCCGGCGTGATCATCTTCATGTAGCGGCAGGACGCGCGCTCGTTGACGGCGCGGAAGTCCACCTCGGGCGCGGCCCGGCGGAGCTGGTGCAGCATGCCCACCTCGGTGGCCACCAGCACCGAGCGCGAGGAGGTGCGGCGCGCGGCGTCGAGCATCCCGCCGGTGGACAGGATGTGCACCCGGCCGGCCGGCACGGCGCCCGTCCCGGCGAGGTACAGCGCCGACGTGGCGCAGCCGCACTCCGGGTGGATGTACAGGTCGGCGTCCGGGTGGGCCTGGGCCTGGGCGGCGAGCTCGGGGCCGTTGATGCCGGCGTGCACGTGGCACTCCCCCGCCCAGACGTGCAGGTTCTCCCGCCCCGTCACGCGCCGGACGTGCGCGCCGAGGAACTGGTCGGGCAGGAAGAGCACCGGCCGGTCGGCGGGGATCGAGGACACGACCTCGACGGCGTTCGACGAGGTGCAGCAGATGTCGGTCTCGGCCTTCACCTCGGCGGTGGTGTTCACGTAGGACACCACGACCGCGCCGGGGTGCTCGGCCTTCCAGGCGCGCAGCTGGTCGGCGGTGATCGAGTCGGCGAGCGAGCAGCCTGCCCTGGCGTCCGGGATGAGCACGGTGCGGTCCGGGCTGAGGATCTTCGCGGTCTCCGCCATGAAGTGCACGCCGCAGAACACGATGGTGCTCGCGTCGGCCTCGGCGGCGATCCGGGATAGCGCCAGGGAGTCACCCACATGGTCGGCAACGTCCTGGATGGCTGGTAGCTGATAGTTGTGAGCCAGCAGCACGGCATCCCGCTTGCGGGCGAGTTCTCTCACCCGCTCGGCCCAATCCGCATCGGCGACTACGTCGTCGCTCTCCACGGCCGTTGACGCGGTCATCGCGACCTCCAGAGGTTTTCGCCTTAGAATCGAAAACGTGCGCCATGGTATCAGTGCCCCGATGCCGAACGCACGTGAAGTCGACGACGTCCCAGCCGCGCACGAGGTGCTGGCAGTGGTGCTGCAGGTCCGCGAGGGCGCCCTGCAGGCGCTGCTCTGGCAGCGGGCCATGCCCCCGCACGCGGGGCGCTGGGCGCTGCCGGGCGGGCGGCTGCGCCACGACGAGGACGTGGAGACCTCCGTGCGGCGGCAGCTCGCCGAGAAGGTCGACGTGCGTGAGGTCGCCCACGTCGAGCAGCTCGCGGTGTTCAGCGCGCCCACGCGGGTGCCGGGGACGCGGGTGATCGCCACCGCGTTCCTGGGGCTGGTGCCCTCGTCGGCCGACCCGGCGGCGCCGGCGGACACCGTGTGGCACCCGCTGTCCGCGCTGCCGGACACCGCGTTCGACCACGGCGCGATCGCGCGCCGCGCGCGGGACCGGCTGCGGGCCAAGCTGTCGTACACGAACCTGGGGTTCGCGCTCGCGCCGCGCGAGTTCACGGTGTCCGAGCTGCGCGCGATCTACTCGGCGGCGCTCGGCTACCGGGTGTCGGCGACCAACCTGCAACGCGTGCTGGCCCGCCGCGGCCTGCTGGAGCCCACCGGCTCGGTGGCGCCGCCCGGGCCGTCCGGCGGCCGCCCGGCGGCGCTGTTCCGGTTCGCCGACCGGGACCTGCGGGTGACGGACGCCTTCGCCGTGTTCCGCCCGCCGGGCACCATGGGCTCCTGAGCCCGGCCCCGCCGCGGTGGTGGTCGCGGCGGGCCGGACGTGTGGTGGGGCGGCGATGGGCCGGCCCTGGAGTGGATGTTCGTGGCACTGCGGCCCCGCACGGCCCGTCGTACGGTAGCGGCGTGGTCGAGACGCTCCCGCTGTTCCCGCTGGGCACGGTACTGCTGCCCGGGGCGTCGCTGCCGCTGCACATCTTCGAGCCGCGCTACCGGCAGCTGGTCGTCGACCTGGTGACCGGCGCGGTGCCGGACCGCACCTTCGGAGTGGTGGCCATCCGGCCGGGACACGACGTGGCGCCGAGCGGCGCGGTCGCGGCGATCGACGGCGTGGGGCTGCACGGCGTGGGCTGCTCCGCGGTGCTGCAGGAGGCCAAGCGGCTGCCGGACGGCCGGTTCGACGTGCTGACCAGCGGCGCCCGGCGCTTCCGGCTGCTGTCCGTGGACACCACGTCCGCCCAGTACCTGATCGGCACCGTGGAGTACATGCCGGACGCGGAGCCGGCCGAGGACTCCGACGAGCTGCTGCCGTTCCTGGCGGCCGAGGCGCGCGCCGCCCACCGCCACTACTGCGCGACGGCCTGGCGCGGCCAGCAGTGGACCGAGCCCGGCTCGGACGTGGACCCGCAGACGCTCTCGCACCTGCTGGCCGCGGACTGCCTGCTGGCCCTGGAGGACCGGCAGAGCCTGCTGGAGAGCACGTGCCCGGCGCGGCGGCTGCGGCTGATCCGCCAGGTGCTGCGCCGCGAGGCCGGCTTCCTGCGCGAGCTGCGCGCGGTGCCGGTGCCGTTCAGCCAGTTCGCCGCCGAGCCGTCACGCAACTGACGGCGTCCGCGCCGGTTCACCGGCCGCCCGGCGCTGCCGTGCGCGGCGCCGCGGGCGAGCCGCTCAGGACAGGCGGCGGCCCAGGTCGTCGAGGCCGTTGACGGCGGCGGCGACGCCGTAGGTGAGGGCGGCGGCGAGCGGCTGGGCGACCACCACCCACCCGGACTCCAGCCGCGGCGCGACGGCCACCACGCTGCCCGGGGCCGCGACCCGCACCGCCTCGGCGAACCGGCCGTCGGCGAACGAGACGCCGGTGCGCATGGCCAGCCAGGCCGCGACCAGCGAGCCCGCGGTGAGGCCCAGCAGGGCGAGCGGGCCGCGCCGCTGCCGCAGCATCCAGACCCCCACGCCGCACAGCACGCCGGCCGCGAGGCCGAGCAGCAGGAAGATCGCCAGGTCGTCGAACCGGTGCTGGCTCTCCGGCGGCAGCGCGGCGAGCGCACCGCCCTCCTGGACGAGCGAGCGCTGCGGCGGGGCCAGCCGCGACCACACCCAGGCCAGCGGCAGGCCGAGCAGCGAGACCAGTGACAGCACGCTCACCGCGCCGAGCAGGTCACCCATGGTGAACACGGGAGCACGACGGCGTGGCGGGTACGACGGGTACTGCGGGTACGACGGGTACGCGGGGTGGGCGGGGTGCTCCGGCCCCACCGGCCGCGTGGCCGCCTCCGGCGCGGCCGGGTCCGGCACGGCCGCCGGCGGGGTCGGTGCGGTCATGGCGGCAGACCCTACCCCGGGGCGACGGCACCCCGGCCGGGCACGGCCGCCGCGGGTCCGGGGTCCGGTTCGGTGCCGGTGACCGGACCGGTGGCGGAGCCGGTGACCGCCGGGGACGCCGGCCCGGCCGGGGTCACGGTGCCGTCCGACGACCCCGTGCCGTCCGAGGACACGGTGCCGTGCCGGCTGCACCGCGCGGTCCAGCCGATGGGCGTCACCTGCACGACCATGCGGCGGGCGCACTCCGCGCAGTACCGCGGCGGCTCCAGCTCCAGCCGGGCCAGGCACGCCGGGTGCGGGGCGGTCGCGGCCGCCCCGCAGACCCCGCAGAACGCGGCGCTCACAGCGTGGCGTTGAGGGCCTTGACCGGCATCTGCAGGTCGTTGAGCATGTCGATGTCCGACTCCGCGGGCCGCCCGAGCGTGGTCAGGTAGTTGCCCACGATCACCGCGTTGATGCCGCCGAGCATGCCCTGCCGGGCGCCCAGGTCGCCCAGGGTGATCTCCCGGCCGCCGGCGAACCGCAGGATGGTGCGGGGCAGCGCCAGCCGGAACGCCGCGATGGTGCGCAGCGCGTCCGGCCCCTCGACGGTCGGCAGGTCGGCGAACGGCGTGCCGGGCCGCGGGTTGAGGAAGTTCATCGGCACCTCGTGCGGGTCCAGCTCGGCGAGCTGCGCGGCGAACTCCGCCCGCTGCTCGACCGTCTCCCCCATGCCGATGATGCCGCCGCAGCACACCTCCATGCCGGACTCGCGGACCATCCGCAGGGTGTCCCACCGCTCCTCCCAGGAGTGCGTGGTGACGACGTTGGGGAAGTGCGAGCGGGCGGTCTCCAGGTTGTGGTTGTAGCGGTGCACGCCCATCGAGACCAGCTCGTCCACCTGCTCCTGGGTGAGCATGCCGAGCGAGCAGGCGACCTGGATGTCCACCGCGTTGCGGATGGCGGTGACGCCCGCCCGCACCTGGGCCATCAGCCGGGCGTCCGGCCCGCGCACGGCGGCCACGATGCAGAACTCGGTGGCCCCGGTCTTGGCGGTCTGCTTCGCGGCCTCGACGAGCGAGTCGACGTCCAGCCAGGCGGCGCGCACCGGCGAGTCGAACAGCCCGGACTGCGAGCAGAAGTGGCAGTCCTCGGGGCAGCCGCCGGTCTTGAGGGACACGATGCCCTCGACCTCGACGTCCGGACCGCACCAGCGCAGCCGCACCTGGTGGGCGAGCGCGAGCAGCTCCTCCAGCCGCTCGTCGGGCAGCCGCAGCACCTCCAGCACCTGCGCCTCGGACAGCCCCTCGCCGCGTTCGAGCACCTGCTCGCGGGCCGTCTCCAGGACGTCGGCCAGTACCTCGGTCACCGTGGTTCCTCCCTGTGCGCTGCGGACGTGCGCTCAGTCTGCCGCACCCGCCGGGGTGCGCGGGGAGAGCAAGGTCACGTCGAACCGGCCGCCCCAGCGCGGCGCGAGGCCGGCCAGCGCGGCCGCCCGGAAGGCGGCCCGGTCCAGCGTCCCGGCGCCCTCCGGCAGCGCGCCCAGCAGCGGGGCCCCCGCGTCCATCGGCAGGTCGGCCAAGTTGCAGCGGGCGGCCAGGTCCGGCTCGGCGGGCCAGGAGCCGATCACCAGCCCGGCGCAGGACAGCCCCCGCGAGCGCAGCGCCTCGGTGGTGAGCGCGGTGGCGTTGAGCGTGCCGAGACCCGCCAGGGTGACCACGAGCACCGGGGCGTCCAGCGCGGCCGCGACGTCGGCCAGCGTGCCGTGCT
>DASWTI010000194.1:0-12390 GCA_036402215.1 Pseudonocardiaceae bacterium
GGGGCCGCGACGGACGCCGGCCCCGCGACGGACGGCGGGGCGTGGCCGGGGATGCGGGCGCGGGGCTGGCCGGCGAGCGCCCTGCTGCGGACCGCGCGGCTGACGCTGGAGCCGGTGTCGGCGGCGCACGCCCCGGCCATGGTGCCGGTGCTGGCCGACCCCGCGCTGTACGCCGTCATCGGCGGTGAACCACCGGATCTCGACGCGCTCGGCCGCCGGTACGCCCGCTGGGAGCACCCGGTGTCCGACGACGGCACCGAGGCGTGGCTTAACTGGGTCATCGTGACCGGCGACGGCCCGGCCGGCACCGTGCAGGCCACCGTGACCGACGGCGGCACCCGGGCGAACCTGGCCTGGGTGATCGGCACCGCGTTCCAGGGCCGCGGCCTCGCCACCGAGGCGGCGCGCGCCATGGCCGCCTGGCTGACCGCCCGCGGCGTCACCGAGTTCCTGGCGGACATCGAGCCCGGTCACGGGCCCAGCGAGCGCGTCGCCCGGCGGCTCGGCCTGCGCCCCACCCCCGAACTCGTCGACGGCGAGACCCGGTGGGTGGCGCGGGCCACCGAAATGGCGCGTTGACCTCCACCGGAGTTCAACTCCTAGGGTGAGGTGGTGAGCATCAGCGTCGTGGGCATCGGCGGTTCGCTGCGCGCGGGCTCGCAGTCCGAGCGGGCCCTGCGGATCGCGCTCGCAGGGGCCGAGGCGGCGGGGGCGCGGACGACGATGGTCACAGGGTCGGACCTGCTGCTGCCGTTCTACGACCCGGCGGCGGTGCGTGACGCGGCGCCGGCGCTGGTGGAGCTGGTGCGCCGCGCCGACGGGGTGCTGCTGGTGTCGCCGGGGTACCACGGCACGGTGTCCGGGCTGGTCAAGAACGCGCTGGACTACGTGGAGGAGCTGCGCGAGGACCCGCGCCCGTACCTGGACGGCCGCGCGGTCGGCTGCGTGGCGCTGGCGCAGGGCTGGCAGGCGGCGGTCACCACGCTCACCGCCCTGCGGTCCATCGTGCACGCGCTGCGCGGCTGGCCCACGCCGCTCGGCGCGGCGCTCAACACCACCGAGGTGGTGTTCGACGGCGACACCTGCTCGGACCCGCAGGTGGAGAAGACCCTGCGGGTCATCGGCGAGCAGGTCGTCGGCTTCGCCCTGTCCCACGCCTGACGCGGGAGCGCCCGGCGCGGTGACGGGTCAGGCGGTGAGCATCCGCCGGATGAAGCCGATCTCCGCGGAGAGCTGGCGCAGCGTCTCGGCCACCACGAGCGAGCCGTGCCCGGCGTCGTACCGGTACACCTCGTACCGCTTCCCGCCGGCGGCGAGCGCGTCCAGGTAGTTGTCCACCTGCCGGATCGGGCAGCGCGGATCGTTCTCCCCGGCCACCACCAGCACCGGCGCGGCCACCGCGTCCACGTAGCTGAGCGGCGAGCACTCCCGGTACAGGTCCGGCAGTTCCTGCGGCGACCCGCCGAACAGCGCCCGGTCGAACGCCCGCAGCGGCTCCATCTCGTCCTCGTACGCGGCCACGTAGTCGGCCACCGGCACGCCGGCCACGCCCGCGGCCCAGCGCTTCGGCTGGGTGCCCAGCGCCAGCAGCGTCAGGTAGCCGCCCCACGAGTAGCCGACCGCGACGGTGCGGTCCGGGTCGGCGAGCCCAGTGGTCACCGCCCAGTCGTGCACCGCGGCGATGTCCTCCAGCTCGGTGAGCCCGGGGCGGCCCTCGATGGCGTCACGCCAGGCCGACCCGTAGCCGGTGGAGCCGCGGTAGTTCACCTGCACCACGGCGAAGCCGGCGTCCACCCAGGCGGCCCGCGCCGGGGAGAAGCGGTCCTCGTCCGCGGCCTGCGGCCCGCCGTGGATGAAGAACACCGTGGGCAGCGGGCCGTCGGCGCCGGTGGGGCGCGCGACCAGCGCGTGCACCTGACCGGCCGGGCCGTCCACCCAGGCGTCGGACACGTCCACCGAGGGCGCCGCGCCCTCGCCGGGGGCGCGCAGCAGCACGCGGTCGGTGCCGTCCGGGGCCAGCGCGCGCACCACCGCGGCCTCGGCCGCCGAGGACCAGGCGTACTCGATGGTGCCGTCGGCGCGGACGTCGGCGCCGGAGATGCAGCCGCGCTCGGTGTCCACCGTGGTCAGCTCACCGGTCGCCAGGTCGTAGCGGTGCAGCGTGGTGCGCGCCGAGTGCGTGTGGTCGACCAGCAGCGCCGAACCGTCCGGGTACCACATGGCGGAGAGCTCGCCGGGCAGGTCGATCGCGAGCTCCACCTCGGTGTCCGCGGCGACGTCCCAGATCAGCAGCTCGTCGCGGCCGCGGCGCTCGTGCCCGACGAGGAGCCGCTGGTCGCCCGGCACCGGGGAGAACTCCAGCGGCGTGAGGCCCTTGCCCTCGCCGTCCCACTTCTCGGCGACGGCCGCACCGTCGGCCACCGCCAGCACGCGCAGCGCCGGGTGCCGGGAGTCGCCGTGCTCGGAGTGCGCGATCGAGAGCAGCGTCTCGTCCCGGGAGAGCGCCCCCACACCGGCATCCTCGGTGTGCCGGTAGACGACCCGCGCGGGCTCGTCGCCGGTTGCCACATAGATGGTGGTGCCGTCGTCGGTGGCCACCCCGACCGCCACGGTGGTGCCGCCGAGGTCCAGGCCGGACGGGTAGCCGTCGGTCACGCCGTCGACCGCCGGGCGGGCCTCCTCCTCGCGGCCGAACGGCTCGCGCACCCAGTGCCCGAACTCGTTGCCGTCCTTGTCCGCGAACCACCACACGTACTCGCCGTCGGGCGGCACGGCCGCGGTGTACGTGCCGTTCGGCCGCTCGGTGACCTGACGGTGCGCGTCGGTCTCGCGGTCCCAGGCGTAGATCTCCCAGACGCCGGAGGCGTTCGACCGGTAGATGCTGCGGCCCTCGGCGTCGCGCGCGGTGATCGGCAGCGTCACTCGCGGCGCGCTGAACCGGCCTCGCCAGCGCTGCTCCGCGGCGTCGTCGTCGAACAGGCGCTCGGGGACCTCAACGGGGGGATGCATGCGGCCGAATCTAGTCGTCGCCCGGTGCGCGGTTCTCCCCGCTTTCCGGCTGTTCCCGCGGCACCGGGGTGGTGGTGCCGCTCGCCCAGTCGCGGCGCAGGATCGCGTAGCCGACCGCGTCGTGCACGGTGCCGTCGCCGCCGGGCCAGCCGTCGCGGTAATAGGCCTCGCGCACGAACCGCGCGGCCCGGAAGGTCGCGCGCATCGCCGCGTTGTCCGCCCTGGTGGTGGCCTCCAGCCGCAGCGCATCGGGGAACTCGGTGAACACGTGATCGGTGAGCCACTCGACGGCGCGCCGCCCGTGGCCGCGGCCGCGCTCGGCCGCCGCGATCCGCAGGTCGAACACCGGTGAGCCGCCGGGCAGGTCGTCGAGATCGCCGAGCCGCAGCAGCCCGACGCGCCTGCCGTCCGCCGTGACCCAGAACGTCCTGGCCGTGGGGCCGTCGTAGTACCCGGCGGCGAACCGGGCGAGCACGGCCGCGCGGTCCGGGCGGCCGCCGGCGTGGAACGGCCAGTCGTCCGCGGCCAGGAAGTCCGCCAGCGCCGGCCCGTCGCCGGCCGCCAGCCGCACGTACTCGGTGCCCATCAGCCGAGTCTGGCACCGCCGTCGCGCGGGAAAGCGCTCCCCCGGACCGTTGAACGATCAGCGACGAATGAGTTACGCTGGGTGCACCCCTCGGAGAGCGCTCTCCCGCGCGCCCGGCCCGGTCCCCGGTGCCCCGGCGCGGGGGTGATCGGCGTGCGCCCTCCCACGCTCCTGACGTGATCACGAGGTGCCCGATGAGCCGTACCCGCCTGCCACTCCTCGCCTCCCGCTCCGTCGCCGGCCTCGCCGCGCTGGCCGTGCTCGCCGCCCTCGGGGCCGCCGTCGGCGGTGCCCACGACGACGCCGCACCGCTGTCCGGGCCGTCCGCGCACGCCAACCACGGCTTCGTGTACTCGCCCGAGCAGGCCGCCGCCATCGAGGCGCAGGCCGGCATCCAGGCCCCGCTGCGCGGCTCCGAGTTCCGCGCGAACTGCCGCAGCAGCCACCGCGCCCCCGACGACCCGATCGTCTACCCGGGCCGCGCCGGCGTGTCCCACATCCACGAGTTCTTCGGCAACCGCACCACGAACGCGTACTCCACGCTCCAGTCGCTCTCCGCGGGCACCACGAACTGCGACCCGCTGGTCGACCTGTCCGCCTACTGGGTGCCCACGCTGTACAAGAACGGCGTGGCGGTCGCGCCGGAGAGCGTCACCGTCTACTACCAGGGCATCACCCAGCACCAGCGGGCCGTCGCGCCACCGCCCGGGCTGCGCTACGTGATCGGCAACGCGCTGGCCACGCACCCGGACCAGAACCCGGCCGCGCGCTGGTCGTGCGTCGGCTACCCGGAGGCCAGCCGCGACTTCCGCATCTGTCCCGCCGGCTCGAAGCTGGAGACGTACCTCGACTTCCCCACCTGCTGGGACGGCGTGCGCCTGGACACCCCGAACCACCGTGACCACATGGTGTTCGCCGTGGCCGGCAACTGCCCGGCCTCGCACCCGGTCGTCGTGCCGCGGGTGGAGTTCCTGATCACCTACCCGGTGAACGGCGGCGGGCTCACGCTGGCCGGCACCCGCAACGGCGTCAACGTCACCACCGCGCCCGGCTACACCTTCCACGGCGACTTCATGAACGCCTGGAACCAGGCCGAGCTCGAACGCCGCGTCCGCGACTGCATCGTGGCCGGCTACATCTGCGGCACCAACGGCGTGCCCATCCAGCAGTAGCCCCGGCCCGGACGCCGGCCGTCACCACCTCGGGGGCGGCCGGCGTCCGGCCGTGGGTCAGAACTCCGCGGCGAGGATCTCGGCGATCTCGTAGGTGTTGAGGGCGGCGCCCTTGCGGAGGTTGTCGCCGCAGATGAAGAAGTCCAGGGCGTTGGGGAAGTCCAGCGCCTGGCGCACGCGGCCCACGTAGGTGGGGTCGGCGCCCACCGTGTCGGCCGGGGTGGGGAACTGGCCGGCCGAGGCGTCGTCCAGGAGCACCACGGAGGGCTGGGCGGCGAACGTGTCGTGCGCCTCGGCGACCGTGACGGGCTGGTCGAAGACGGCGTGCACGGACAGGGAATGGGTGGTGACGACCGGGACCCGGACGCAGGTGGCCGACACCCGCAGGTCCGGGATGCCGAGGATCTTGCGCGACTCGTTGCGGACCTTGAGCTCCTCGGACGACCAGCCGTCGTCCTTGAGGGAACCGGCCCAGGGCACGACGTTCAGGGCCAGCGGCGCCGGGAACGGCGAGGTCGCGGCGGACAGGCCGGCGGCCACCAGGGCCTCGCGGACGTCGCCGGCGCGCACGCCGAGGTCCTTGCCGGACACGGCGGCCAGCTCGGCGTACAGCCGGTCGACGCCGGCCTGGCCCGCGCCGGACGCCGCCTGGTAGGAGGCCACCACCAGCTCGCGCAGCGAGAACCGCCGGTGCAGCGCGCCGAGCGCCGCCATCATCGACAGCGTCGTGCAGTTCGGGTTGGCGATGATGCCGCGCGGCCGCGAGGCGATCAGGTCCGCGTTGCACTCCGGCACCACGAGCGGCACGTCGGGGTCCATGCGGAACGCCCCGGAGTTGTCCACCGCGACGGCGCCGTGGGCCACGGCGATCGGCGCCCACTCGGCGGACACCTCGTCGGGCACGTCGAACATGGCGACGTCGACGCCGTCGAACTCCTCGGCGGCGAGCGCGCGCACGGTCAGCTCCTCGCCGCGCACGGTGATCCGGGTGCCGGCGGACCGGGGCGAGGCGATCAGCCGCACCTCGCCCCACGGCCAGGACGGGCGGCCGTTCATGATGTCGATCATCACCGTGCCGACGGCACCGGTGGCGCCGACCAGCGCCAGGACCGGGCCCCCGCTCATCGCCCGGTCCCCGCATACACCACGGCCTCGGCGTCGCCGCCCAGCTCGAACGCGTCGTGCAGCGCGCGCACCGCGTCATCCAGCAGGTGGTCCCGGCACAGCACCGAGATGCGGATCTCCGACGTGGAGATGAGCTCGATGTTCACGCCCACGCTCGCCAGCGCCTCGCAGAACGTGGCGGTGACGCCGGGGTGCGAGCGCATGCCGGCGCCGATCAGCGAGACCTTGCCCACCTGGTCGTCGTAGCGCACCTGCTGGAGCTCGATCTCGTCGCGCGCCCGCTCCAGCGCCGCCACCGCCGTCGGCCCGTCGGCCTTGGGCAGCGTGAAGGTGATGTCGGTGCGCCCGGTGGCCGCCGAGGACACGTTCTGCACCACCATGTCGATGTTCACCTCGGCCTGCGCCAGGGTGCGGAAGATCGTCGAGGCGATGCCCGGGTGGTCGGGCACGCCGACCACGGTGACCTTCGCCTCGGACCGGTCGTGCGCGACGCCGGTGATGATCGGCTGTTCCATCGGGTTGTCCTCCATCGAGCCGACCACCACGGTGCCGGGCTCATCCGAGTACGACGAACGGACGTGCACCGGCACGCCGTGGCGCCGGGCGTACTCGACGCAGCGCAGCATCAGCACCTTCGCGCCGGACGCCGCCATGTCCAGCATCTCGTCGTAGGAGATGCGGTCGAGCTTGCGGGCGTTGCGCACGATGCGCGGGTCCGCGGTGAACACACCGTCGACGTCGGTGTAGATCTCGCACATGTCGGCCTTGAGCGCCGCGGCCAGCGCCACCGCCGTGGTGTCCGAGCCGCCGCGGCCGAGCGTGGTGACGTCCTTGGTGTCCTGGCTGACCCCCTGGAAGCCGGCGACCAGCACGATCTGGCCCTTGTCCAGCGCGTCGCGCACCCGGCCCGGCGTGACGTCGATGATCCGCGCCTTGCCGTGCGCGGAGTCGGTGATGACCCCGGCCTGCGAGCCGGAGAACGAGCGGGCCTCGGCGCCGAGCGCGTGGATGGCCATGGCCACCAGCGCGTTGGAGATGCGTTCCCCCGCGGTGAGCAGCATGTCCAGCTCCCGAGCGGGGGGCACCGGCGACACCTGCTGCGCCAGGTCCATCAGCTCGTCGGTGCTGTCCCCCATGGCGGACACGACGACCACGACGTCGTTGCCGGCCTTCCTGGTGTCGACGATGCGGGCGGCCACCCGCTTGATCCGGTCGGCGTCCTGCACCGACGAACCACCGTACTTCTGGACGACAAGCGCCACCGCACACCTCTCCCGCCGCGTGTCCCGCCCAGACCAGCACCCTACCCGGGCGCCGCGAGGGCCAGCGCCGACCGGATGCGCGCCGCGTACTCCTCGGCCGGGTGGGCCGCGTCGTACGGGTGCCGGGGGCCGAGCCAGAAGCGCAGCCCGTCCTTGCGGTTGCGCGGGATGACGTGCAGGTGCAGGTGCGGCACCGACTGGCTCACCACGTTGTTCACCAGCACCAGCGAGCCGTCCGCGCCGAGGCCCTGCTCGACGGCGCGCTCCAGGCGCTGCGCCTGCCGCAGGAACGGCCCGGCCAGCTCCGCCGGCAGGTCGGCCAGCGTCACCACGTGCGTCCGGGGCACCAGCAGCACGTGGCCGCGGAACAGCGGGCGATGGTCCAGGAACGCCACCGTGTCCGGCGTCTCGTCCACCACGACGGCCGGCACCTCACCGGCGATCACCGCGCAGAAGACGCAGGGCTTCGCGGCCGGGCTCAACTGATCAGGTAAGGGGACGTGGCGCGCCGCAGCAGCCGGGTGAGCACCCCGCCCACGACGAGCCAGACCAGCGCGGCCGCCCCGTAGTTCACGATCACCCGCAGCGTGGCGTCGGCCGGGGTGAACAGGTCACGGAAGCCCCAGGCCAGCCGGTCGGCCCACGCCGCGACGAACCGCGTGATCCCGTTGGCCGGGTTCGCGTCGCCGATGGTGAGCACCACGTGGGCCACCAGCAGGAGCGCCGCGAGCCCGCACACCAGGCGGATGAGCGTGACCAGAACGTCCGCCGCACGCTTCCCCGGCGGACGCGACCGGGTGTCGTCCATGGGGAAAGTGTGACAGCAGGCCGGGGGTCCGGCCCGCTGTCATGGCATCCCGGGAGATCAGCCGAAGGCATTCCTCAGCGGGAAGAACGTCGACGGGTCGCCGGGGTCCGGCGCCACCATGACGGAGTCCAGCATCCGCTCGGCGTCGCCCGCGCCGAAACCCTTCACGTCGAGTTGGACCGTGTGCTCCCCGAACTCGCGCTCGTACCGCTGCGGGCAGCCGGTGGCGCACGGCATCGGCTGGGTCTTCGCGTGCTCCGCGCGCACCAGCCGGGCCACCACCGACAGCTCTCCGTCGGCGAAGGCGGCGCCGAACGACACCGGGCCGCTGATCGAGTCCACCAGGTACGGGTCGACCAGCCGCCGCCCGGCCGGCAGGTGGCTCATGCGGAAGGCGATCCGGCCGCCGGGCGGCCCGAAGGCGACCCCGACGGCGTCGAACTCGGCGACGATCAGTGCCGGGTCGTCCACGGACACGTCCTGCACGACGTCCTGGGCCAGCTCGGGGTCGTCGGTGAGCACCACGGCGAACCGCAGCAGGGATCTTCGCGAGTCACGGACATAGGACTCGAGGTCCACGTCGGGTCCTCCTTCGGCCGGTGTCTCCTGGCACCCCCTGAACGCACCGGACCCGGCGCGCTGTGTACGACGACGGGCGGTTCCCGGATGGTGGGAGAGATTTCCCAGTGGCCGCACCTCGTGGCTACTCTGCCCTGGTGGCGCGGACCCTCCTGCTTCGTCGCCGCGACGGGGTCTGACCGGCCGGCCCCCCGTCGCGGGGCCCGGTGGCGCCGGTCGTCCACGACCATCCACGGTCACCCGTGAGCAGGAGTTCCACCGATGTCCTCTGACGTGTTCACCCCCCGCAGCAGCGGTCCGATCCGCATCCCCGCGCGCCCGGCGCCGGCCGGCCAGCCGGCCTGGAACACCCAGCGCGGCAGCTCCATGCCGTACCACCGCTACCAGCCGTTCGCCCGCGAGGTGGAGCCGGTCACGCTGCCGGACCGCACCTGGCCGGACACCGTGCTGACCCGCGCCCCCGTCTGGTGCGCGGTCGACCTGCGCGACGGCAACCAGGCGCTCATCGACCCGATGTCCCCGGCCCGCAAACGCCGCATGTTCGACCTGCTGGTCCGCATGGGGTTCAAGGAGATCGAGGTCGGCTTCCCGGCCGCCAGCCAGACCGACTTCGACTTCGTGCGCGAGATCGTCACCGACGACGCGATCCCCGAGGACGTCACCATTCAGGTCCTCACCCAGTGCCGGCCGGAGCTGGTCGAGCGGACCTTCGAGGCCGTCGAGGGCGTGCGCCGGGCGATCGTGCACATCTACAACTCCACCTCGATCCTGCAACGGCGCGTGGTGTTCCGCGCGGACCGCCCCGAGATCACCCGCATCGCCACCGACGCGGCACGGCAGGTGCTCGACCTGGCGCAGCGGTACCCGGCGACGGAGTTCCGCTGGGAGTACTCGCCGGAGTCCTACACCGGCACCGAGCTGGAGTACGCGGCCGAGGTGTGCAACGCGGTCACCGAGATCTGGCGGCCGACGCCGGAGCGGCCGGCCATCGTGAACCTGCCGGCCACCGTGGAGATGGCCACGCCCAACGTGTACGCGGACTCCATCGAGTGGATGCACCGCAACCTGGAGCGGCGCGATGCCGTCGTGCTCTCGCTGCACCCGCACAACGACCGGGGCACGGCCGTCGCCGCCGCCGAGCTGGGCTACCAGGCGGGCGCCGACCGCATCGAGGGCTGCCTGTTCGGCAACGGCGAGCGCACCGGCAACGTGTGCCTGGTGACGCTGGCGATGAACCTGTTCAGCCAGGGCATCGACCCGCAGCTCGACCTGTCGGACATCGACGAGATCCGCCGCACCGTGGAGTACTGCAACCAGCTGCCGGTGCCGGAGCGGCACCCGTACGGCGGTGACCTGGTCTACACGGCGTTCTCCGGCAGCCACCAGGACGCCATCAAGAAGGGCTTCGACGCGCTCGAACTGGACGCCAAGGCGGCCGGCGTCCCGGTGGACGAGCACCCGTGGGCGGTGCCGTACCTGCCGATCGACCCGAAGGACGTGGGCCGCTCCTACGAGGCGGTCATCCGGGTGAACTCGCAGTCCGGCAAGGGCGGCGTGGCCTACGTGATGCGCAGCGAGCACCACCTCGACCTGCCGCGCCGGCTGCAGATCGAGTTCTCGCACGTCATCCAGGAGGTCACCGACACCCAGGGCGGGGAGATCTCGCCCAAGGAGATGTGGGACATCTTCGCCGACGAGTACCTGGACCAGCGCGCGCCGCTGCTGCTGCGCCGGCACCGGCTGTCCGACGACGGTGAGGGCCACGACGAGATCGCCGCCACCGTGCGCATCGAGGACACCGAGCACGAGGTGACCGGCACCGGCAACGGTCCGATCGCCGCCTTCGTGGACGCGCTCGCCTCCGTGGGCATCGACGTCCGGGTGCTCGACTACGCCGAGCACGCGCTGTCCGCCGGCGACGACGCCCGGGCAGCCGCCTACCTGGAGTGCGCGGTGGGCGGCGTACCCGGGTCACCCACGGGCAAGGTCCTCTGGGGCGTCGGCGTCGACGGCTCGATCGTCGCCGCCTCCCTCAAGGCCGTCGTGTCGGCCGTCAACCGCGCGTCCCGCTGAGCGAGCGATCCTGCGCCTTGGCCGCCAGCCCCACACCGGTGCCGGCCAGGCCCACCTGCAGGATCAGCTCGATCCAGTCGATGCCCGCGGTGTCCGCCACCCCGACGATCGTCGCCGCGCCGGTGCCCAGCAACGCGGCCACGATGCCCACCAGAATCGTCATGAGCCACGACACGCGCTGCCGCCCCGGCACCACGAGCCGCCCGGCACCGCCGAGCACCGCGCCGATGATCAGTGCCGTGATGAGACCGGTGATCTCCACTGGGACTCCCCTCTCTCGGAACGCTCCCTCCAGCCTCCGCCGCCCCCACCCGCCCCGAATCAGGCCCGACCCCTGACCCACCCCTGAACCCGACCACTACGGGGAACCTTTGCTCTGAGTACACACCGGCGCGTGACCTTTGCTCTGAGTACATGTAGCCGGATCAGGTCCCCTGGGCCCGGTTCGGGTGACGGTGTACTCAGAGCAAAGGAGTACGGAAGGTGAGGGGCGGCGGGTGGTGCTCGGCGGGTGCGGGGTTGGCGGCGGGGTGCGGAGGCGGGGGTTACCAGCCGGCGCCGAAGGTGACGAGGGGGGCGGGGTGGTCGGGGTCGAGGCCGGCCAGGGCGGCGGCGAGGGCGACGGCGGGGGTGTGGCCGGCGGCGAGTTCGTGGTGGTACGCGACCATGGCGGTGGCGGCCACCTCGTCGCCGACGCGGGCGACGCCGGCCACGACGGAGGCGACGCCGCCGTGCAGGAGGGCCGACGTCATACCGAGGGCCTCGTCGCCGGGGCGGACCTCGGCCAGGCCCAGGTCGCAGGCCGAGAGCACGACGTGCGAGGGCAGGGCGGCGGCGCGGGGCAGGTCGTAGCCGAACAGCGGGCCGTCGGCGAGTTGCAGCGAGGAGAACAGCGGGTTGTCCGCGTCGTGCACGCCGTGCGCCGCGACGTGCAGCAGCCGGGCCCGGGCGGCCGCGGCGAGCACGGCGCCCCCGGTCGCCGCCGCCCCCGTCAGCACCGGCACATCGGAGTCACGGCCGCGCCCACCGGCCTCCGGGCCGGCGGAAGGGCCGACGGACACACCAGTGGCCGGGCCGACGGACAGGCCAGTGGCCGAGCCGACGGACACGCCAGCGGCAGGGCCGGCCGACATCCCGGTGGCCCGGTCGACGGACACACCGGTGGCCGGGCCGACGGAGACGCCGGTCGCCCGGTCGACGGGCACGCCGACAGCGGGTGGAGGCGCGGCGGGGTGGGTGGACCAGGCGGCCGCGGCGGCGCGGACCTCGGTCTCGCCGCGGGGGACGCCGGGGCCGACGGCGAAGACCGGGGGGCCGGGGGCGGGTGGGCGTTCCCGGGCGGCGAGCCAGGAGGTGGCGGACGGGGCCACCGTGACGGGGCGGCCGCGCAGGCCGGGCAGCAGCGTCCAGGGGACGGCGCCGAGGGCCGCGGTCGGCACGACGAGGACCGGGCCGTCGCCGGCGAGGGACGCGGCCGGACGCCACAGCGCCTCGTCCAGTCGTCCGAGTCCGCCGGCCAGGGAGCGGAGCACGACGGCGCGCATGGGTGGGGGGACGACCGCGAGGGCGGCGGCGTCCAGGTCGGCGCGCACCCGCTGGAGCACGGCGGCGACGGCG
Organism: Pseudonocardiaceae bacterium; assembly: GCA_036402215.1. GTDB lineage: Bacteria > Actinomycetota > Actinomycetes > Mycobacteriales > Pseudonocardiaceae > DASXTS01. The sequence continues at coordinate 12,232 of DASWTI010000194.1, forward strand.
GAGAGCGGGCCGAGTGGCAGCAGCGTGGCGCCCCGGCCGCGCACCACCAGCACGTGCAGCCGCCCGGCGACGGCGAGGAAGGCCAGCAGGCACCCTCCGCCGAGCGCGGAGCGCGCCGCGGCCAGCGACACCGGGCGCTCCACATCGGCCGGCCCGGCG
>DASWTI010000195.1:0-3488 GCA_036402215.1 Pseudonocardiaceae bacterium
CGCCAGGCCACCGGCCGCTGCCCGCCGGCCAGCTCCCAGCCGACGACGAGCGCGGCGTCACCGGCGGCCGTGGCGGCGGTCGGGAAGCCCAGCGCGCCGCGCCGGCTCTCCAGCGGCGTACCCGCCGAACTCTGCCGCGCCCACGTCATGCCGTCCGCCGTGGTCCAGACCGCGACGTCAGAGCCCGTGTCCCGGCTCTCCCAGGAGCCGAGCACGACCGGCCCGTCCGCGGTCCGGGCGACGCCCACGAGCTCGCCCGCCCCGTACCCGCCGAACACGCTGAAGCCCTGCGGCCACTCCGTGAGCCCGGCGCCGGAGCCGGTCCAGATGCTCCAGCGCACGTTCCCGTGCGCGCCCCCGCGCTCACCGCCGACGGCCAGGATGCGGTCGCCGGCCACCTCGATGGCCCGCCACTCCGCCTCCCTGCCGTACGGCGTCGCCGGCGCCAGCGGCACCTCGGTGATCGCGCCGGCCGCCCCGAGCCGCAGCAACCCGGGCGCCCCGCCCCGGCGCGTCCCGACCAGCAACCCGTCGCCCTCCGGCGTCAGGACCACTGGAAGGGTGGCGTCCGGCAGCCCCACCCGGGTGAACGCCACCTCCGGCCGCCGCGCCACCGTGCCGCTGCCACCGGCGTCGCCGCTCCCACCGCTCCGGGCCGCGCCGTTCCCGTCGTTCCCGCCGTCGCCGCTCCGGCCGTCGTCGCCGGTGCCGCACCCCGCCACCGCCAGCACCAGCGCCAGCGCGGCCCACCGGCGACACCCTCGTACCCGCACCGCGCCAGTATCCCCCGCCTCCCCGGGCACCTGATATCTGTCGCGGCACGCCCGCCCGCCACGATTTCTCGAACATATGTTCTAACCATGGTGCCAGTGCCGCCGCGGCCCGCCCGATCGCCCTGCCGAAAAGGCGACGGCCCGGCCGGAGGGAATCCGGCCGGGCCGTGAGCGATCCGTTGCCATGAGTACGACGGGAGTGGAGCGGGTGAGCGCGACCGGCGCCGGCCGGACCCCGGGTCAGGCGGGGTTCCTGGCCAGCCCGGCGAGGATGTCGGCGCGGCCGCACACCTGCCCGATCAGCGGAAAGATGGTGCCCACCGCGAACTCGTGGGCCGACGCGTCGAGCCCGGCCATGGCGTCCGCCGGCAGCAGGAGCCGATATCCGTGATCGTCCGCGGTGCGCGCCGTGGACTCCACGCCGAAATTGGTTGCGATGCCGGCGATGACCAATGTATCAATGCCACGCTCACGCAGCTTCTCATTCAGCCCGGTCTCGTGGAATGCATTCCAGGTGTGCTTGGTGATCACGATGTCCTCGGGCTGCGGCTCAATTCCCGGAACGAATCGGTCGCCGGGCGCCGGCGGGTCCACGGGCTCGCCGGGGCGCACCACGTTCACCAGCACGACGTGTCCGCCGGCCGCGCGGAAGGCCGCCAGGAGGTCGGTCGCGGCGGCCACCACGGATGGCCCGTCGAGCGGCGCGGTGGGCAGCGCGACAATGCGTTCCTGCAGGTCAATGAGCACGAGTGCGGTGCTGGCTGGGTCAACGGCTGGGACGCCGGCGTCGGTCGACATGGCCGTGATCCTAGGCGCCCGGCCGGTCCGCGCCCGCCGTCACCGGCCCGGCGGGTGCCGCCCGCGTGGCCCCGGGAACCGGCCGGGCCTTTCGGGCTGGGCCGTCCGGGTGGACCGGCCCCGGCCGCCGGAACGGTCGAAGATCCTTTACACGAAAGGCGATCACTGATGCGTCAAGAGGGTGTGACGTGACTCACCTTGTCATCCTTTACGGCCGCAGTAACCTGCTTGAGGTTGACCGAACGAGGTGGCCGGACGGAACCCGGCACAATTGATGTTCAGTCGTTCCAGGGGGGCCGACTAGTGATACACCGCACAAACGGGACAGAATCCTCGCGTCCATTACTGGCAGTCGTCTACGACCTCGGCTCGGCCACGCCGGTGGCCATCGCCGCGGCGGCACGGCCGCTGTGCGACGTGGTGTTCCTGTGCGACCGGGACCGGCCGCACGTGGCCGAGCACCTGGACTCGATCCGCGAGCACGCGGCCGTCGTGGACATCACCGGCCTGGGCGTCGAGCAGGTGTGCGCCGTGGTGGCCGACCTGGCGCCGGCCGGGGTGCTGACGTTCAGCGAGTACCAGCTGGCGCTCACCGCCGAGGTGGCTGCGGCCACCGGACTGCCGTTCCACGACGCCGCCGTGGTGCGGACGCTGGTGGACAAGCTGGCGCAGCGCGAGGCGCTGGCCGCCGCCGGCGTGCAGTCCACCCGCTGCGTCGTGGTGACCACCCCCGAGGAGGCCGTCACCGCGGTGGCCGAGGTCGGCCTGCCCGCCGTGGTGAAGCCGCGGCACGGCGCCGGCAGCCAGGACACCTGCCGGGTGGCCGACGCCGCCGAGGCCGCCACCGTGGTCGCCCGCTTCCTGGCCGGCCCCGCGGGCCGCCGCGAGTTCGTCGTCGAGGAGCTCCTGGTCGGCGACCCGGCCGCCGCCGGCGAGTTCTGGGGCGACTACGTCTCGGTCGAGTCCGTGGTGCAGCACGGCGAGATCCAGACGGTGTGCGTCACCGGCAAGTTCCGGCTGGCCGAGCCGTTCCGCGAGACCGGCATGCTGCTGCCGGCGACGCTCGCCCCGGAGCTGGCCGCCCGGGTGGTCGACCTGGAACGGCGCGCGCTGCGGGCACTCGGCGTCCGGTACGGCGTGACGCACACCGAGCTCAAGCTCACCGCCGACGGACCGCGCGTGATCGAGGTCAACGGCCGCCTCGGCGGGTACGTGGGCGAGATCCTGCAGCGCGCCGGGCGGTTCGACCTGGCCGGTGCCGCCGTCCGGGTCGCGCTGGGGCTCCCCGTGCGAGTGCCCCCGATCCGGTGGCGCCAGCTCGCCTACCAGTACTTCCTCACCCCGCCGACCGACCGCACCACCCTCGTCTCCCTGACCGGCGTCGAGGACGTGGCCGCCCTCCCCGGCGTCCGCGCCGTGGACATCCGGGCCACCCCCGGCCAGCGCGTCGACTGGCGCGCCGGCACCCAGGGCCACCTCGGCATCGTCTACGGCACCGCCCCCGACCACGACTCCCTGCGCACCGTCGTGCAGGAGATCGAGTCCCGCCTCCGCCCGACCTACGCCTGACCGGCCCGACCCGGCCCCGCCCGACCCACGCCTGAACCCACCCGACCCGAACCCGGCCCGGCTCCGACCTGGCGCCGGCCGGGGCCGACCCGCCGGACCCGGCCCCGGACCCACCAGCACCCCGCCCGGCACGGCTGCCCACCGAGGCCGCCCAGATCCCGCCCGCCGCCGTCCCGATCCCATCGATCGGACGACCCCGAACCGTGCCCACCGGCGTCCAGCGCGCCGACCGTGCGGCACCGGCCGGTGCACCCCGGCCCCCTCCGCACCCCGCCACGTCCGGCCGCGCGACCGTCCGCCGCGCGACCGGTGGCACCGCGCCGCGCCCACCGGCCGGCGACGACCGAG
>DASWTI010000196.1:0-7176 GCA_036402215.1 Pseudonocardiaceae bacterium
GACGCTCGCCGGGCTGGTGCACGAGGTGCACGACCTGGTCGACCGGCACCTGCCGGACGCCGACGCCGGCCGGCTGCGGCGGCTGTTCCGCGACGACCGCCACCGGTGGCCCCCGGCGCCGTGACCCACGGGACCCGGTACCGAAATCGGTGACGCACGGCAATGGACCGCGGGCCCCCGACAGTCCCGCGGTCCATTTACCGTGCAATTCCCGATCGGTGCCGGGAGCCGGTCACGTCACATACGGCGGCCGGTCAGCCGACCACTGCTGCGGCCGGTCAGCGTCGCGGCGACCATAACGAGCGCGGCGGCCACGAGAATGCTGACGATCCACCTGATCCAGTCGATACCCGGCGTGGCGGCGACACCCAGCGCGGCGGCCAGGTAGTAGCCGATCAGCACGCCGCCGATGCCGCACAGGACGGTCAGCCACAACGGCGTGTTGTCCCGGGAGCCAGGTGCGACCCACTTGCCCAGCAGGCCGATGATGATGCCGGCGATGATGACCCCAATGATTTCCACCGGGAACCCCTTCCACCTCAAGGAGACAACCTGTCTGTCCCGCCGCTGGAATACCCCGCCTCACACGGTTTGAACCTCGAAGTTTCGTCACCGTTCGTGACTCTGCGTAGCTGAACCGGCGTCGTGGCCGCACGAGTACGCCCGGACGGCCCACCAGGACGGCCGGGGCCTGCGCCGGACGCCGCGACGGGGCGGATCGACGGCCAGGACGACGGCCAGGACGACGGCGCCGGGGCAGGCTCCCGGAGCCGGGTGCTCGCGCCGGGAGTCGCGCGGCGGGTGTCCGCAGGCCCGTGTGCCCGGACTCTCACCCGTTCGCCCGCGGCCGTCCCCCGGGCGGCCTGTATCTCGATGATCGTGAATGGTCCGGCCATTAGCGCGTTCGGCGCAGCACCGCGGACCGGTAGGACCAGCGGGACCCGGCTGACCGGCTATTACAGGCCAATTACCGGCATTCCTCCGCAGTTCACCCGTTCGCCTCGGACGGACGGGTACGGCGCCGTATCTCAGCGGCCCGGCGGCGCTCTTTAATCCTCGGGTCCGCCCCGAAAGGACCCGAGAATCCCTGACAGCGAAATGAGGCAGGACAACATGCTGGACTCCAGCATCGATTCGTCACGCACCTGGCTGCGGCGGGCGGTCGCCCTGGTGGGCGGGGCCGCGCTGGCCACGACCATGGGCATGGCGGCTCCCGGCGTCGCGATGGCGGACAAGGGCAAGCCGGCGGAGCAGAACCGCGCCGCGGCCCCGACGTTCGGCACCAAGCCGCGGGCCCAGGTGGCGGCCACCCCGACGCCGCTGCTGACGAAGGACAAGCAGGCCGGCCCCGAGACCCGGCCGAACGGCCCGAACACCGGCCCCGGCACCCAGATCGTGGGTGGCGCCCCGGCGAGCGTCGGTGAATACCCGTACTTCGTGTCGCTGCAGAGTTCGAGCGGCGGCACGGGCGACTTCTTCTGCGGCGGCTCGTTGCTGTCCACCACGCGCGTCCTGACGGCGGCGCACTGCGTGGACGGCGGCACCACCGCGGGGAGCCTGCAGGTCACGATCGGCGGCACCACGCTGTCCGGCTCCGACGTGGGCGTCGTGCGCAACATCAGCGCGATCAACGTGCACCCGGGCTGGAACCCGTCGACCTTCCAGAACGACGTGGCCATCCTGACCCTGGCCACGCCGATCACCCGCACCGACGCCGGCGCGCAGTGGCTGCGCCTGGCCCAGGGCAACGAGCTGGGCATGGTCGACCCCGGCGACCCGACGACGGTCATCGGCCACGGCTCCACCAGCTCCGGCGGCCCCACCTCCAACCAGCTGCTGGAGGTGTCGGTCCCGATCCAGTCCGACGCGGCGATGTCCGCCCCGTCGAGCTACGGCGCGCAGTTCCACGGCCCGACGATGATCGGCGCCGGCCCGATGGCCGGTGGCCAGGACTCCTGCCAGGGCGACTCCGGCGGCCCGCTGGTGCTCACCGGCCCGTCGCAGGACGTGCAGATCGGTGACGTGAGCTGGGGCTTCGGCTGCGCCGCGGCCAACTTCCCCGGCGTCTACGGCGAGCTGTACCAGGGCGGCATGGCGACCTTCGTCAACGGCCTGGTGGCGCGTCCGTCCAACGACACCTTCGGCGGCTCGACCGGCCTCGGCGGCAACGCCGGCTCGATCGCGGGCAGCAACGAGAACGCCACCATGGACCCGGCGGAGCCCGGCGGCGAGGCCACGGTCTGGTACCACTGGACGCCGACCGAGTCGGGCAACGCCCAGATCTCGCTGAACCAGCACGGCTTCGACTCGCAGATCTCCGTCTACACCGGCGCCTCGGTGAACGGGCTGACCCTGGTCGGCTACAACGACGACGCCAACGGCACCCTGCAGTCCGAGCTGGAGCTCACCGTCACCGCCGGCGTGACCTACCGCATCCAGGTGGACGGCTTCGCGTTCGACTACGGTGCCTTCCGCCTGAGCTACGGCGTGAACCGCGAGGTCAACGACGACTTCGCCGCGGCCGGTGCGCTCAGCGGCGCGGTGAGCTGCCCGATCCACGGCACCAACTCGCGGGCCACCGGCCAGGCGGGCGAGACGGCCACGAACTTCGGCTCCGCGGACTCCACGCTGTGGTACTCGTGGACCGCGCCGGAGTCCGGCACCGCCCGGTTCTCCTCCGGTGGGTCGAACTTCGACACCGTGCTCGCCGCGTACACCGGCGCGTCGGTGAACGCGCTCACGCTGGTGGCGTCCAACGACGACGCCAACGGCACCCTGCAGTCGCAGATGTCCTTCGGCGTCACCGCCGGCGTCACGTACCGCATCCAGCTCGGCGGCTACAACGGCGCCCGCGGCAACACCGTCCTGCAGTACACCGTGAACGCCGCGGGCAACGACCTGTTCGCCGGCGCGCCGACCATGCTCGGCGGCTCCGGCACGGTGTTCGGCAACAACGTCCGGGCCATCACCGAGCCCGGCGAGCCGGCCCTGCACGGCTCGGCCGAGTCGAGCGCCTGGTTCCGCTGGACCGCGCCGTCCAACGGCATCTACCGCTTCACCACGACCGGCTCGAACTTCGACACGGTGCTGGCGGCCGCCTCCGGCTCGTTCATCACCGGCCTGACGCTCGTCGCCTCCAACGACGACACCAACGGCACGCTGCAGTCGCAGATCGACTTCACCGCGACCGGCGGCACCACGTACTACCTGTGGGTCGACGGCTTCGGCTGCGGCCGCGGCAGCATCCAGCTGAACTGGAGCACCATCGGCTGATCCTGATCCAGCCACCGCGAACCGCCCGGGTCGTCCCCTGTCGACGACCCGGGCGGTTCCGCGTCCAGCAGGGTCGTCCAGGCCACGCGGCGCAGGCGGACGAAGGACAGCGCGGTGAGCAGGGCGGCGAGCAGCAGGTAGCCGCCGAACTCGATCCACTGGAAGGGCCAGTAGCGCGCGGCCGGGTGGTAGCTGACCGTGTACGAGAGGTTCAGCCCGCCGATGCACTCCATGTCCCGGCGGAACTCGCCGGTCATGCAGACGTCGACCTCGGAGCTGGTCACCGGCTCGCCGGCGGCGTTGTGCAGGGCGGCACCGTCGCTGAGGACCCAGGCGCCGGGGAGGCTGACGGCCTCCACTCGGGCGCCGCGGGGACCGGCGGAGAAGCCGCCGCCGGGACCGACGCTGAAGGCGCCGAACGCGAAGGTCTCGGTGACCGGCGGGCGCAGGTGCGGCCGGACCAGGGTGGGCACCAGGAACTGCAGGCCGAGGAACACCGCCAGGGTGAGGGCCATCGCGGGCAGCGTGCGCCGGGCGAGCAGGCCCAGGGTGGCGCCCAGCGCGACCGCGAAGGCGGCGTACCCGAGCGGCACCACGCCGCGGGACGGGAAGACGACGGTCTCGAAGCGGCCGCCCATCACCTCGTCGTACGGGGCGACGGCCCAGCCGAGCAGCAGGCCGACCAGGCCGGTGGCCAGCACTCCGGCCAGCACCACGACGCCGAGCCGGACGGCGAGCCAGCGGCCCCGGGTCACGCTCTGCGCCCAGACCAGGCGATGGGTACCGGCCTCCAGCTCGCGCGCGACCAGCGGCGCGCCCCAGAAGGCACCGAGCAGCGCGGGCACCACGACCAGCGCGAAGCCGGACAGCTGGACGGCCACGAAGTAGCCGTTCTCCATGGCCCCGCGAGCGTCGTCCGCGGTGCAGCCCGCGCAGCCGACGACCTCGGCGTGGGTGTCGCGCAGCCGCAGGCCGAGCACCACGAGGTACGCGGCCAGCGCGGCCAGGGCGGCGGTGCCGGCGAGCGCCGGGCCGCGGAACAGCCGCCAGGTCAACCAGATCATCGGCGGGCCTCCAGCGGCTCCTCGGTGGTGGGGGCCGGCGCCGCGCCGGCCGCCCGGGTGAGGTGCGCGAGCACCATGTCCTCCAGCCCGACCGGCTCGGCGTCGCACGGCGAGCGCAGCAGCGCGCCGCCGGGGTCGTGCACGACCAGCGTGCTCTGCCGGGCGGTGTGCTCGGCCTGCACGACGTCCACGCCGGCGGGCAGCGCGTCGGCGCAGCCGCGCGGGCCGACCACGCGGTAGTGCGTGGCCAGCAGTTCCTCGGTGTCACCGGCCAGCAGCACCCGGGACTCGGCGAGCAGCACCAGGTGGTCGCACACGCGCTCCAGGTCGGCGAGCACGTGCGAGGACAGCACCACGCCCACCCCGAGTTCGGCGACGAACTCCATCAGGCCGCGCAGGAAGTCGCGCCGGGCGAGCGGGTCGAGCGCCGCCACCGGCTCGTCCAGCAGGAGCAGCTCGGGGCGCTTGGCCGCGGCGAGGGTGAGCGCGAGCTGCGCCCGCTGGCCGCCGGAGAGCTTGGCGGCGCGGCGGGCCGGGTCCAGGCCGAGCCGGGCGATCCGCTGCCGGGCCAGCTCGGCGTCCCAGCCCGGGTTCAGCCCGGCCCCCAGCCGCAGGTGCTCGGCGACGGTCAGCCCGCCGTACACCGGGGTGTCCTGGGCGACGAAGCCGACCCTGGCCAGCTGCGCGGTGTCCTGTCCGGGCCGCCCGCCGAGCACCTCGATCTCACCGGAGGTCGGGGTGATCAACCCGGCGGCGATCCCGAGCAGCGTGGACTTGCCGGCGCCGTTGGGGCCGACCAGTCCGACCACCCGGCCGGTCGGCACGGTGACCGTGACGTCGGTGAGCGCGGGGTGCCGGCCGTAGCGCTTGGTCAGTCGCTCGGTGCGGATGGCGGCGGTCATCGCGTCACCCCGTCCGGCACCCGGCGGAACGTGGTGGTGAACAGCGCCTCGATGCTCTCGTCGTCCAGCCCGGCGTCGCGGGCGCGGTCGAGCCAGGCGCGCAGCTCCCGGCGCAGCGGCTCGTGCGCGGCGAGCGTCTCGTCCACGAGCGTGCGGGTGACGAAGGTGCCGAGGCCGGGCCGGGGTTGCACGAGGCCCTCGTGCTCCAGCTCGCGGTAGGCCTTGAGCACCGTGTTCGGGTTGATGGCGAGCTTCGCCACCACCTCCTTGACGGTCGGCAGCTGATCACCGACGTCGAGCAGGCCCAGCCGCAGCGCCCGCCGTACCTGCTGGACCAGTTGCAGGTACGGCGACACCCCGGACCGCAGGTCCAGACTGAAGTCGATCACAATTCCTCTATTCCACTAGGATGTTAGCACTATAGGACCTGGGCGTGGCCCGGCGTCAACGCCCGCCGTGTCCGATCCGGGGCCGCCCGTTCGTCACTGTGGTGGGATCACACGAGGGACGAGGAGAGCTGGATGAAGTACATGATGTTCGTCTGCACGGACACCGAGCCGGACACCGACGCCGCCGAGCTGCCGGACGTCGACGCCTGGGTGTCGGAGAACGACGCGCGGGGGCGGCGGCTCGACGGGGACGCGCTGGCGCCGCCGTCGGCCGCGACGACGGTGCGGGTACGCGGCGGCGAGCTGCTCGTCTCGGACGGGCCGTTCGCCGAGACCAAGGAGGTCATCGTCGGGTACGACGTGCTGGAGTGCGCGGACCTGGACGAGGCCGTCGAGGTGGCCCGCGCGCACCCGATGGCCCGCACCGGGCGGCTGGAGCTGCGGCCGTTCCCCGGCTGACGCCGGTTCCCCGGCCGGAAGCGGGACCGCCGGCGGGCACCGCACGCACCGCGGGCACCGCACCGTCCGGGGTGGCCGGGGTGGTGGCCGCGGCCGGGCGGGAGTCGTTCGGGCGCGTGGTCGGCGCGCTCATCCGGGTGACCGGCGACTGGACGCTGGCCGAGGACTGCGCTCAGGAGGCCCTGGCGTCGGCGCTGGAGCGCTGGCCGGTGGACGGCGTGCCGGCCAACCCCGGCGGCTGGCTCATGACGGTGGCCCGCAACCGCGCCCTGGACGTGCTGCGCCGGGCGTCGGTGGAGCGGCGCAAGCTCGGCGAGCTGGCCGCGCTCGGCGAGGCCGCGGACGTCCGCGGCGCCGCGCCGGGCGGCGCGGAGGACCGGGGGGACGCGGGGGACGCCGGGGACGTGGTGGACGACCGGCTGCGGCTGGTGTTCACGTGCTGCCATCCGGCGCTCGCGCTGGAGGCCAGGGTGGCGCTCACCCTGCGGACGGTGTGCGGGGTGCCGACGGCGGACGTGGCCAGGGCGTTCCTGGTCACCGAGTCCACCATGACGCGGCGGCTGACCAGGGCGAAGGCGCGCATCGCCGCCGCGGGCATCCCGTACCGCGTGCCCACCGGGCCGGCCCTGACCGAGCGGCTGCCCGGCGTGCTGGGCGTGCTGTACCTGCTGTTCACCCGCGGCTACGACCCGGACGGCGAGCCGGCGTTCGCCGACGAGGCGATCCGGCTGGCGCGGCTGCTGACCACGCTGCGGCCGGGCCACGACGAGGTGCCGGCGCTGCTCGCGCTGTTCCTGCTGCAGCACTCCCGGCGGCACGCCCGCCGGGACGACGCCGGTGAGCTGCTGACGCTCGGCGAGCAGGACCGCGGGAGGTGGGACCGGGCCATGATCTCCGAGGGCCGGGCCGTGCTGGCCGGGGTGCGCGGCACGGGACCGTACGCGCTGCAGGCGCGCATCGCGGCCGCGCACGCCAGGGCCGGCGGCTCCGGCTGGCCGGAGATCGCCGTGCTCTACGACGAGCTCGCGCGCGTCCACCCCACGCCGGTGGTCCGGCTCAACCGGGCCGTGGCACACGGCCACGCCCACG
>DASWTI010000197.1:0-3359 GCA_036402215.1 Pseudonocardiaceae bacterium
GCTGGTGCCGGGCCGGGTGGCGGAGCTGCCGCGTGAGGTCAGCCGCCTCCAGGTGGCCGGCACCGACCTGGAGGCCGACGACCCGGGGGCGCCGCCGGCCGGGCGGCCCGTGCTCTGGCTGAACCCCGGCGTGCCGATGTCGGTCGGCAAGGCAGCCGCCCAGGTGGGGCACGCGACCATGCTGCTCGCCGCCCTGCTCGCCGTCACCGACCCGGACACGCTCGCCGCCTGGCACGCCGAGGGTCTGCCGGTCGCCGTACGCACCCCGCCGACGGCCCGCTGGGCGGACCTGCACCCCGGCGGCGACCCGCTCGCGGCGTGGCGCCGTCACCAGGTCCTGGCCGTCCGCGACGCCGGCTTCACCGAGGTCGCGCCCGGCACCGTGACGGTCCTGGCCCAGCTCCCGCCCCGGTAACCCCCACCCGGCCGGCTCGGCAAGGCGGCCCGGGCCGGGCTCAGCCCGCGATGCGCCGGAGCGCGGCGCGCACCTTGTCCGGGTCCGTGGTCTGCCAGAACGGCGGCAGCGTGGCCCGCAGGAACGAGCCGTAGCGGGCGGTGGCGAGCCTCGGGTCCAGCACCGCCACCACGCCGCGGTCGGACATCGAGCGCACGAGCCGCCCGGCACCCTGTGCCAGCCGCAGCGCCGCGTGCGAGGCGGCCACCGTCATGAAACCGCTGCCGCCCTTGGCGTCCACGGCCCGCTGCCGCGCCGCCATCAGCGGGTCGTCGGGCCGCGGGAACGGAATCCGGTCCACGATGACGAGCTGCAACGACGGCCCCGGCACGTCCACGCCCTGCCACAGCGAGAGCGTGCCGAACAGACAGGTCCGCTCGTCCGCGGCGAACTTCGCCACCAGGGCGGACGTGCCGTCCTCGCCCTGGCACAGCACCGGCACCGACAGCCGCGACCGCAGCTCGTCGGCCGCCTGGCGTGCGGCCCGCATGGACGAGAACAGCCCGAGCGTCCGGCCGCCCGCCGCCTCCACCAGCTCCTGGATCTCCGTCAGGTACTCCGGCGGCAGCCCGTCGCGCCCGGGCGCCGGCAGGTGCCGCGCCATGTAGAGGATGGCGCTGCGCCCGTAGTCGAACGGCGAGCCCACGTCCAGCCCGCGCCAGCGCGGCCCCGAGGTGTCCGACGGCGGTGCCTTCTCGGTGGCCATCCCGGCCACCGCGGCCGACCCCGAGGGGTCCGAGCCCGTGGACCCGTCGGCCGTCCGCCGCGTGGTCCCGGAAACCGGGGACGCCGCGGCGCCGTCGCCCGTGCCGCCCGGGGCGTCCGCCGACGGCGGCAGTCCCCACTGCCGGGCCAGCGTGTCGAACGCGCCGCCGAGCGCGAGCGTCGCCGACGTCAGCACCACCGTGGAGCGCGCGAAGATCGTCGAGCGCAGCAGCCCGCCCACGGCCAGCGGCGCCACCCGCAGCACGAGCCCGCGCCGCTCCTCCTCGGACAGCCACACCACGTCGAACCGGGTCGCCGCGTCGTCCTCGGCGAACGCCCCGAGCAGCCGCTCGGCCACGTCGTGCACCTCGCCGAGCAGAGCCACCGCGAGCTTGCGCGCCGTGGCGTCGGAGGTCTCCTCGCGGCGGTTCGGCCCGAGCGCCGTCCGGCAGGCCGCGGCGGCGTCCCGCAGCGCCGTCAGCACGGTCCCGGCCACCGCCGGCATCCGCTCCCAGCGCGCCACCGGGGCGTCGGCGAGCGCCACCGTCAGCCCGTCCGCCGCCTCCGCCAGCCGGTCCGCCAGAGCCTGGTCGATGAGCCGCCCGCAGCGCTTGGCGGCCGCGTTCACCATGCCGGCGGTCAGCTCGCCGGTGGCCACCCCGGTCACCCGGTCCACCAGGTCGTGCGCCTCGTCCACCACCACGACGTCGTGCTCCGGCAGCACGATGCCGTTCTCCAGCGCGTCGATCGCCAGCAGCGCGTGGTTGGTCACCACCACGTCGACCTTCGCCGCGGCGGCGCGCGCCTGCTCGGCGAAGCAGTCGCCGATCGCCGGGCAGCGCTGCCCCAGGCACTCCCGCGCGCTCACCGACACCTGCCGCCAGGCCTGCTCGTTCACCCCGGGCACCAGCTCGTCACGGTCACCGGTGCGGGTCTCGGACGCCCACTCGTTGAGCCGGGTGATCTGCCGTCCCAGCGCGGACACCGCGAACGGGTCGAACAGCACCTCGTCGTCGGGCTCGTCCGTGGGGCCGGTGTTCAGCTTGTGCACGCACAGGTAGTTGCGGCGGCCCTTGAGGATGGCGAACGTGGGCTCGCGGCCCAGCAGCGGCGCGAGGTTCTTCGCCAGCCGCGGCAGGTCGCGGTCCACGAGTTGCCGTTGCAGCGCGATCGTCGCCGTGGACACCACGACGGTCGACTCCTTCTCCATGGCGTGCCGCACCGCGGGCACCAGGTAGGCGAGCGACTTGCCGGTGCCGGTGCCGGCCTGCACGGCCAGGTGCACGCCGGTGCGCAGCGAGCGTGCCACCGCCTCGGCCATCGTGAGCTGCCCGTCGCGCCGCTCCCCGCCGAGCGCCTCGACGGCGGCGGTCAGCAGGTCGTGGACGTCCGGCAGGTCGTCCTTCGCCCTGGGCGGCAGCGGGACCTCGGACACGGCGGACGACACGGCGGGTCACGCTACCCGCAACGGCCCGGCCCACCGCGCAGGCCCGGCCGTCGGTGCGTCACCTCGGCCGAGGCGGAGCGGGTAGCGGTCGTCGTCGGGGAACTGACCGCCGTCCCGCTCGCGTTCGATCACGTGGCCGGCGTCGTCCACCACCCGTCACCCGGCGACGTCCTCGAATCGTCCGGCCACTTGCGGCGGTGAACGAACTCAGAGATCGGCGGAAATGCGCTCACCGAATGTCATCGCAGTGCGTACGTGTCGCGTGAACAGAGGAAGGTCCTGGCCATTCCGGAACGCGAGGGTGTCACGCACGGCCTCCGCCAGGTCCGGCCAGCGGTCCGTCATCAGCGCCCCGGCGCGGGACTTGGACACGATCTCGCCGGTGCGCACCGTGTGCCACAGCCGCGCCGGGCCCAGCATCAGCCACTCCACCACGGGCGAGGGAACCGGCTCGTCGTCCGCCCGATCGGCGATCCGCCGCCGCACCCGGTCGAACTCCGGCCACCAGTAGTCGTCCAGGTTGGCCCGGCAGAAGGCGGCCACCTCGGCCCGCGTCACCACCGGCGCCGGCCGGTCCCCGCGCAGCGTCACCGCGGTGGTCCGCAGCTGCTCCCAGGTCACCGGGTTGAGCTGGAACGAGCGCTCGCCCGTGACGAGCGTGCCCTCGGCGCCGTGCGGCCCGTCCGGCACGGCGGACACCGGGCCGCCGGGCGAGCCGGCCGGCACGTAGGTGCCCTCGACGCCGGGGTCGGC
>DASWTI010000198.1:0-7849 GCA_036402215.1 Pseudonocardiaceae bacterium
CGCGGTGGCCGACGCCGACGTGCCGCCCGCCGCCGCGGCCGCCGAGCAGGCCGAGTTGCTCGGCGCCCTCGCCACCGCGCTGGCCGGCGGCGACCTGGACGCGGTCGTCGCCCTGCTGCACCCCGACGTCGTCATGGTCGGCGACGGCGGTGGCAAGGCACCCGCAGCCGGTCGGCCGTTGCGCGGCCCCCGCGAGGTGGCGAACTTCCTGCTCGGCCTCAGCCGGATCTACGGCATCGACGCCGGCCTGTTCGAGCCCGTCCTGGTCAACGGCGAGCTGGGCACGCTGGTCCGCGACACGGTCACCGCCGACGGCCGCAAGATCCCCCTCACCGTGTCGGTGGCGGCGATCCGCGACGGCCGCATCTGGGGCCTGTACAACGTCGCCAACCCGGACAAACTCACCCGCCTGCCGGAGACGCCGGCGACCTCCGGGACACAGGAGACGCCGGAGACACCGGAGACACCGCGCAGTTCGCCGCGAACCCCTGGTCCCTGATCCCCAGCGCGTCGTTGAACCGGGCGCGCGCGTTCTCCAGCGCGACCAGGTAGGTGAGCTCGACCAGGCCCGCCCGGCCGAGCAGCCGCTCCAGCTCGGCCACCTGCTCGTCGGTGACGTGCGGCGGCGAGGCCGACATGCCGTCCGCGTACGCCAGCGCCGCCCGCTCCGTCCCGTCGAACGCGGCGCTGGTGGCGTACTCGTCCAGCTCCCCCAGCCGCCCGGTGTCCAGCCCGTCCAGCCGCATCTTCATGTCGCCGAAGTCCACGCACCACGAACACCCCAGCACGGTCGCCACCCGGTAGACGACGAGCGCGCGCAGGCCCGCGGGCAGCACGCGCAGCGACCGCTCGACCATCCCCTCGTGCACCACGGAGGCCCGGAACACCCCCCGGTGGTGCCGGGCCACCGCCACCGGTTCCATAACGTCCCCGAACCGCCTGCGCACCAACCGGTACACCAGCCGCCCGAACACCCCGGCGTCCTTCGCCGGCACCGCCTCGATCCGCGCCATCACGTCCTCCTCCGCGTCGTCGCCCTCAGGACGAGGCGCGGCGCGCGGACGTGACGGTCAGGACGGGCAGTCGGCGCAGGTGCCGACGATCTCGATGGTGTGGTCGACGTCGCGGAAGGAGTGTTCGGCGGCGACCTTCTCGGCCCAGCGTTCGACGGTAGGGCCCTCGACCTCGACGGTGCGGCCGCAGCGGCGGCAGACGAGGTGGTGGTGATGGTGGGCGGAGCAGCGGCGGTAGCGGGACTCGCCGGAGTCGGTGCGCAGGACGTCGATCTCGCCGGCCTCGGCGAGGGCCTGGAGGGTGCGGTACACGGTGGTGAGGCCGATGGTCTCGCCGCGGCGGCGCAGTTCCTCGTGGAGGTCCTGGGCGGACCTGAACGCGCCGGTCCGGTCCAGCAGCCTGGCCACGGCGGCGCGCTGCCGGGTGGCGCGCTGTCCGGGCACCGATGCGGTCACTGCCCCTCCTCCACGTGCGTGACGGCGTCCGCGACGATGTGTGCGAGATGGTCGTCGACCAGGGTGTAGACGACCTCGCGGCCGTGCCGGTCGCCGCGCACCACGCCCACCGACTTGAGCACCCGCAGGTGCTGCGAGACCAGCGGCTGCGCCACGCCGAGCGATTCGACGAGCTCGTGCACGCAGCGCGGCGAGTCCCGCAGCTGCAGCACGAGCGCGATCCGCACCGGCGCGGCGAGCGCCCGCAGCAGCTCCCCCGCGGCCACCAGGCTGTCCGGCCGCAGCGGCATCGGAGCCGGCGCGAGGCGGTCCGCCGAGTGCTCGTCCTCGGCCACCGGCGTCGCGGGCGTGTTCACGCCTGCCATCGTAGGTGAGAACGACAACCGCTCTCGGCAGCGCGAGCCGCGGCCGGCGTCGGCGCGCGGCGGCTCAGCGCAGCTGGGCCAGCGTCACGGCCACCAGGATCGCCAGGACCAGCAGCCGCAGCCCCCGGTCCACCGGCCGCAGCCGCGGCCAGGCCACGGCGAGCAGCGCGGCCACGCCGAGCACCAGCGCCCCGAGCAGCAGCGCGCCGAGCACGCCGCCGGTGATCACCCCGGCGGCGAAGACCGCGGTCACCGCCAGGCCGGCGACGAGCGGCGGCACCTGGGACAGCGGACCCTTGCCGGGCACCAGCACCCGCCGACCGCGTCGGTTCACGTCACGACCCTCCGTAGGCTGACCCGTACGACCCCGGATGGTAGTGAGGAGGCGCCGTGCTGCTGGTCTGCCGGTTCGCCGTGGGCGATGGTCCGGCCGCGGCGGCCTTCCGCGGGCGCGTGCGCCGCGCCGTGGAGCTGCTCGGCGCGCAGGACGGCTGCCGCCGCGCGATCGCCGGCCCGGCCACCGAGGACGGCGGCCGCTGGGTGCTGGTCGCCGAGTTCGACGACGTCGCGGGCTACCGCCGGGCGCTGTCGCCGTTCCCGGTGCGGGAGCACGTGATCCCGCTGCTGTCGGAGGCCGAGACCGGCGCGCCCGCCGTGTACGAGACGCTGCTGAGCAGCACGGACGGTGAGGTCGTGGAGCGGAGCAGCCTGATCGCCGCCGACGCCGGCACGATCGGGCTGGGCGAGGCCGCCGGGCCGAGCACGCCGCGCCACTAGGCAATACCCGCGCGGGTGCTCCGGCGGCGTCGCTACCCTGGGCACCCTCGCCCATCGCAAGGAGAACCGTCGTGCCCCCGTCCGATCCGGCCCGTATCGACGCCGTCGTCAACCTCTGCAAGCGCCGTGGCTTCGTCTACCCGTGCGGGGAGATCTACGGCGGCACGCGGTCGGCGTGGGACTACGGACCGCTGGGCGTCGAGCTGAAGGACAACGTCAAGCGGCAGTGGTGGCGCACCGTCGTCACCGGCCGCGACGACGTGGTCGGCCTGGACTCGTCGGTCATCCTCCCGCGCCAGGTGTGGGTCGCCTCCGGCCACGTGGACGTCTTCCACGACCCGCTGGTCGAGTGCCAGAGCTGCCACAAGCGCTTCCGCGCCGACCAGCTCGCCGAGGAGTACGCCGAGCGCACCGGCAAGCCGGCCAGTGAGGACGACCTGTCCGACGTGCCGTGCCCGAACTGCGGCACCCGCGGCAGGTACACCGAGCCGCGCGAGTTCAACATGATGCTGAAGACCTACCTCGGCCCGGTGGAGTCCGAGGAAGGCATGCACTACCTGCGCCCGGAGACCGCGCAGGGCATCTTCGTCAACTTCCTCAACGTGATGACGACCTCGCGCCGCAAGCCGCCGTTCGGCATCGGCCAGATCGGCAAGTCGTTCCGCAACGAGATCACGCCGGGCAACTTCGTCTTCCGCACGCGCGAGTTCGAGCAGATGGAGATGGAGTTCTTCGTCGAGCCGGGCGACGACGAGCAGTGGCACCAGTACTGGATCGACGCGCGCACCGACTGGTACGTCGACCTGGGCATCTCGCGGGACAACCTGCGGCACTACGAGCACCCCAAGGAGAAGCTCTCGCACTACGCGAAGCGAACCGTGGACATCGAGTACCGGTTCGGCTTCCCGGGCAGCGAGTGGGGCGAGCTGGAGGGCGTCGCCAACCGCACGGACTTCGACCTGACCACGCACTCCAACCACTCCGGCGTCGACCTGTCGTACTTCGACCAGGCCACCGGCTCGCGCTACCGGCCGTACGTGATCGAGCCGGCGGCCGGCGTGGGCCGCTCGATGATGGCGTTCCTGATCGACGCGTACGCCGAGGACGAGGCGCCGAACGCCAAGGGCGGCGTGGACAAGCGCACCGTGCTGCGCCTGGACCGCCGGCTCGCGCCGGTCAAGGCCGCGGTGCTCCCGTTGTCCCGCAACGCCGAGCTCTCGCCGAAGGCCCGCGACCTGGCGACCGCGCTGCGCCGCAACTGGAACATCGACGTCGACGACGCCGGGGCCATCGGCCGCCGCTACCGCCGCCAGGACGAGGTGGGCACGCCGTTCTGCGTGACGGTGGACTTCGACACGCTGTCCGACCACGCGGTCACCGTGCGCGAGCGCGACACCATGTCGCAGGAGCGGGTGGCCATGGACCAGCTGGAGTCCTACCTGGCCGCGCGGCTCGTCGGCTGCTGACGCTTCCGTAGGCTGGGGCCCGTGTTCGGTGCGTGGGTGGTCCGGCTCGGCGCCGGGGTGCTGCTGATCACCGCCCTGGTGGTCGGCGGCACCGGTTTCCGGGTGTGGCAGGTGGCCCGCACGGACGACCGCACCACGGCGGACATCGTGGTGGTGCTCGGCGCCGCGCAGTACGACGGACGGCCGTCCTCGATCCTGGAGGCCCGGCTGGAGCACGCCAAGCGGCTCTACGAGCAGGGCGTGGCGCCGATGGTGGTGACGGTCGGCGGCCGGCGCACCGGGGACACGTTCACCGAGGCGCAGGCCGGGCGCAACTACCTCATCGCCGAGGCCGGGCTGCCCGACGACAAGGTGCTCGCCGTGGACACCGGGGCGGACACCCTGGGCAGCCTGCGCGCCGTGGCCGACGTGGCGCGGGAACGCGGCTGGGACTCGGCGATCGTGGTGACCGACCCGTGGCACTCGCTGCGGGCGCGGACCATGGCCCGGGACGCCGGGCTGGCCGCCTGGACCTCGCCGACCCGGCAGGGCCCGGCCGTGCGGACCCGGCAGACCCAGGCCCGCTACATCCTGCGGGAGACCGCGGCGATGGTGTACTACCGGCTCACGCACGCGCCGGCGGAGACGCCCGGCACCGGCGTCGGGTGACCGCCTCCCCGGCGACCCCGCCGTCCGCGTGGCCGGACGGCGGGTACTCCGGGCACGACCGGGCGCGGCTGCTGGCCGAGCCGGCGAAGGTCGCCGCGGTGGCCGGGGTGCGGGCCGAGCAGCGCACGCCGTTCGCCAGGGACCGCGCGCGGGTGCTGCACTCCGCGGCGCTGCGCGGGCTGGCCGGCAAGACCCAGGTGGTCGGCCCCGGCGAGGGCGCGGAGCTGCGGGGTTCGCCGCGGACCCGGCTGACGCACTCACTGGAGGTCGCCCAGATCGGCCGCGGCATCGCCGAGGAGCTGGGGTGTGACCCGGACGTGGTGGACACCGCGGGGCTGGCGCATGACATCGGGCACCCGCCGTTCGGGCACAACGGCGAGGCCGCGCTCGACGAGGTGGCCGCGGCCTGCGGCGGGTTCGAGGGCAACGCGCAGACGCTGCGCATCCTGACCCGGCTGGAACCGAAGGCGCTGGACGGTGGCCCGCGCGGGCTGAACCTGACCAGGGCCACGCTGGACGCCGTCACCAAGTACCCGTGGCCGCGGCGGACCGGCACCCGCAAGTACGGCGCGTACGCCGACGACCTGCCGGTGTTCGACTGGGTGCGCGAGGGCGCGCCGCCCGGGCGGCGGTGCCTGGAGGCGCAGGTCATGGACTGGTCCGACGACGTGGCCTACTCGGTGCACGACGTGGAGGACGGCGTGGAGTCGGGGCGGATCTCGCTGGACGCGCTGGCCTCCCCGGCCGAGCGGGCGGCGCTCGCCGCGCTGGCCGCCACGCACTTCAGCTCGCAGCCCGCGACGGCGCTGGAGGAGGCCGCGGCCGGGCTGCTGCGGATCGGCGCGGTGGCCGACGCGGTGGCCTACGACGGCTCGCTCTCCGCGCAGGTGGCGCTGAAGCGGCTGACCAGCGAGCTGGTGGGGCGGTTCGCCGGTGCCGCGGTGGACAGCACCCGGGCGGCCTACGGGCCGGGACCGCTGCGGCGGTACGAGGCGCACCTGGTGGTGCCGCCGCTGGTGGCCGCCGAGGTGGCGGTGCTCAAGGCGGTGGCCGTGCGCTACGTGATGCGCGACCCGGAGCGGCTGGTCATGCAGGCCGGGCAGCGGACGCTGCTGGCCGAGCTGGTGGCGGCGTTGCTGGCCGGGGCGCCCGAGGGCCTGGACCCGGTGCCGCGGGCCGAGTGGGAGGCGGCGCGCACCGACGAGGCCAGGCTGCGCGCCGTGGTGGACCAGGTGGCGCTGCTGACCGACGCCCAGGCGGTGCGCTGGCACGCCCGGCTGACCGGCGGCGGGTAACCCGTTCGGCGCAGGCGAGGCCGCTCGGGCGGACCCTGTGTTCCGCGGCGGAGCGGGCGCATACTGAGGTCATGGACGAGGCGCGCAGACCACGCGGGCGCCGGCCTCTCCGGCGGCCCGGCCGGGAGTCGGTCCCGGCACTGTTCAGCGACGACTGGTGGGACGACGACTACCCGGAGGACGGCTCCGCCGGGGTCCGCGAGCCGCGCAACCCGCGGCCGCAGCCGTTGTCCGGGGCGGGTGCCGCCCTCGAACCCGACCCGCCGGTCCTGATCTGCCTGCGCTGAGCCGCGGGGCGCCGGCGGGCGTCGACCTGCCGGCATCGATCAGGCTGTGCCGATCATGCTGTGCCGATCAGGCGGCGGCCGGCGCGCGGCCGGCGGTGTCGATCAGCCCAGGCGATCCGGGGTCCAGAGGGCGTAGCCCTCCGGGGCCAGCAGCTCCGGCACGCCGTCCAGCGCCGGGATCTCGTCGACGTGCCGCACGCCGGGCTCCAGCGCGCCGGACAGCAGGTGCCGGGTGGCGTGCGCCGCGACGAGCGCCGTGCAGCGGCTCTGCTCGCGGCCGGTGAGCGCGTAGGAGACGCGGCGGCCGGCCCGGTGCGCGTCGACCCGGACCACGAAGCCGTCGCCGCCGACGGCCACGCCGCCCAGCGAGGCGATCATCGCGCGGCGCACCCAGGGCCAGCGCGTCAGCTTGTAGACGCCGAGCCGGCGCATGGCGAACACCGACGTGCCCAGGTACGCGGGGTCGAGCGCCATGCGGGTGACCACGGCCGGCACCCCGAGCGTGCGGCGCAGGCTGTACTGGTCGGAGAACGGGAACGGGTGCGCGGTGCGGCGGCCGTAACCGGGCAGCTCCACGGCCAGCGGCGGCGCCGGCTCCGGGGCCCGGCTGGACGCGGCGAGCTGGTCGACGGTCCAGCGGACCACGTCGGGGCCGTGCTCCTCGGCCGCGCCGATGAGCAGCGTGATGTCCACCCGGTCGGCGCCGCCCAGCTCGGTCACCGCGCGCCGGGCCAGCAGGTTCGTCAGCCCGGGGGCGAGGCCGACGCTGATCAGCCCGGTGGCCCCGGCCTCGGTGGCGACCGGCGCCGCGCGCTCCACCTGGGCGAGCAGCTCGTACGTCGGCCCGACGTCCACCAGGTGCACGCCGAGGCCGAACAACCGCCGGGCGAGGGCCCCGTCGGCCGGCTCCACGCACAGCACGACGGTGCTCACCTCGTGCTCCCGCACGGCCCGCTCGACGGCGTCCAGGTCGGTGATGTCCAGCGCCACCCCGGCGTGCGCGCCGAGGCCGGTGCCGGTCCGGCGGGCGCGCACCGGGTCGCGGCCGGCGACCACCACGCGGTCCGGCAGCCCGGCGGCCAGCACCCGGGTGACGGTGACACCGACCGCGCCGTACCCGCCGATGACGAGCACCCGGCCGCCCACCGGCCGCGGGCGCCGGGCCCGGCTCCTGGTGGCGCTGCCGCTACGCGTCGACCTGGTCCTCGGAGGCATGCCGCGACCCTGGCAGCACCGCACCGGGAAGGGAAGGTGAAATCGGCGATACGCCATCAATGAATAAATCGAGAAATGCACGAGTGACCGTTGCTACCAGCACGGGAAATCGGCCGAGCGCACGCGAGAAGATGCGGCGCGCAATTCTGGGCAGCAACGATCGGGGCTCCGTCGCGATCCCCGATGAGGAGGCCCGATGCCCGGCCGGGACGAGTGTTTCCTGCTGGTGGTCGTGAGCGACCGGCCGGCCGCCGCCGGAGCCGCGGCGGCCGCGCTGCGCGAGCTGGGCGGCCCGGAGCGGGAGGTGCGGCTCGGCGGCACGGCGCC
>DASWTI010000199.1:0-7869 GCA_036402215.1 Pseudonocardiaceae bacterium
CCCCGGCAGCAGGGCCTCCACGGCGGCGCCCACCAGGCGGCGGAAGGCCCGGCGCGGGCGGCGGCGGTCGAGCATCGCCACCTCCAGCTGCTTCGGCCCGAGGTCACGCTTGTCGGCGCCGGCGCTGCCACCGGTGGTGCGCAGCGCGTCCACCGCCGCCGCGATCGCGTCGCCCAGCGCCATGTTCGGCTCGTACGCCGCGCGCATGGCCGTGCTGATCGGGTCGGTGGTGCCGCCCATCACCACCCAGCCGGGCTCCTCGTAGATGGAGCCGTCGTAGGTGATCCGGTAGAGCAGGTCGTCCTCGGCGTCCGCCCCGACCTCGGCGAGGCACAGCTCCACCTCGTACGGCTTGAGCTGCTCGGTGAAGATCGAGCCCAGGGTCTGCGCGTACGCGTTGGCCAGCGAGCGGCCGCTCACGTCGCTGCGGTCGTTGGAGTAGCCGCGCACGTCGGCGAGCCGGATGCCGGCCACCCGCAGGTTCTCGAACTCCGGGTAGCGGCCGACGGCGGCGAAGCCGATGCGGTCGTAGATCTCGGAGATCTTGTGCAGGGTGCCGGAGGGGTTCTCGGCGACGAACAGCACCCCGTCGGCGATCGAGAGCACCACGACGCTGCGGCCCCGCGCGATGCCCTTGCGGGCGATTTCCGAGCGCTCCCGCATGAGCTGCTCGGGCGAGGCGTAGAACGGCATCGTCACGGCGCGGACCTTCCTGGGCGTTCGGGGTTCACTCGGGGGTTCGCGGGCGTCAGCCGCGGGGGTTCTCGACGCGACCGGCGACGACGGCCTCGGCCACCCGGCCGGCCTCGTCGTCGGTGAGGCGGAGCGCGCCGTCCGCCGCCGTGATCGTGACGACCACGGGGTAGATGCGCCGGCCGACGTCCGGGCCACCGGTCGCGGTGTCGTCGTCGGCGGCGTCGTACAGCGCCTCCATGGCGGTGCGCACGGCGGTCTCCTGGTCCGCCGCCGGGTCGTACAGCTTCTTCAGCGACGACTTGGCGAACAGCGAGCCGGAGCCCACGGCGTGGTACCCGCCGTGCTCGTCGTAACGGCCGCCGACCACGTCGTAGGACACGATGCGCCCGCCGCGGTCGGAGTCCGCCGCCGCGAGGTCGTAGCCGACGAGCAGCGGCACCACGGCGAGGCCCTGCATGGCCGCGCCGAGGTTGTTGCGGATCATGCCGGCGAGCCGGTTCGCCTTGCCGTCCAGGGACAGCAGCACGCCCTCGATCTTCTCGTAGTGCTCCAGCTCCACCGCGAACAGCCGCACCATCTCGATGGCCAGGCCGGCGGTGCCGGCGATGCCGACCGCGGAGTAGCCGTCGGTGATGAAGACCTTCTCGATGTCGCGCTGCGCGATGAGGTTGCCCGACGTGGCCCGCCGGTCACCGGCGATCAGGACGCCGCCGCGAAAGGTCAGCGCGACGATCGTGGTGCCGTGCGGCGGGTTCAGACCGGCGACACCGTCCGGGAGCACCCGGCGGCCCGGAAGCAGGTCCGGCGCCGCCTCGGCCAGGAACTCGGTGAACGAGGACGACCCCACCGCACGGTACGCGGGCGGCAGGGCCACCCCGTGGTCACTCCGGCTCACTGCCCGCCCTTCTGCACGTACGCCCGCACGAAGTCCTCCGCGTTCTCCTCGAGCACGTCGTCGATCTCGTCGAGAATCGCGTCGACGTCCTCGCCGAGCTTCTCCCGGCGCTCCTGGCCGGCCGGGGCGGCACCGGCCTCGTCGTCGCCGTCCCCGCCGCCGCCTTGGCGCTTGACCTGCTCCTGCGACATCTTCGCCTCCCGCGTGGGCGTTCCTTACCTCAAACCCTACCGACCGGACCTCGATCGCGGCTCGTCACCTGACGAACCCGGCGAGTGTCCGTCACCCCGTTGCCGGACGGCCCTCGCCGGCACCCGTCAGCCCCTCGTGAGGGCGTCGACGAGTTCCTGCGCCGTGCTGGAGGCCTCCAGCAGCTCCCCCACGTGCGCCCGGGTGCCACGCAGCGGCTCCAGGGTGGGAATGCGCACCAGGGACTCCCGGCCGAGGTCGAAGATGACCGAGTCCCAGGACGCGGCGGCCACCTCGGCCGGGTAGCGCTCCAGGCAGCGGCCGCGGAAGTAGGCGCGGGTGTCGGCCGGCGGTTCGGTCATGGCCGCCCGCACCTCGTCCTCGGTCACCAGCCGCTTCATCGAGCCGCGCGTCACGAGGCGGTTGTAGAGGCCCTTGCCGAGGCGCACGTCGGAGTACTGCAGGTCCACGAGCTGCAACCGCGGCGAGGACCACTGCAGGCCGTCGCGTGCCCGGTAGCCCTCCAGCAGCCGCAGCTTGGCTGGCCAGTCGAGCCGGTCCGCGCAGTCCATCGGGTCCCTGGCCAGGTCGTCGAGCACCTCGCCCCAGGTGCGCAGCACGTGCTCGGTGCGCGGGTCGACGTCGCCGCCCATGGTCTGCTCGATGTGCTTGGCCGCGCGCTCGAAGTAGACGCGCTGGATGTCCAGGCCGGTGACCCGGCGGCCGTCGGTGAGCTCCACGAGCTGGCGCAGCGACGGGTCACGGCTGATCTGGTGCACCGCGCGCACCGGCTCGGCGAGGCGCACGTCGTCGAACCGCTGCCCGGACTCGATGACGTCCAGCACCAGCGCGGTGCTGCCGAGCTTGAGGTACGTGGAGTACTCGGCGAGGTTCGCGTCGCCGATGATGACGTGCAGCCGCCGGTACTTGTCGGCGTCCGCGTGCGGCTCGTCGCGGGTGTTGATGATGCCGCGCTTGAGCGTCGTCTCCAGGCCGACCTCGACCTCGATGTAGTCGGAACGCTGGGAGAGCTGGAAGCCCGCGTCCTCACCGGCCGCGCCGATGCCCACCCGGCCGGAGCCGGTCACCACCTGGCGGGTCACGAAGAACGGCGTGAGGCCGGCGATGACCGCCGTGAACGGCGTCGAGCGGGCCATCAGGTAGTTCTCGTGCGAGCCGTAGCTGGCGCCCTTGCCGTCCACGTTGTTCTTGTAGAGCTGGATGGGCGGGTTGCCGGGCACGGTGGCGGCCCGCAGCGCCGCCTCCTCCATGACCCGCTCCCCCGCCTTGTCCCAGATCACCGCGTCGCGGGCGTTGGTGACCTCGGGGGTGGAGAACTCCGGGTGCGCGTGGTCGACGTAGAGCCGGGCACCGTTGGTGAGGATGACGTTCGCCGCGCCCAGGTCGTCCAGCTCCGGGTCCGTGTGCGGGATGCCCGGCGCACCGAGGTCGAAGCCCCGTGCGTCGCGCAGCGGTGACTCCACCTCGTAGTCCCAGCGGGCACGCCGGGCACGGGGCAGCTCGGCCGCCGCCGCGTACGCCAGGACGACCTGCGTGGACGTCAGCACCGGGTTCGCCGTGGGGTCGCCAGGCACCGAAATGCCGTACTCGATCTCGGTGCCCATGATCCGCCTCATACCCACGAGCCTACGGTCCCCGGCCGGCACCCGTCGCGGTCGAGTCACCTTCGGCCGCGAGGACGCTCCCCGGTCCGCGGGCCGTTGTCACCGCCCGGCTAGGTTCCCCCCATGACCGCCGTCGTCGCCCCCACCCGCACCGACCGTCTCCGCACCGCCTTCCACATCGTCGCCATCGCCGAGGCGGTGTCCTGGGCCGGGCTGCTCGTCGGCATGCTGTTCAAGTACGTGCTGTCCGACAACGAACTCGGGGTCAAGATCTTCGGCCCGATCCACGGCGGCGTCTTCGTCGCGTACGTGCTGGTGGTCCTGGTGGCGTTCCGCCCGCTGCGGTGGCGGCCGGGCACCACGGCGCTCGCGCTGGTGGCGAGCGTGCCTCCCCTGTGCACCCTGGCGTTCAGCGCCTGGGCCCGCCGCTCCGGCCGCCTCTGACCCGGCCTGGCCCCGCACCCGCGGCTCCCGGCCGCGCTACGCACACCCACAGCCGTCGCCCATGCCGGCCATCGTTGTCTGTCACCGTTGTCGGCGACCGTTGTCGGTGGTCGCTGTCGGTGATCGACCGCCGCCGGGCGCCGGTCCTGGTTCTCGTCCCGTGCTTGTTCTTGTTCCCTCGTCCCCCTCGTCCTTCATTAGCTTTACGCAGAAGATCTGACTGGCAAGCTGTGGGCGGGACCGATGGGGCCGGGCGGGGCGAGGCGCGAACAGCACCTGTCGCACGGCACGGCACGGACCACCGGTCCAATTACCCCGCACGCCAACGGGCCCGGCAGCGTGGTGGCTGCCGGGCCCGCGGGGCGGACGACTACAGGTACTGGCCGGTGTTCGTCGCGGTGTCTATCGCACGGCCGGACTCGGCGTTCTTGCCGGTGACGAGCGTGCGGATGTAGACGATCCGCTCGCCCTTCTTGCCGGAGATGCGGGCCCAGTCGTCCGGGTTGGTCGTGTTCGGCAGGTCCTCGTTCTCGGCGAACTCGTCGACGATGGCGTCGAGCAGGTGCTGGACCCGCAGGCCCGGCTGGCCCGTCTCCAGCACCGACTTGATGGCCGACTTCTTGGAGCGGTCGACGATGTTCTGGATCATGGCGCCGGAGTTGAAGTCCCGGAAGTACAGGACCTCCTTGTCACCGTTGGCGTAGGTGACCTCCAGGAACCGGTTCTCCTCGGTCTCCTCGTACATCCGCTCGACGGTCGTCTGGATCATCGCGTCGATGCAGGCCGCCTTGTCACCGGCGAACTCGGCGACGTCGTCGGCGTGGATGGGGAGGGTGGGGAGCAGGTACTTGGAGAAGATGTCCTTCGCCGCCTCGGCGTCCGGGCGCTCGATCTTGATCTTCACGTCGAGCCGTCCCGGGCGCAGGATCGCGGGGTCGATCATGTCCTCGCGGTTCGAGGCGCCGATGACGATGACGTTCTCCAGGCCCTCGACGCCGTCGATCTCGGAGAGGAGCTGAGGCACGATCGTCGTCTCGACGTCCGAGGAGACGCCCGAGCCACGGGTGCGGAAGATCGAGTCCATCTCGTCGAAGAACACGATGACCGGGGTGCCCTCGCTGGCCTTCTCGCGCGCCCGCTGGAAGATCAGCCGGATGTGCCGCTCGGTCTCGCCGACGAACTTGTTGAGCAGCTCGGGGCCCTTGATGTTGAGGAAGTAGCTCTTGGCGTTGTCCCCGTCGTCGTCGCCGCGGGCCTGGGCAACCTTTTTGGCGAGCGAGTTCGCCACGGCCTTGGCGATGAGCGTCTTGCCGCAGCCGGGCGGGCCGTAGAGCAGGACGCCCTTCGGCGGGCGCAGCTGGTACTCGCGGAACAGATCGGAGTGCAGGAACGGCAGCTCCACGGCGTCGCGGATCTGCTCGATCTGCCGGCCGAGGCCACCGATGTCGAGGTAGTCGACGTCCGGCACCTCCTCCAGCACCAGGTCCTCGACCTCGGCCTTGGGGACCCGCTCGTAGGCGTAGCCGGCCTTGGTGTCGACGAGCAGCGAGTCGCCCGGCTTGAGCGGGGAGTCGCTCAGCGGATCGGCCAGCCAGACCACGCGCTCCTCGTCGGCGTGCCCGACCACGAGGGCGCGGTCGCCGTCGGCGAGCACCTCGCGCAGCGCGCACACCTCGCCGATGGACTCGAAGCCGCCGGCCTCCACGACCGTCAGCGCCTCGTTGAGCCGCACCGCCTGGCCACGGCGCAGGCCCTCCGTCTCCACCGTCGGCGACACGGCGACCCGCATCTTGCGGCCGGCGGTGAAGACGTCGACCGTGTTGTCCTCGTGCACGGACAGGAACACGCCGTAACCGCTGGGCGGCTGCGCCAGCCGGTCGACCTCCTCGCGCAGCGCCATGAGCTGGTTGCGCGCGTCCTTCAAGGTGTCGATCAGCTTGGCGTTGCGCTCGGTGAGCTGCGCCAGCCGGGACGACGCCTCCGCCAGTCGCTCCTCGAGCAGTCGGACATGCCTCGGTGACTCGGTGAGCTTGCGGCGTAGCAGGGCCACTTCGTCTTCCAGGAACCCGATCTGGCGGTGTAGCTCCGCAGCGCTGCGTTCCCGGTCCTCGTCATCGGACCGGCCGCCTGGGCGGTCGTGCTGCATGTCGGCACCTCCTCCCGTTCGCTCTACCGGTTCCTCCACGGTACCGGCCATCTTCCACAACCGTGAGCTTGCGAAACGCCAGGTTGTGTGCAGTCCAACAGATCCCCTGATGCGGAAACGTCACTGTCACAGGCCCTGGTAGAGCCACGGTTGGGCCATCTCGGTGCCTGGCCCAACCGATCACCGACTACCGTGCGTCCCACCGCGCAAGGTTCGCGTAAGGCGATCATCGCCTGACGGATGGGGGTACCCGTAGCCATGACCTACCCGCCGCAGCAGCCGGGACCGCAGGGGCCGCAGGGGCCGTACGGACAGCCCGGGCAGCCGGGGCAACCGGGCCAGTACGGGCCGCCGTCCGGCGGCTTCCCAGGCCAGCAGCCCTACGGCCAGCCCGGCCAGCAGAACCCGTACGGCCAACCGGGACCGTACGGCCAGCCGGGTGCCGGGCCGGACCCGTCCGGCGGATGGGGTCAGCAGCAGCCCTACGGCGGTCAGCAGTACGGGCAGCAGCCGTACGGCGGCCAGCAGGGGTCGTTCGGCCAACCGGGTGGTTACGGGCAGCCGTACGCGGGACCGCCGCGGAAGAAGTCGCCGCTGCCGTGGATTCTCGCCGGTGGCGGCGTGGTGCTGCTGGTGGTCGTGGTGCTGGTGGTGGTGTTCGCGACCCGCGGCGGCGGGCTCGGCGGCGGTGGCGGCAGCCCGCAGGCCGTGGCGCAGAAGTACGCCGACGCGATCAACGGCCGCAAGGCGGACACGAGCATCTACTGCGAGGCCTTCAAGAAGCAGGCCGAGGAGGCCGCCGAGCAGCTGCCGGACAACATGCCGACCGACATCCCGGACCTGCCCGATCTGCCGGACCTCAAGCTGAGCGCCTCGGTCGGCACGGTGACCGAGGACGGCGAGGCCGGCACGGCGGACGTCAAGGTGGACACCGAGTTCGCCGGTCAGAAGGTCAGCGCCACCCACAAGCTGACGCTCCGCAAGGAGAACGGCGACTGGAAGGTCTGCGACGTCGACGTGGACCTCGCCGGGCTCGGCGGCGGCTGAGCCCGGCACCCGGACGCGTACGCCGGTCCGGTGCCCTCTCCCGGGCGGCACCGGGCCGGCGTACGCACGGGTGGGGCCGGTGGACCTTCCCACGGGGTGAGGCCGGCGGGCGGTCCGTGGCGGGGGTCCGGCGACGCAGCCGGTACGCGGCGGGCCGTCCTCAGGAGGTGACGGCGGCCGTGGTGGCGGCGGTGAGGCGGATCAGGTCGCCGGGGGCGAGCTCGACCTGCAGGCCGCGGCGGCCCGCCGAGACGTACACCGTGGGGAACCCGGTGGCGGAGACGTCGACCACGACCGGCAGCCGCTGCCGGTGGCCGAGCGGGGAGATACCGCCGGGGACGTAGCCGGTGGCGCGCCGGGCCTCGGCCGGGTCGGCGAGCTCGGCGCGCTTGCCCCGGACCGCCGCGGCGAGGGCCTTGAGGTCGAGACGGCCGGACACCGCCACCACCGCGCACACCAGCCGCCGGTCCACCGTGGCGATGAGCGTCTTGAACAATCGGTCCGGGTCCACACCCAGCGCGGACGCGGCCTCGTCGCCGTAGGCGGTGGCTCGCGGGTCATGCTCGTATGGGTGCAGGGTGTACGTGACCCCGGACCGCTGGAGCAGCACGGTGGCCGGGGTCCCGGCGCGGTTCGCCATGGCCGAGGAGGCTAGGACCGCGCCGCAGCGGGACGGCGAGGAGGTCCACCGTGGCAGATCGGCCACCGCGACGCGGCGACCGGGGCGACCAGCGCCCCGACCCGCGGCGGGACCCCAGGTACGCGCCGCCACCACCGCAGCCGCCGTACGACCGCCCGCGGCACGCGCGCCCCGAGCCGCCCCGGCC
>DASWTI010000200.1:0-22717 GCA_036402215.1 Pseudonocardiaceae bacterium
ACCGCACCCGCCGTGCGGCCGCCCTGGCGCGGCGCGCCGCCGAGGCCGCCGAGCGGGTGCCGCTGCCGCTGGTGGCCTGCGAGGCGTTGCAGCTGCTCGGGGTGCTCGCCAGGGAGCGCGACCTCGCCGAGGCGGACGCGCACTTCGAGCGGATGCACGACCTGGCCGAGCGCCACCACCTGCCGATCAAGCGCGTGTACGCGCTGGTGCTCAAGGCGGGCACCACGTGCCTGGCCGACGGCGACGTGGCCGGGCTGCACCGCGCGGTCGCCGAGGCCAGCCGGCTCGGCGCCATGACCCTGGTGCACGAGGTGGAGGGCATCCTCGCCCTGCAGGCCGTGCTGCGCGGCGAGCACGCCGAGGCGGAGCGCCTGGTGGACGACTGCCTGCGGGCCACCGTGCGCCTGCGCTTCGACCGGCTCACCCGCTACGTGCTCATGGTGCGTGCCACGCTGGCCGCGCATCGTGGTGACCGAACCGGCATGGACGCCGCGCTCGCCGAGTTCGACCGGCGCGGCGGCCGGGACTCCTACGACCTGCCGCTGGTGCACGGGCTGGCGCGGGCCTTCTGCGCGCTGCTGGAGGAGGACCGCGCGGCGGCGACGGCGGAGCTGGCCCAGGTGCTCGCCTACGAGGAGCGCAGCCCCACCATGTTCCACCTGGCCGGCCGCTCCGGACTGCACCTGCTGCTCGGCGTGCTCGACGGCCGGGTGGACCGCGCGCGGTACCACGAGCTCACCACCGGTCCGGCCGCCGCCATGCGCTGGAACGCCCAGTTCGCCTGCCTGGCCGACGCGGTGCTGCTCGGCCGCGAGGGCCGCACCGCCGAGGCGGACCGCGCGTCGGCGGCGGGGGAGCGGGCCGGCGCCCTGTACCCGATGGCCGGGCACCTGGCGCTGCGGCTGGTCGCCGAGGAGGCGCACGAGGCGGGCTGGGGCCGCCCGGTGGACTGGTTGCGCGCCGCCGAGCTGTACTTCCACGAGGCCGGCGTACCCGCCGTGGCCGGTGCCTGCCGGGCCGCGCTGCGCCGCGTCGGCGCGTCCGTCCCGCAGCGCCGCGGCGGCACCGAGGCGGTCCCCGCCGTGCTGCGCGCGCTGGGCGTCACCGCACGCGAGTACGAGGTGTTCCAGCTGCTCGTGGAACGCCTGGGGAACAAGGCCATCGGCAGCCGCCTGCACATCTCGCCGCGCACCGTGGAGAAGCACGTGGCCAGCCTGATGGCCAAGACCGGCCGCGCCGACCGCGAGGCGCTCACCACCTACGCCCGCGCGGTCCTCACCTGACCTGGCCTCGGACCCCGCGCTCAGCCGTGCCGTCTCCGCTCAACCGCGCCGCCGGCCTCGCTCAGCCGTGCCCGCTCCGCCGCCGGACGGGCTCGGGTCAGCCGGTCAGCGCCTTCGTCAGCAGGTCCACCGTCAGCTCCCGCTGCCACGGCCGGGCGCCGCCGGCGGTGAGCGCACGGTCCACCGAGTCCGGGGTGGCGCCCTCGGGTGGCTGCCAGCAGATCCGGCGCACCAGGTCGGGCTGCAACAGGTTCTCCACCGGCAGCGAGTGCCGCGCGGCCAGCTCGGCGAGCCCCGTCCGGGCCGCGCTCAGCCGGGCCGCGGCCGCCGGGTCCTTGTCCGCCCAGCGGCTCGGCGGTGGCGGTCCGTCGCTCGCCGGGTTCACCTCGGGCAGCGCCGTGCGGGGCAGCGCGCGGGCTCTCGCCAGCGCGTCCGACCAGGTCTGCGCGAGCCGCCGCTGGGCCCGGCCGCGGTAGACCGGCAGCTTGGTCAGCTCGGCGACGTCCGGCGGGTCGGCCACCGCGGCCTCCACGATCGCCGCGTCCGGCAGCACCCGTCCGGGGGCGATGTCACGCCGCTCGGCCAGCTCGTCGCGGGCCTCCCACAGCTCGCGCACCGCGGCGAGCTGCCGGGCGCGGCGGATGCGGTGGATGCCGGAGGTGCGCCGCCAGGGCTCGGCGCGCGGCGCCGGTGCCGGCGCCCGGCGGACGGCCTCGAACTCCTGCTCGGCCCACTCCAGCTTGCCCTGCTGGGTCAGCTCGACGAACAGTGTGTCCCGCAACGGCAGCAGCAGCTCGACGTCCAGCGCGGCATAGGTGAGCCAGTCGTGCGGCAGCGGCCGGGTGGACCAGTCGGCCGCGCCGTGACCCTTGCGCAGCTGGTAGCCGAGCATCCGCTCGACCATCGCCGCGAGGCCCACGCGCTCGAAACCGGCCAGCCGCCCGGCGAGCTCGGTGTCGAACAGCCGGTCCGGCACGAGCCCCAGCTCGGCCAGGCACGGCAGGTCCTGGGAGGCGGCGTGCAGCACCCACTCGAGGCCCCGCAACGCGTCCGCGAGCGCCGCGAACTCCGGCTGCGGGATCATGACCGGGTCGATCAGCACGGTGCCCACGGGCTCCCGGCGGATCTGCACCAGATAGGCGCGCTGCGAGTAGCGGTACCCGGAGGCCCGCTCGGCGTCGATGGCCACCGGTCCGTGGCCGACCGCGAGGTCCGCCGCCACCGCGGCCAGGCCTCGGGCGTCGGACACCACCGGCGGCACGCCGTCGGCCGGTGCCAGCAGTGGCACCGGTACGGGTTCCGCCGGGTCACCGGCCGGTGGTACGGGTTCCCCGGGACGACGGGCGCCGGTGGACCGGCCTGGACCGGTACCGCCGGCGCCGTCGTCGCGGGGCGTGGTATCTCCGCTCAGCGGATCACCCCGGCGCGCATCGCGAGGGCCACCATCTGCGCACGGTCGCCCGTGCCCAGCTTGCGGCCGATGCGCGACAGGTGGCTCTTGACGGTGAGCGCGGAGAGGTTCAGGGCCTCTCCGATCTCCTTGTTGCTCCGTCCGTCCGCCACGAGCTGCAGAACCTCCACCTCGCGCGCCGAGAGCTCGCGCGGGGTGTTGTCCGTGCCGGGCACGCGAGTACCCGCGGCCAGCATGGGTGCCACATTGGGGTCCGCGTACACACCGCCGTCGAGAACCCGACGCACGCCGTCGGTCACGATGGATGGGGAGGCGGACTTGAGCAGGTAGGCCTGGGCCCCGGCCTGGAACGCCGAACGCACCGCGAACGGGTCGTCCGACGAGGCGAGCACGACGATGCGCGGCCAGCCCAGTGAGCGGAGTTCGCCCACGAGGTCGAGCCCGCTGCCGTCGGGCAGCCCGAGATCCAGGATGGCCAGGTCACACGGACCACTGGCCAGTGCCCTGGCCCGTGCCTCGGCCACGGTCGCGGCCTCGTGCACGGTGCCTGCTCCCATCTGCGACAGGCGCGTCGCGATGGCCTCGCGCAGCAGTGGATGGTCGTCCACCACCAACACCGAGAACAGTTCCTCCCGCGGGTGCGGGACCATGGGTGCCGGCATGGTGCCGGCGGGTGTGCGAACAGCCGTGCCAAGGCCAACGGCAGCCACGTCACTACCTCCCTGGAGTCGGTCGTGCCCCCCGACCTCACCGGGACCCCCATCCGCTTGACCGCGCCGCCAACCGTCCGGGGGTGGTGTAGACGGGGGAAGCGTAGCCGCCCAAGCGGCTCAACGGGGCCATTCCGTCGGGGGATTTCCCGATCGAGTTGTCACGAACCGTTTTCAGGTCGCTCGATAGCGTGAGCATGGGGTGCCCTGGCTAACACCCGGTGGTGCTGACGCGACGTGCTCTGATCAGCACTGTCAGCAGTTGCCGACCCCGGAGAACGGAGCAGTCTCACTAGGCCGAACGGGTGTGAGCAAACTCCTCCGTTCGCCATCACGACGCGCCGGCGCGGCGTGGCACGACACGCCGGTGGAAGTACGACACGCCGAATGCCGGACGCCGATCGGACGTCCGGCGGAACTCAGCGGCCGAACGCGCGGACCCCGACCGGAGGCAGCCCGGCGGCGGTGGCGAGCACCGTGCAGAACGCGTCGGCGTGTGCCAGCAGGTCCGGATCGCGGGGCGTCCAGGAGGCCCGCAGCTCGATGTCGTGACTGTGCGTAGGCCCGGCCAGGTCCCCGAAGCGCGCCGATGAGGTCTGCGTGACGGTGCCGCCGAGGGCGGTGTGCTCGGCGCCCGACAGCTCCAGCGCCTCGGTCAGCCAGGACCAGCCGACCTCGGGCAGCAGCGGGTCGCCGACGAACTCGTCGTCCAGTTCGGCGCGCACGTAGATCACCAGCCGCAGCACCCCGTCCCAGGCCTGGTGACCCTCCGGGTCGTGCAGCAGCACCAGCCGCGCGGTGGCGATCGGCGTCTCGTCGTCCGGCCCGCCGGGCTCCACCACCTCGGCGCCGATCGCGTGCGTCCACGGCGCGAGCCGGCGCGGCGCCGGCAGCGCGGCGATGCTGATCTCGGGACGCGGGCACACCAGGCCCAGCGTGGAGACGGCGGTGGTGAACAACGCCGGAGCGGTCACCGCCACGGTGGCGGCGTCCGGCGTGTCGCGTGCGTCGGCCGCACGGGCCTTGCCTGCGGACACCAGTCGAACTGTAGGGGTCGCGCGCGGCGCGCCGGTGCAGGCGCGCCGCCCGGGTTCGTTCACGCAGCGCCCCGGCGGTGCCCCGGCGCGTCGCAGTCGGCCGTCCTCCGTCCGGGGTTCAGGGCGGTGGTTCCGTCGCTCACCGTCCCGGCGCCACCCGTTGTCACCCCGCAGTCCGTGCCCGCGGCCCGTTCGGGTGTCACGTCGGCGAGCCACAGCTCCACGCCCGCGCCGCAGTCGGCGCACACGGCCACCGGGCCGGGCTCCCCGGTGAGCTGGACGATCTGCACCACGCGGTCGGTGGCGCACTCGGGGCACCGGTGCACCTCGACGCGCAGCTCGGACCCGGCCGGTCGTCGCTCGGGCATCTCCACCTCCATCGCGATTCCCACCGACGGCCACGGTGACACGGACCGGCGCCGCGGCGTCCGCGCCACGCCGGGCCCGGCCGGACGCGCACCGCGCGCGTGCGACCATGAAGGGCGAGATGACTACCTCCACCTTCCCCGCCGCACGCCGCTCACTGGACACCGCGCCGTTCCTCGTCGCCGCCCGCGGCGGCCGCCCCGCGCGACCCCCCGTCTGGTTCATGCGCCAGGCCGGCCGCTCGCTGCCCGAGTACCGCGAGCTGCGCGCCGGCACCGGCATGCTGCGGGCCTGCATGACGCCCGAGCTGGCCTGCGAGATCACCCTGCAGCCGGTGCGCCGGCACGGGGTGGACGCGGCGATCCTGTTCAGCGACATCGTGGTCCCGCTGAAGGCCGCCGGGGTGGCCCTGGACATCGTCGCCGGCACCGGGCCCGTGGTGGACCGCCCGGTGCGCACCGCGGCCGACGTCGCCGCCCTGCCGGTGCTCGACCCGGCCGCCGTGGAGCCCGTCGCCGAGGCCGTGCGCATGCTGGTCCGCGCGCTGGGCGACACCCCGCTGATCGGCTTCGCCGGGGCGCCGTTCACCCTCGCCTCGTACCTCGTGGAGGGCGGGCCGAGCCGCAACCACGAGCGCACCAAGGCCCTCATGTACTCCGACCCGGCCACCTGGCACGCGCTGGCTGGCCGCCTCGCCACGCTCGCCGTCACGTTCCTGACCGCGCAGCTCGACGCCGGCGTGGACGCCGTGCAGCTCTTCGACTCCTGGGCCGGGGCACTGTCCGAGCGGGACTACCGCGAGTTCGTGCTGCCGCACTCGGCCGCCGTGTTCGCCGGCCTGGCCGGCGCCGGCGTGCCGCGCATCCACTTCGGCGTGGGCACCGGTGAGCTGCTCGGCGCCATGAGCGAGGCCGGGGCCGACGTGGTCGGCGTGGACTGGCGGGTCCCGCTGTCCGCCGCGGCGTCCCGGGTGCGGGCCGTGCGGCCGGACCGGCCTGTTGTCCTGCAAGGGAACCTGGACCCCGCGGTGCTGTTCGCCGGCTGGCCCGTCGTGGAGCGGGAGGTGCGCCGGGTGGTCGCCGACGGGCGCGCCGCCGACGGGCACGTGGTCAACCTCGGCCACGGCGTGCTGCCGGACACCGACCCCGAGGTGCTGACCCGCGTCGTGGAGCTCGTGCACTCGCTGTGAGCCCCCACGTGGTGGTGGTCGGCGGCGGGGTCTCCGGGCTCGCCGCGGCCCACCGGCTGCGCCGCCTGCTCGGGCCCGCCGCCCGCATCACCGTCGTCGAGGGCTCCTCGCGGCTCGGCGGCAAGCTGCGCACCGTGCCGCTCGCCGGCGAGCCCTTCGACGTCGGCGCGGAGACGTTCCTGGTGCGACGGCCCGAGGCGCTGGCGCTGGTGCGCGAGCTGGGGCTGGAGTCCCTGCTGGTGCACCCGACCGGCGTCCCGGCCCGGTTGCACGCCGGCGGGCGCAGCGCGCCGTTGCCGACGGCGACCCTGCTCGGCATTCCCACCGCGGCCACGGCCGGCCTGGAGGCCGTGCTGTCCCCGGCCGCCCTGGCCCGCCTGCGCGCCGAGCCCGCCGTGCCGCTGCCCTGGGCCCCCGGCGGTGACGTCGCTGTGGGGGAGCTGGTCGCCGACCGCCTCGGTGCCGAGGTCACCGCCCGTCTCGTGGACCCCCTGCTCGGCGGCGTCTACGCCGGGCGTGCCGCGCGGCTCGGCCTGCGGGCCACCGTGCCCGCCCTCGCCGCCACCCTGGACGCCCTCGCCGCCGCCGGCCCCGTGCCGTCGCTCGTCGCCGCCGCCACCCGCGCATCCGGCGCCCCGGTAAGCCCGGTGGCCTCCTCCGTCCCGAACCTCCCCGCGACCCCGGAGATCTCCCCTCCCGCCCCTTCCGCCTCCTCCACCCCGGCCGGCTCACCGGCCTCTCCTGCCACCCCGGCCTCGGCCGCGGTGGGGGAGCGCGCCGTCCCCGTGCACCAGGGGCCGGTGTTCGGGGCGTTGCGGGGCGGCATGACGGTGCTGGTGTCGGCGCTGGCGCGGTCCGCGCACGCCGACGTGCGGCTGGGGCAGCCGGTGCGCGTGCTCAGCCGGACGGCCACCGGCTGGCGGCTGGAGCTGGGGCCGGTGCCCGCGCCGGCCTTCCTGGACGCGGACGCGGTGGTGCTGGCCGTGCCGCCGCCCGCGCTGCGCCGCCTGCTGACCCCCCTCGTCCCCGCGGCCGCGGCCGCCGTGGCCGGCGTCGACGTCGCCTCCATGGCGATCGTCTCCCTCGCGCTGCCCCCCACGGTCACCCTGCCCGAGGCCTCCGGCGTGCTCGTCGCGGCCGGGGAACCGTTGCACGCCAAGGCCTTCACCTACTCCGGCGCCAAGTGGCGGCACCTCGGCGGCGCCGTGCTGCGGGCCTCCGTCGGCCGGCACGGCGACGAGCGTGACCTCCAGGTGGACGACGCCGAGCTGGTGCGCCGGGTGCGCGCCGACCTCGCCGAGCTCACCGGCATCACCGCCGAGCCGGTCGACGCCGTGGTCACCCGCTGGGGCGGCGGCCTGCCCCAGTACGCCGTCGGCCACGCCGACCGGGTGGCCACGCTGCGCAACGCCATCGCCGGACAGCCCGGCCTCGCCGTCGCCGGCGCGTTCCTGGACGGCGTCGGCATCCCGGCCTGTGTGGGCGCCGCGGACGCCGCCGCCGCGCGCGTCGCCGCGCACCTCTCTGCGAGGATGGGCGCATGGCACGGCTGAACTACGCGGAGCTGAACGACACCATCCGGTACACCATGTGGTCGGCGTTCCGTATCACCCCGGGCCGGCTGCCCACCGACCGCGGCGAGGTCGCCCGCGAGGCCACCGCCTATCTCGACGCCCTCCCCGACAAGGGCGTCGTCGTCCGCGGCGTCTACGAGGTCGCCGGCATGCGCGCCGACGCCGACTGGGTCGTGTGGTGGCACGCCGAGGACATCGAGTCGTTGCAGGCCGCGTACAACGGCCTGCGCCGCACCGCGTTCGGCATGGCGAGCGAGCCGGTCTGGTCGAACACCGCGCTGCACCGGCCCGCCGAGTTCAACCGCAGCCACGTCCCGGCCTTCCTGGCGGGCGAGGAGCCGCGCAAGTACCTGTGCCTCTACCCCTTCGTGCGCAGCTACGAGTGGTACCTCCTGCCCGACGACGAGCGGCGCCGGCTGCTCGCCGAGCACGGCATGGCCGCTCGTGACTACCCCGACGTGCGGGCCAACACCGTCGCCTCGTTCGCCCTCGGCGACTACGAGTGGCTCCTGGCCTTCGAGGCCGACGAACTGCACCGGATCGTGGACCTCATGCGTGACCTCCGCGCCACCGGCGCCCGCCGCCACGTCCGCGAGGAAGTCCCCTTCTTCACCGGCCCCCGCGTCGCCGTAGCCGACCTGATCGCCGCGCTGCCCTGACCCCGCCGCCGGCACCCGGCCGGTGTCGGTCGTGCGCACTTCTGGGGCGAATGGACCAGGTGCCCACCGGGGTGGATGAAACGGTCCGGTGGCCCCAGCCTGTGAGGGCACGCCTAACGCCGGCGCCCCCACGGCCACCGGCGACGGCGCGGCCGCGGCATCAGCCCCTCGGCGACCAGCCACTCCCCGAACCGGTCCGCATCTCCCCGGAAGCCGAGGCCGACCGGCCGCGGATGCGTCACGGCCCACCCGTCGTACACCGCCCGGTAGCGATCACCCAGCGCCTCCACCAGATCCGGCCGCAGCAGCTCGGTGATGCGCCGCCGCTTGTTCAACAGGGCCCGCGCCTCCACCCGCACCCGCCGCTCGTCGAACCCCGCGGGGGCGGCGCCCCCGGCCAGCAGCGCCCGCGCCAACTCCGCCTGCGCCACCCGCAACCGCTCCCTGGCCGCCCCACCGCCCGCCGCACCGTCCGCCGCCGCCCGGTCCGTCGTGCTCATGCCGTCGCGGCTTCCAGCATCGCGCGGATCGCGGACAGCTCGCCGGCCAGGTCGGCGTCGCTCGGGTAGTGGTCGTCCCGCTCCAGCAGCACGCCGGGCGGACGGGTGCGGCGGCACAGCTCCGCGAGCAGCTCCAGCACCTCGCCGGGCACCGCGTGCGCATGCGTGTCGTGATAGATCCCGTCGTGCTCCACGCCGCCCGCGACGTGCACGTACGCGAGCCGTTCCAGCGGCAGCTCGTCCAGGAAACGACCGGCCTCGGTGCCCAGGTTCCGCGCGTTGGCGTGCAGGTTCGCCACGTCCACCAGCAGCCAGCAGCCGGTGCGCTCCACCAACTCGGCCAGGAACTGCCCCTCGGTGAGCTCCGCGTCCGGCCAGTCCAGCACCGCCGCGATGTTCTCCATCGCCAGCGGCGCCGGGAGCTGCGCCTGCGCCTCCCGCACGTTCGCCACCAGCACGCCCAGCGCCTCACGGGTCCGCGGCACCGGCAGCAGATGCCCCGAGTCCAGCCCGCCGGCCCGGGTGAACGCCACGTGGTCGCTCACCAGCGGCGCCCCCACGGCCTCCGCGACCGCCGCCAGGTGCCCCACCCGGTCCCGGTCCGGCCGCTCCGCGCCACCCAGCGACAACGACACCGCGTGCGCCACTACCGGCACACCTCGCGCCCTCAGCACCGCCAGCGACTCCGGCGGCGGCCCCGGCGCCAGGTTCTCTGCCAGCACCTCCACGAAGTCGACCCCGGCCAGCCGCTCCACCGTCAGGTCGATCTCCGGCCGCCAGCCGATCCCGACCCCGAGCTCAGGCAGCACCATCCGTCACCCCGCTCAACTTCCGCGCGACCCTGACGGCCGCCCCCATGCCACTGTGCACCGGCCGGTGGCACGGTCGCCGGACATGCTGCTGCCGGGACGTGCCGCCGCGGAGGAACTAGCGGCGCCCGGGACGTTGCCGGGCCACGGGCTCAGCTGCTGCCGCCCCCACAGCCCCCGCCACCGCCACCGCCGCAGCTGGAACCACCGCTGCTGGATCCACCGCAGCTCGACCCGCCGGACGACCCGCTGTCCGACGAACTCGACCCGCACGACGTGCCGATGTACGAGCTGCCGCCGCCCGAGTACGCCCACGAGGAACCGGACGAGGTGGCGTTCATCGCCAGCGCCTGCCGGATACCGCCGTCGGGGAACAGCGCGAGCCCGCTCAGCGCCACCACACCCGCCGCGCCCATCATCGCCGCCGACGGGCCGAGCAGCAGGTGCTGGTCGCCGTCGCGGGCCGCGGACAGCACGTCGTCGCCGTGCACCGTCCGCGCGGGCAGCCGCTTGCCGCCCAGGACCAGGGCGAGCACCAGGGTGAGGGCCAGCAGCACCGCCAGGTACGCCACCGGGTAGTCCCGCCAGACACCGTTGATCAGCCGGATGACGCCGACCAGCAGCAGCAGGTGCAGCGCCAGCACCGCACGGCGCTGCGCGCGCCGCGCGGCCTTCGGGGCGAGGAGCAGCTTCTGCCGCACCAGCGCGTCGCCGATCGCGGTCACCACCGGGTTCACCGTGGCGCGCCGGATCACCGTGGACACCGCGCGCGGCAACGGCCCGGTCTCGTCGAGTACCGCCGCGTCCAGCGGGTGCGGCGCGTAGTTCGTCACCGCCGCGACCTGCCCGCCGCGGATCGGGCGCAGCGCCCCGACCTCGATCAGCCGCGCGATGGCCACCTCGACCACCCGGCGCGGACCGCCCGCGAGGAACGCCAGCCCCGCGATGTCCAGCGGCGGGAACCGCTCGTCCGGCGCCGCCGGACGGCGCGCGCGGTACCGCACGAACACCGCGATGCCCACCGCGATGACCAGACCGGCGGAGTACAACGCCAGGAACTGCGGGCCGGTGATCCCCCAGGGCGTGTCCATCGAGGTGTCCTCCCGTGCGGCGACGCGACGTGGCGCGGTGACGTCAGGTGAGGGAGTCTAGGCGCCGCACCCCCGAGGACCAGCAGAGACAGCCCGGTCCGGGCGCAGGGAGTTCTCGGTGACTACTCCGTGGGTACGAGTCGTGACGAGATGGATTTGTTCAGTACCCATGGTCAGGGTCTCGCCGTCGTCATGGACTTCCCGTGGCGGCGTCTCACGGCGTGCCGGAGCGCCGTCACGGCGGCGACCACGGACAGTCGCGGCCTCGCTGCGGCGCGCCGAGCGATGAGCGAGGTCGACACGGTCCTGACACGTACCGGCCGGCGGCCCGGTCGGCCAACGCCTAGCCGTTGTGGCTCATGAGGTTGGTGACGCGCGCGGGGGTCCCGGCGGCAGGACGGGGAGATGCGCCCAGCGGATCCTCGTCCTGTGACTGACCTTGGGTTCAGTGCTCGTTCCGCGCGGAACCGCGCGTCTTTCGCATGCTCAGGCCCGGGTTGTGCCC
The DNA here is from genome assembly GCA_036402215.1 of Pseudonocardiaceae bacterium. Taxonomy (GTDB): domain Bacteria; phylum Actinomycetota; class Actinomycetes; order Mycobacteriales; family Pseudonocardiaceae; genus DASXTS01. Next base: position 11,135 of record DASWTI010000200.1, read on the forward strand.
ACGGAGAACTCGGGGATCGCGTCGGGACGGAGCAGGGCCGTCTCGAGGGTGGCCGCCAGGTGTCGGTGAGCGGCGTTTGCGGTCAGCCGGCCGAGCCGGACGCTGTCGGCGGCCCCCACCATCAGCCAGGTGAGCATCGCCAAGAACCAGTCCGGGTCCACCTCGACGCGGAAGAGTCCGCTCTCCTGCCCGCGACGCACGAGGCGGCGCAGCTTGTCGTCCGCCTGCGCGGTTCGGGCCAGCAGCGACGCCTCGACGTGCTCACTCAACGGCTGCAGCCCGAGCAACCCGACCACGGACGCCAGCCGGCCGAGGGCTTCGACCACGCGAGCCAGAGCCTCAGGCGGCGTGCCCTCATCCAGGGCCGCCTCGTCCACCGCTCGCACGAAGGCCTGCGCTGCCGCCTCGCACAGCTCGGCAACCAGCGCCGCACGGGAGGGGAACCGCCGGAACAGCGTCGCTCTGCTGATGCCCGCGGCCTCGGCCAGCTCCTGCATCGACGCCGCCGGCGCGAGTGCGAGGTGCCGGGCCGCCGCCGCCGCGACGGCATCGGCGAAGACCTCGCCGGAAGACACCGGGCGCGGACATTCGGACGAAGGTGCCGGGTCGGTGCTCACTCGTCGATCATACTCATGTGAGACGCCCACGTCTCACATGATGTACGGTCGTCGCATGCTGACAACGGGCCTGCTGGTCGCGATCGCCGGGCTGGCGGCCTTGGACTCCCTCAACCCCGCCACGATCGCCGGCGTGGCGCTGATCCTGCTCGCCCCGCTACGCCGCCCGGGAATCACGGCCCTGGCCTACGTGGCCGGCGCCTACCTCGTGGTGCTCGTGGTCGGAGCCGGGTTGTTCCTCGGCACCGGGGAGCTCGGCCAGGCCGTGCAGGGGGCGGCGGTCTGGGTGCGCCGCGGCGCATTGTTGCTGGCGGCCTTCATCCTCCTCGTCAGCGCCGCTCGACGACTCCGGACCCGCACGCGCGCCGCCGTGGTCCTGCCCGGGTGGTTCGGCCCCTGGACCGCCGGCCCCCTGGGGGTGCTGGCCACCGGCGCGGACCTGCCCAACGCCTTCCCCTACCTACTGGCCATCGAACGCCTCAGCGCGGCCCAAGTGCCCACCGGTACCGGCGTCACGGTCCTCGCCATCTACGCCTTCCTCTACTGCGTGCCGTGCCTCCTCCTGCTCGTCGCAGGACTGCTCTGGAGGGGACGCATCACGGCACCACTGCGGCGGGTCTACGAACGCCTCGGAGCCGAACGCGTCCAGCAACGCTCCGTCCCCGCCGCGATCGGGTTGCTGCTGCTCGCGGCCGTCGTGGCCGTCCTGGCGCTCACCCTGTGACATCAGGACACGCGGGGGCGTCCGTGCCGCAGGAAGACGTGAAGAAGGTCGGACGCATCCACCCCCGCCGGGTCCCGGGACAGCAGGTACATCGGTTGCCGGGTCGAGCCCAGCAGCGCGAGCCGGAGCCAGCCCGGGATGCGCAGCAGGCGCTCCAGCCGGCGCGCGCCGGCGTACACCGCGGCGAGGCCCACCACGACGAGCAACTCCTGTGCCGGTGCGAAGCTGGCCACCAGGTCGGCTCAAGCCGCGAGACATGAGCAGGCGCATGCGCGGTGCTTGGCAGCTCGGCGACCTGCCGCAACTCGCCATCGCGTTGCGAGGACAGCCGCATGAACTCCTGCTCGGCAGCGGCAGCCTGTTCGACATGCTGCGCCGTGAGTCCGAGACCGCTGCGCGTCTCGCCAGCGGCGGTGGCGACCTCCGATCCGCGAGGCCGCCGGTCCCACCACACCACCTCGGAGACGGCCGCAGGAGCTACTCGGCCGGGATCAACCGAAGGCTGACGGAATTAATGCAGTACCGCTGATCGGTCGGCGTGCCGTACCCCTCGCCCTCGAACACGTGCCCCAGGTGGCTGTGGCAGGTGGCGCACAGGACCTCCGTGCGCACCATGCCGTGCCCCCGGTCCTCGCGGAGGATCACGCTGTCGCCGGCCAGCGGCGAGAAGAACGACGGCCACCCGCAGTGCGAGTCGAACTTCGTGTCGCTGCGGAACAGCTCCGCTCCGCACGCGCGGCACTCGTAGATGCCGGTGGTCTTGGTGTCGGTGTACTCGCCGGTGAACGCGCGCTCCGTACCGGCCTGCCGCAGTACCTTGTACTCGGCGTCGGACAACTGCGCACGCCACTCGGCGTCGGACTTGACCACCTTCGGTGTTGCACCGACAACGGGCTCCATGTGCTCCACGCTACGCTGCCACGCGCCGTTGTCGGGTTACCGTTGTGCTATGGCTCGACCGGACCGTTCCGAGGAAGACCCACCGGGTCCCAGCGGTCGTTTCGCCGATGATCTGATCGGCCTGGACCCCGACGACCCGGATGCCCAGGCCTTCGCCGCCCACCTCGACCGCATGGAGCGAGCCGCCCCGGCTTTCACCGTCGAGGGCTCGCTCGCCGGGGTCCGGGATTTCGCCGAGTCCGCCAACCGTGCCCACGGCAGCCGCCGCGTCTTCGCCATGGCCGTCGTCGGCCTGCTCCTGCTCGGCGTCGTGGTGGTCGTCTGGGATGCCATCGTCTTCATGCTCGGCATCCTGTTGTAACTCGCGCCGCCGCTTCCCGGGCGCTTTCCGGGCGCTTGCCGGGTCCTCGCTCGCCGGATCGTGGTTTCGCCGGGTCGTGGTTCTCTGCCGCGGTCGGCGCCGGCGAGTAGCGTGCCGCCCGTGGCAGCGAAGACCGTCATCGAGCTGACCGTGCCGGGCCCGCACGGCCCCCGCGCCGTTCGCCTGACCAGCCCGGACAAGGTGTTCTTCCCCGAGCGCGGCATCACCAAGCGCGAGGTCGTGGAGTACTACGTCGCTGTCGCCGAGCCACTGTTCGGGGTGCTGCGCGACCGCCCCACAACCCTCAAGCGGTACCCGGACGGCGTCACCGGCGAGCTCTTCTACGCCAAGCGCCTCCCCAAAGGTGCCCCCGAGTACGCCGAGGGCGTCGAGATCACCTTTCCCAGCGGCCGCAAGGCCGTCGAGCTGTGCCCCACCGAACCCGCCGTCCTGGTGTGGGCGGCGAACATGAACACCTTCGACTTCCATCCCTGGCCGGTCCGCCGCCCCGACGTCGACCACCCCGACGAACTGCGCATCGACCTCGATCCCCAGCCCGGCACCGACTTCGCGGACGCCGCCGTGGTGGCGGGCGTCCTCCGCGAGGTCCTGCACGACGCCGGGCTCACCGGCTACCCGAAGACCTCCGGCGGCCGAGGCATCCACGTCGCCGTGCGCATTCGCCCCGAGTGGACCTTCGTCCAGGTGCGTCGCGCGGTCATCGCCATCGCCCGCGAGGTGCACCGCCGGGCCCCGGATCGCGCCACCGTGGACTGGTGGAAGGAGGAGCGCGGGCAGCGGGTCTTCCTCGACTTCAACCAGGCCGCCCGCGACCGCACCATCGCCTCGGCCTGGTCGGTCCGCGGTACCCCTCGTGCCACCGTCTCCATGCCCCTGCGCTGGGAGCAGCTCACCGACGTCGACCCCGACGACTTCGACGTCCGCACTGTGCCCGCCCTGTACCAAGAGCACGGCGACGCCCACGCCGACCTCGACTCCGTGGCACACGGCCTGGAGACCGTGCTCGAGTGGTCGGCCCGCGACGAACGGGATCACGGTCTCGGCGAGCTTCCTTACCCGCCGGACTACCCCAAGATGCCGGGGGAGCCCAAGCGCGTGCAGCCGTCCCGTTCCCGCCCGGACACGACCGGCATGATCGTTCCGCCCGACAGCTGAGCCCCCGGTCCGTCGCCGGCGCGTTCCGGCCGGAGCCCTCCCGCGCGGGACCACTGACCGGAGCCTTCCCGCGCCGGACCACTGATCGGCGGCACCGCCGCACCGCTGGTGACGGCTCTGGGCCGCCGCGTAGCGGCGGTGCCCGTTCGTCCTGCCGAGGGGATGTCGGTGTCGGCGCGTCGAGGGTGTCCGGCCGGTGGTGGTCCGGGCCGCGGGGCAGGATGGCGGGCATGTTGCCGCTGTCACCTCCGATCGAGCCGATGCTGGCGAAGTCGTCCGCGGGGATCCCGCGTGGTGGCGGGCTGGTGTTCGAGCCCAAGTGGGACGGCTTCCGGTGCCTGGTGTTCCGGGACGGTGACTCGATCACCCTCCAGTCGCGCTCCGGCAAGCCGCTCAACCGGTACTTCCCCGAGGCCGAGGTGATGCTGCTCGCCGCGCTCCCGCCCCGGTGCGTGGTCGACGGCGAGCTGGTCGTCACCTGGGAAGGACGCCTGAGCTTCGACCGCCTCGCCGAGCGGGTACACCCGGCGGAGTCGCGCATCGAGCTGCTGTCCGGGCAGCAGCCCTCCTCGTTCATCGCGTTCGACCTTCTTTCGCTGGACGACGACGTGCTGATGGAACGGCCGTACGCGCAGCGGCGCGCCGCGCTGGAACGGGTGCTCACGACCGGACCTCGCGTGCACCTGACCCCGATCACCGAGGACCCGGACGTGGCCGCCCAGTGGTTCGAGCTGTTCGAGGGCGCCGGCCTGGACGGGTTGGTCGGCAAGCCCTCGGACAGCCCGTACGAGCCGGGACGGCGCGCCATGCTGAAGATCAAGCACGCCCGCACCGCCGACTGTGTGGTCGCCGGCTTCCGCTGGCACAAGACCGGTGACGTCGTGGGTTCGTTGCTGCTCGGCCTGTACGACGACGCGGGCCTGTTCCACCACGTGGGTGTGTGTGGCGCGTTCCCCGCGGCCCAGCGCGCGTCCCTCGTGGTGGAGCTCGCACCGCTGCGCGACCTGGACCCCGCGGAGCACCCGTGGCTCGGCGGCGCCGCGGAGCACCAGCGGCTGCCGGGGGCGGAGAACCGCTGGCGGGCCGGTGGCCTGCCCTTCGAGCCGCTGCGGCCCGAGCGGGTCGTCGAAGTGGCCTACGAGCACACGGAGGGGGGCCACCCCGCACGGTTCCGGCTGAACCCGCGGTTCGTGCGCTGGCGGCCGGACCGTGAGCCGACGTCGTGCACCTACGAGCAGCTCGAGGAACCGGTGCGCTACGACCTCGACTCGGTGCTGCGCGGGGAGGTCCGGCCTTTGACCCAGGTCTCACCGGAGGACTGACAGGCTGACCGGCGATCGTCGACCTATCTCGGCCGGACCAGGGAGCACATGTGCGGCGCGTGAACCGGGTTGCCGCGCTGCTGGCCGCGCCCGCGGTGCTGCTCGCCGCGTGCGCCGTCGGGCCGTCGGACCGGCCGGCCGTGGCGGTCCGCGACGCCCCGCTGCCGCCGGTGCCGCCGTCCAGCGCGCCCCCCACTGCTCCGTTGCCCCCGCTGACCCCGAGCGATCCGGACGTCATCAACTTCGGTGACTGCCCGGTGTCCGTGCGGCGTGAGCTGGGCGCCGCGGCCACCCGGGAGCTCCGGTACGAGTGCGCAACGGTGACCGTCGAGCTGAACCCGGACGAGCCACGCCGCCGCGCCGGCGCGACCGAGATCGGCATCCTGCGGGTCGGTTCGGGACCGGTGCCGCTGGTGGTGGTAGGCGACGTGGCCGGCGAGCCCGGTTCGCTGCTCGCCGCCCGCCTCGCCAACCAGGTCCCCCCGGAGTTCCTCACCTCGTTCGCCCTCGTCGGGGTGGACCGGCGCGGCACCGGCTCGTCCGATCCGGTGACGTGCGTGCCCGGGGATGTGCGGGAGGAACTGGTGTCCATCGACCCCGGAGCCGAGCAGCCCCGTGGCGCCGAGCGGGTCCTCGATGCCGCCAACCTCGCCACCCGGACGTGCGTGCAGCAGATCGAGGAGGCGCTGTCGCTCATCGACTCCTGGCGGACCGCCGCGGACCTCGACGAGGTGCGCCTGGCGCTCGGCTCCGAGCGGCTCAACGCGATCGCCGTGGGCGACGGCTCCCGGGTGCTGTCCGCGTACCTGACCCGGTACGGGGCGTCCGCCGGCCGGATCGTGCTGGACGGCGCGCCTGATCCGAACCTCGACGCCATCGCCGTCGGCCCCGACCTTGCCGCGGGCGCCGAGCACGCCCTGGACGCGTTCGCCGCCGACTGCGGCCGCACAGGATGTCCCCTGGCGCCGGACCCCCGGGCCGCCATCCAGGCCGCGGCCGAGGTGCTGCGCAACCGGCCGCTGGAGGCGAACGACGGCACCCTGGTGTCCGGAGGCACCGTGTACGGGGCGCTCCTGCAGGGGCTCGCCGACCCTGCCCGCTGGCCGGAGCTGGCGGCCGCGCTGGCCGCGGCCGCCAGCGGCGACGTGGACGGCCTGGCCGCGTTCGTCCGGCCGCTCGTGGAGCCGGCCGGCGAGAGCATCGGCTCCTTGCCCGCCCGCCTCGATGCCGCGCTGCTCACCACCTGCAACGACACCGCGACGCGGGTGCCGCCGGATCGCGTGGGCTCGCTCGCCGACGAGTGGAAGGCACGGGCCCCGCTCTTCGGTCCGCTGTTCGCCCAGCGGCTGCTGGTCTGCAGCCCGGCGCCGGTGCCGACGACCACGGTGCCGGTGCCGCGCCAGCCCGGTACGCCGCCGATCCTCGTGATCGCCACCGACGGCGACCCGCACACCCCGCCGGCCGGCACCCAGCGCATGGCCGAGGCGCTGGCGGGCGGCATTCTGGTCAACTGGCAGGGCAACGGCCACGGCGCCTTCCCCCGTACGCCGTGCGTCACCGGCGCGGTGCAGGCGTTCCTGATCGACGGCACGCTGCCGCGCAACGGCACGACCTGCCCACCCTGATCGGCCCGCGTCCGGCCTGGCAGGCCGGAGGGCCGGGACAGGACTCGCGCGGGCGTCATGCCGCGTCCCGGACCACGCGCACACGGTGCCCGGCGCCGCTGAGCTCCTCGGTCACGGCGCGCAGATGGCGCGCCGGTACCGACCAGGCACGCCGCCGCCGGTCCCACCGGGCACCGGCGTAGTTCTCCAGCCGGGACCGTACGTCGGGGTCGTACCGGAAGATGACTCGAAGGGAGACGCGCCGACCGGACGCGTCGATGAGGACGTGCGACATGTTCACCACCGACGACTGGACCGTGCACAGCGCTGTGCCCGGTGAATTCGGATGAGGGGTTCTCCACCGGAGACAAGATGCGCAACGTTCGTCCCGCCAGGCCACCGACCATAGGGAGGGCGGAGCGGCGAATGCCAGCGATGTCCCACGTGTGGGCGAAATGGGACCGGTCGAGGTCCCGGTCCGCCGGGCGTCCATGGCATGGTCGGAACCGGCGCCTACGATCCCGGTTCGTGCGAGAGCTGGCGTCGACCGGGGATGAGGCGTCGCTGTTCTCCGTACTGCGGTGGGAGTCCACCGGGGTGCGACTGATGATGGTGATGGCGGTGGACGGGTCCGTGACGGACCGGTCCGGATGGACGTCAGGTCTGGGTGGGACGGCCGACCAGGAGATCATCCGCACGCAACGGGCGATGGCGGACGCGATTCTGGTGGGGGCGGGAAGCATGCGGACGGGCCGCTATCCGCCGCACCGGCCGTCGGGTGAGTACGCGCTGTACCGCGAGCGGCACGGGCTCGCGCAAGCGGCGCCACTGGTCGTGGCGAGCAGGACGGCTGATCTCGACTTCACCGCGCCTGCCTTCGCCGGGGCCCGGGTCCCGACGATCCTGCTGACGGACCTGGAGGGCGCCCGGCGGGTGCCGATGGAGGCCGAGGTCGAGGTGGTGATCGCCGACGGCCTGAGCGCGGGGATGACGGTGCTGCGCACCCGCTACGGGCTGGGACGGGTGCTGTGCGAGGGCGGGCCGGGGCTCGCCTCGGCGTTGTTCGCGGAGAGCCTGGTGGACGAGGTGCACCTGACGCTCGCGCCGCGGCTGGAGGGCGCGGACCTGCGGTCGCTCGTGCGGGGGTTGCCGGCGCCCGTGGACCTCGAGCTGAGGTCCGTGCACGAGGCCGGCGGCAACCTGTTGCTCAGGTACATCGTCCGGCGTTAGGCGACCGGCGCGCCGGGATGACGAGGTGTCGGCCAGGGCGGGCACCGAGATGCGGACGGCGCGGATTCGGTCGCCGTGAGCCCGTGCGTACGTGGCGGCCCGCGCGATGGCGTGGAGGCGAGCGGGTGGCTCAGGAGCCGGCGCGGTTCTCGTCGTCGGTGGGTATGACGAAATCGGGAGGGAGGCAGTGCAACAGATGATCCGAGTGGTGCTCGACGAGGTCGGCGGCGGCCCGCCCCACCTGCTCACCCGTGAGCCAGCCGGGCCGGGGTGGCTCGCCGGCCCAGCGGTGGGTGACGATCGGCGTCAGGATGGCCAGCTCGTGCAGCCGGACGTGCCGTCCGACTTCCTCCTGCGCCAGGGTGCGCAGGAGCATGCGCTGCGCCGCTCCGGTCACCGAGATCGGTCCGGCCCCGGCCACCGCGAGGTCGGCGGCGATGCCACCGAGCATGAGATAGACGCCGTGCCGGGCGGCCAGCCCGGGCAGGAAGATCCGGGCGGCCATGAAGTGCGCGGTCAGGTTGTCGCGCAGGATGGCCTCCCACACCGCCGGGGCGACGTCGACCAGCTGCTCGCCCTCCCACCAGCCGCCCAGCGAGGCGACAACGGCGTCGGGTTCACCGGCGGCGTCGATCACGGCGGCGCGCAGCGCCTCGGCCTGGGCAACGTCACCCAGGTCACCGAGCACCGGCCGCAGCCGTCCGCCGGCGTCGCCGAGCCACTCGACGAGCTGGTCCAGCCGGGCCTGGCTGCGCGACGGCACCACCACGGTGGCCTTGCGGGCCAGCAACTCCCGGACGACGCACTCGCCCGCGACGCCGGTGCCACCCGCGACCACCACGACCCGCCCGTCCATCACGCCGCATATCCCACCACGGCGGCCCGCCGGTCGCCGGTCCACGGGAATGGGCCCCCGACCGGCCGGCCCGTCGGGGGTCGGTGTCCGGCGTCCAGGATCGCTACGGGGTGCCGCCGGTGACGAGCGGATGGGTGGGCGGCTCGACCGGCGGCTGGGCGAGCACCGCGCAATGGGTTCGCCACGGGGGTGGGCAACCGCGCAGAATCACGGTCCGTGGGTTTCCTGGAGGCCGGTGGCCTGGCGTACGTACTGCCCGACGGACGGGAGCTGTTCCGCGAGGTGGGGCTGCGGGTCGGCGACGGGCAGGTCGTGGCCCTGGTTGGGGCCAACGGCGCCGGCAAGACGACGCTGCTGCGAATCCTCGCCGGGGAGCTGAGCCCGGCGTCGGGCAGCGTCACGGCGCAGGGGAGCGTCGGGGTGATGCCGCAGTTCGTGGGTTCGGTGCGCGACGACCGGGTGGTGCGGGATCTGCTGCTCGCGGTGGCGCCCCCGGCGGTGCGCGCCGCGGCCGCGGAACTGGATGCCGCCGAGCTGGCGATGATGGAGGCCGAGGACGAGCCCACGCAGCTTCGTTACGCCCACGCGCTCGCGACCTGGGGCGATGCCGGCGGGTACGACATCGAGGTGCTGTGGGACACGGTGACCACGGCGGCGCTCGGCGTGCCGTGGGACCGGGCTCGCTACCGCTCGGTACGCACCCTGTCCGGGGGCGAGCAGAAGCGGCTCGTGCTGGAGGCACTGCTGCTCGGGCCGGACGGCGTGCTGCTGCTGGACGAGCCGGACAACTACCTCGACGTGCCGGGCAAACGGTGGCTGGAGCAGCGTCTCGCGGATACGTCGAAGGCGGTGCTGCTGATCAGCCACGACCGCGAGCTGATGGCGCAGGCCGCCACGGCCGTGGTCACCCTGGAGGCGCACACCGCGTGGACCCACGGCGGCTCGTTCGCGACGTGGCACGAGGCCCGCGAGCAGCGCTGGGAACGCGTCGGCGAGCTGCACCGCCGGTGGGACGAGGAGCACGAACGGCTGCGCCAGCTCGTGTTCACGTTGCGCCAGCAGGCCAAGATCAGCGAGGTGATGGCGGCCCGGTACCGCGCCATGCAGACCCGGCTGCGCAAGTTCGAGGAGGCCGGCCGCCCGCCCGAGCTGCCGCGCGTGGAGCGGCTCGCGCCGCGCCTGCTCGGTGGCCGCACCGGCGTCCGGGTGATCACGGCGAAGGATCTCGAGCTGACCGGGCTCATGCGGCCGTTCGACCTCGAGGTGTTCCTCGGGGACCGGGTGGCGGTGCTCGGTTCGAACGGCTCCGGCAAGAGTCACTTCCTGCGGCTGCTCGCCGGCGACGCGGTCGCGCACACGGGACGGTGGACGCTCGGTGCCCGCGTGGTCCCCGGCATGTTCGCGCAGACCCACGAGCATCCGCAGTGGGTCGGCCGCACCCTCGCCGACATCCTCTGGCACGGCGAGGACGGGCGGCGTGGCCTCGACCGGGGGGCCGCGGTGTCGGCGCTGGGCCGCTACGGCCTCGGTGCCTCGGTGGACCAGCTCTTCGACACGCTCTCCGGCGGGCAGCAGGCTCGCTTCCAGATCCTGCTGCTGGAGCTCGGCGGCGCCACCCTGCTGCTGCTCGACGAGCCGACGGACAACCTGGATCTCACGTCGGCCGAGGCGTTGCAGGCCGGGCTCGAGGCGTTCCAGGGGACCGTGCTCGCAGTGACGCACGACCGCTGGTTCGCGCGCTCGTTCGGGCGCTTCCTGGTGTTCCGCGCGGACGGCGAGGTCGTCGAGACCACCGAGCCGGTGTGGGACGAGGCACGGGTGGCCCGTCCGCGATGACCGGGCGTGGCGCGCGGATGAGGCTGGAGCCGGTGGACGCGGCGATCCGGGGGGACGCGGCGTACGCGGCGACGTCGCACCTGACGGTGGTGGTCGACGGGGTCGTGGAGCTGGACGAGCACTACCGGGGACCGGTGGTGGACAACGTCCACTCGGTGACGAAGTCGGTGCTCTCCACGCTGGTCGGGGTGGCAATGCGGCACGGGCACGTACCGTCGCTGGACCTGGAGTTGCCGGGGGCACCGGGACAGACGCTGCGGCACGCGCTGACGATGACGCGCGGGGTGCGGATCGACGGGGTGTGGGACACCGACGTGGTGCAGTCGCTGGACGGGGGATGGGTGGTGGCGCTCGCGTCGGCACCGGCGGTGCGGGAGCCCGGGGTGACGTTCGAGTACGAGAACGGTGGGGCGCACCTGGTGGCGGCGCTGTTGCAGGAGCGGGTCGGCGTGCCGCTGGTGGAGTACGCGCGGGACGAGCTGTTCGGGCCGCTCGGCATCACCACGGCGGAGCCGGCCGTCGACCCGTCGGGGCTGTTCGTCGGCTGGGGCGACCTGAGGGTGTCGGCCGCGGACCTGCTGCGCCTGGGGCAGTTCTGGCTCGACCCGGGTGGCCTGGTCGACCCGGCGTACGCGGCGACCATGACCAGTCCGCTCGGCCCGGGCGGGCCGCCCGAGGGCGCCGCGTACGGCCTCTGGTTCTGGGTGGACGACGGCCTGTTCTTCGCGGGCGGCTGGGGCGGCCAGCACGTGATCGTCTGCCCACGCACCCGCGCCGTGGTCGTCACCACCGCGCACGCCGCCTGGGCACCCGGCCCGCCGCTCACCCACACGTTGCCGCCCGGCTGGCGGCCGGCGAAGCGGCTGCTCGACGAGTACGTCCTGCCCTACCTCCGCTGAGCACCACCGCGCCGGGCCGCCGCCGCGGGTACCCGTGGCCCGCGGCCCGCGGCCGGCG
>DASWTI010000201.1:0-16958 GCA_036402215.1 Pseudonocardiaceae bacterium
CGGTCCAGCCGCGGGTCGGCCACGGCCACCACCCGGGCCAGCGGGGGGTGCCGCTCGGCGAACCCGGCGAACGTCCGCCCGCGCGCCCCCGCCCCCATGATCGCCAGGTCCACCATCCGCCGCGCCTCCCGTTCGTCGCCGGCCGCCCCGGTGCACCGGCCGCCCCGGCCCGGCCGCCCGTCGCTGTCGGTGCCCCGGCCTATCGTCGCGGGCATGACGCCGACCCTCAACGCGATCGGGCTGGTGGTGACCGACCTGGCCACCGCCGCCGCCTTCTACCGGCACCTGGGGCTGGAGTTCCCGCTGGACAACGAGGTGCACTCCGAGGTCGTCCTGGCCGGCGGCATCCGGCTCATGCTGGACACCGAGGCGTCCGTGCGCTCGTTCAGCGACTGGCAACGGCCGACCGGCAGCCCGCGCGCCGCCATCGCCTTCGAGTTCCCGGAGCCCGCCGGGGTCGACGCGGCGTACGCGACGCTGCTGGCCGCCGGCGGCTCCTCGCACCTCGCCCCGTGGGACGCCCCGTGGCGCCAGCGCTACGCCTCGGTGCGGGACCCCGACGGCAACGGCGTGGACCTCTACGCGGCGCTCTGACCCGTCAGCACCAGCCGTTCACGGGCGTCGACACACCGGTGTACAGGAAGGCGTCGCTGATCCAGGTGCCGTCGGTGAGCCGGTTCCAGAGCGACGTCGTGCCCCAGCGGCCGGTGTGCGTGGTCCCGTTCGCCGAGCAGGCGATCGTCACGGTGGCGCCGTCGGCCACGGTGCCGGCCAGGGCGTACCCGGTGCCCGGCCCGGTGCGGCGGTTCACCGAGGTGTCGCCGTCGGCGTCCACGATGCCCTGGGTGAACCCGAGCGCGCCGTAGTTGTAGAGCGCGCCACCGACCGCCACCGAGCGCGAGCCGTGCAGCGCCGAGCCCCCGTACTGCGCGGAACCGTTGCGCGGCAACCACTTGCCGATGATGTGGTTGGCGATGCCGACGAACGCGCCGTGCTGCATCAGGGAGAAGTGCACGTGCCGTGCGCGCGCCGACCCGCCGCAGCCGGTCTCGGTGCCGGTGTCGCCCAGGTACGTGCCCTCGGAGACGCTGCGCCCGTCGGCCTGGATGTGGTTCCACAGGTGGTAGTACCGCGTCGAGTACCCGCGGTCGTGGACCACGCGGACCAGCCCGGTGCACACCGTGTACGCCAGCCCGGCGCGCGCCGCGAGCACCCGCTGGTCACCGCCCGCGAGGTCGAGCGAGCTCCACGGACCGCTGCCGGCGTCGTAGGCGTGCGGCCCGCCGAGCAACGACCACGAGGTGCTGAGCGCCCACGGCAGCCGCATCCCGGTCCGCAGGTCACCGTTCGCCGCGATGCCCGCGCCGTCCGGTGCCGTGCCCGTGCCGCCGTCCGCCGTGGTCCCGGCGCCGCCGCCCGCGGGCCCGCCGTGCGTGCCGAACACGGACTTCTCCGTGCCGCTCACCACCGCGGCCGGGGCCGCCGCCGTCAGCGCCGTGAACTCCGGCGAGGCGTCCAGCGCCACCGACCACGCGGCCCCGGAGCGGCGCGCCACGAACAGCCAGTCCAGCGGCGTGTCCTCGCGCGCCACCGGCACCAGCACCACGGTCCCGAACGCCCACCCGTCCGCGGCGCGCAGCACCCGCACCCGGGTGTCCGCCCAGTCCCCGCCGGCCGCCCGCTCCAGCGCGGCCGCCCCGACCTCCCCGCCGAGCTCCGGCGGAGCCGCCACCGCGGGCACCGCGAACCCCAGCATCATCAGCACCGCAACCAGCACGATTCGCATGCGCCCCACCCTCGGGCCGGCGCGTGCAAGAAACGTGGAAGCGGGCTCAGTCGTCGCCGGCCAGCGTGAGCGAGCGCAGGCGGTGACCGGCGAGGAGCGTGCCGCCGACGATCACCACGGCGAGCAGCGGCAGGGCCACGGCGAGGCTGACGTCGGTGGCGACCGCGCCGTCCTGGGCGACGGCGCCGGTGACCGACACCGCCCACTGCTGGATGCTCAGCGTGCGGGCACCCGGCACGTAGCCGCCGATCAGCGTCTCCCACAGCAGCGCGTACAGCAGGCCCACCACCACCGCGTGCTTGGTGAGCACGCCGAGCAGCAGGAACAGCGCGCAGTACGCCACCCCCCCGACGAGCGTGCCGACGGCGTACGCCAGCGCCAGCCCGCGTTCGTCACCGGTCATGACCAGCCCGGCGACGAGCGTCGGCACCACGGCGAACACCACCACGCAGGCGACGGCCACCGCGAGCTTGGTGAGCACGATGGTGTGCCGCGAGATCGGTTTGGCCAGCAGGTACACCACGGAACCGTCGTCGATCTCCGGGGCGATCACGCCGGTGCCGATGATCAGCCCGAGCAGCGGCACCAGGGTGCCCAGGGCGAACGCCCCGAGCACCACGCCCGCCGACTCGGTGTCGGCCACGCCGGTGAGGCGCAGCGTCACCGCGAGCACCAGCAGTACCAGCGGCAGGGCGATCAGCAGTCCGGCCCGGCGGCGGCCGACCATGGCGCGCCAGGTGATGGAGGCAATGGTCGTGTTCACGAGGCCACCAGGTAGGAGAAGACGCTTTCGAGGGACTCGTCCGAGGGATGCACCTCGTACAGCCGCAGCCCGTGCTCGGCGGCCAGCAACGGCAGCCGCACCACGAAGCGCGGGAAGTCGACGGCGTGCACGCGCAGCGCGCGCTCCCGGGCGTCGAGCTCGACGGAGGCCGTCGACGGGTCGGCGATGAGCGCGGCCGCGAGCCGCCGGTCGTCGCTGGAGCGCAGCAGGAACACGTGCGGCCGGTCGATCATCAGCCGGCGGATCGCGCGGAAGTCGCCGGACGCGGCGTGCCGCCCGGCCACCACCACCTCGATGTGGCTGGCGACCTGCTCGACCTCCTCCAGGATGTGCGAGCTGAACAGCACCGTACGGCCCTCGTCGCCCATCCGACGGATGAGCGCCATGAGCTGCAGCCGCTGCCGCGGGTCCATGCCGTTGAACGGCTCGTCCAGCAGCAGCACCGCCGGGTCGTGCACCAGCGCCGCGGCCATCTTCACCCGCTGCCGCATCCCCTTGGAGTAGGTCTCGATGCGGCGGTCCGCGGCGAAGTCCATCTCCACCGTGGCGAGCGCGCGCCCGGCGGCCGCGCCGGCGTCCGGCAGGCCGTGCAGCTGGGCGTTGGCCAGCACGAACTGGCCGCCGGTCAGGAAGTCGTACATGGACTCGCGCTCGGGCACGAGCCCGATCCGCCGGTACACGTCCTCGTTGTGCCAGACGCGCTCGCCGTCCAGCGTGACCGAGCCGGCCGACGGCGAGAGGAACCCGGCCATCATGTGGATGAGGGTGGACTTGCCGGCGCCGTTCGGGCCGAGCAGGCCCGTGACGCCAGGGGCGATCGTCATCGACACGTCGTTGACCGCCACCACGTTGCCGAACCAGCGGGACGTCCGCTCCACGGTGATCGTGCTCATCGGGCCGACGCCTTCCGGTAGCGCATCAACAGGAACGCCACCGAGCCGGCGACGCAGGCCAGGTACATGGCCACGAACAGCAGGCCCTGGCCGCCGTCCGCCGTGGGCACCTCGTCGAACAGCGGGTTCACCTCGATGTCGAAGATCCACAGCTGCACGGCGTTGGCCAGGTTGAACGGCGAGAACAGGTCGGCGAGGGTCGCGACCTTCACGTGGTCGGTCTCCACCGAGATGCCCTGCACGGCGGACACCACGGTGTAGCTCACCATGATCACCGCGATGATCGCGGCCACGCCGAAGCCGCGGCGCGGGGTGGCCGAGGCGATCACCGCGCCCAGCCCGGCCAGCAGCACCGCGAACAGCACGGCGCCGGTCAGCCCCTTCGCCACGCCCCGGGTCTGCGCCCAGAACGGCAGCTCGGTGAGCATCGCGCCGACGTACATCACCAGCAACGGCATGGCCATCAGCGCGAACAGGGCCGCGGCGAGCGCGCCGTACTTGGCGATCACGTAGTCCGCGGCGTTGATCGGCCGCGAGAAGTACAGCGGCACCGTGCGGAAGCGCAGGTCGTGCGAGATGAGCTGCGGCGCCTGCGCGGCCAGGAAGACCGCCACGATGTAGAACGTGTACGGCACGTAGTCGGTGTAGGCCAGCGGCAGCTCCTGGCTGCCGGTGACCATGGTGACCACGACGATGATCAGCGCCGGGAAGGTGATCGCGGCCAGCAGCAGCGCCGGCATCACCTTGGACCTGGCCGGGCGGCCCAGGCCGTAGGCGCCGCGCAGGCTCTGCACGAACAGCGACCGCACCAGGTACGAGCGGCCCAGCCGGGCGCCGTCGTAGTTGCGGTAGCCGATGTCGTGGATGACGCCGGTGTCACGGGGTGCCATCGGTGAACACCTCCTCGATGCGGTGCCGCTGCTGCTCCAGCCGCACCAGGCCGACGCCGAGCCGGGCCACGGCGTCGCGCACGGTGTCGTACGCCTCGTCGTGGCCGTTGAGCCGCACCTCGACGAGCTTCCCGGCGCGGCGCGCGGAGAGCCCGGCCTGGTCGAGCAACGCCACCAGCCCGTCGGGCTCGTCGGTGACCTCGACGGCCAGCACCTCGGTGCGCCCGGTGTACGCGCCGATCGCCGACGAGCGCAGCAGGCGCCCGCCGTCGATGATCACCACGTGGTCGCAGGTGCGCTCCAGCTCGCCGAGCAGGTGGCTGGCCACCAGCACCGAGATGCCGAAGTCCGCGCCCACGCGGCGGATCAGCGCGAGCATCTCGTCGCGGCCCACCGGGTCCAGCCCGTTCGTCGGCTCGTCCAGGAACACCAGGCGCGGGTCGTGCACCAGGGCCTGGGCGAGCTTCACGCGCTGCCGCATGCCGGTGGAGTAGCCGCCGATCGGGCGGTACCGCTCCTCGTACAGACCGACGTGGCGCAGGGTGTCGGCGGTGCGCTCGCGGGCCGCGGTGGGTGGCAGGCCGGACATCCGTGCCAGGTGCACCACGTACTCCGTCGCCGAGACGTCCGGCGGCAGGCACTCGTGCTCCGGCATGTAGCCGACGAGCCGGCGTAGGTCGGGGCCTTGGGTGGCCGCGTCGAGCCCGAGCACCTCGGCGGTGCCGGACGTGGGCTCCACGAGCCCCAGCAGGATCTTGATGAGCGTCGACTTTCCGGCCCCGTTGGCTCCCACCAGCCCGATCACGCCGCGGTCGACGGTCATCGTGAGCTGGTCGAGCGCGGTCACCCGCGGGTACTTCTTGGTCAACGCCGCGGTCCGGATCAGCGGCGCGTCCTGCGCCGGCCGGAGCGGGTCGGTCATCGCCCCATCCTGCCGTTCGCCCGCGCGGCGCCGGATCGGGGTTCCCCCGGAGATCGCCCCCGGGTCACCCCGGGTTCGCGCCGGGTTCCCCGCGCGCTGCGGGACCGTCCCCGGTCGCCCCGTGGTCGTCCCTCCGGTCGTCCCGCGGCCGGGGTGCGCCGGTGCGCGCCGGTGTGCGCCGGTGCGCGGCCGGGGTGGTCGCTCAGGTGTCGCCGCGGCGGCGGGGGTCGCGGCGGAGGTCCTCGACCTGCTGGGTGACCACGCGGATGCGGGCGGCCAGCACGGAGTGCCGGCGCACCAGGTGCACGTGCACCGCGGCGAGCGGCGCGATCAGCTCGGCCGGGTCGTCCTCGCCGAGCGCGCGGTGCACCTGGTCGGCGCCCGGCACCTCGTCCGGCACCGCGCTCACCTGGCCCGCGAGCTGCCGCAGCTGCGCCGAGTTCTCCCTGGCCCAGCGCCGGACCGTGCGTTCCGCGGCGCGCCGGTCGCGCTCGGCCCGTACCCGCTCCTCGCCGGTGCTCTCGCCGCCCTCCGACGGCCGCCGCCGCAGGAACCGGCGCTCCGCCGCCTGCCGGCTCGCCACTCCGAGCGCCGGCGCCAGCTCGGCCCAGCTCACCCCGCGCTCGCGCGCCTCGGCGATGAGCAGCGGCTCCCAGGCGGCCAGCTCCTCGCGTGCCTGGTGCAGCAGGGACAGCGCGGCCAGCAGGTCCCCGGGGGCCGCGTGCCCGAGCTGCGCGACCACGTCCTGCACGAGCGCCACCGACTGCGCGGTGCTGGGCCTCATCGGCGCCACGGTGCCTCCTCCCGCCGTTCCCAAGGGTCATCCTCCCGGTCCGGTCCTCCGCCTGTCATCCGGCCGCTGACACATCGGACGGTCGTCCCCTGCGGTCCGGCGCCGGCCGGTGCGGCGCCGGCGCGCGGTCGGCGTGCCCCTCCGTGCCCCTCCGCCCCGGCCGCCGTTCCACTGCCGTCATCGCATCGGTGACCGGCATCACGTCGCCTTGGTGACGACGTACCGCTTGTCATCTTTCCGATGACATGTTAGAACTGAGGTGCGCGTTGATGCGAGACCCGAACGAACCTGGAGGTGGTGGACGATGTTGATGCGCACCGACCCGTTCCGTGAGCTGGACCGGCTGACCCAGCAGGTGTTCGGCACCTGGTCGCGGCCCACGGCGATGCCCATGGACGCCTACCGGTCCGGCGACGAGTTCGTGGTCGCCTTCGACCTGCCGGGCGTCGAGCCGGACGCGATCGAGCTGCACGTGGAGCGCAACGTGCTCACCGTGAAGGCCGAGCGCCGGCCGACCGCGCGCGAGGGCGTGGAGATGCAGGTGGCCGAGCGGCCGCTGGGCGCGTTCTCCCGGCAGCTGTTCCTCGGCGACACGCTGGACACCGAGAACATCAACGCCTCCTACGAGGCCGGCGTGCTCACCCTGCGCATCCCCGTCGCGGAGCGCGCCAAGCCGCGCCGCATCTCGATCTCGGCCGGTACCCCCGACCGCACGGCGATCGACGCCTGACGGCGCTCCGCTTCCGGGTCCGCGACCCCGGCCGCACCTCCGCGGCCGGGGTCGTCCGCCGTTCCCGGGGGTGTCCGGCCGTCTCCGGTCGTCTCCGGTCGCGGTCCTCGTGGCCGTTCCGGGCGCGCGTGTCCCGGCCCGTGGCGGCCCGGTGGAGCCCCGGGTGGTTCATGAGCCGGGCGGTTCCGTGAGCCAGGTCAGGACTCCAGCAGTTCCTTGAGGCGGGTGAGGGCGGCGCGCCAGTGCTCCCGGCGTGCCTCGGCGGTGGCGGAGTCCGCGAGCCGCTGGTGCTGCACGGCCAGCCGGCACCGCCCGTCGCCCTTGTGGTCCACGCCGATCACGAGCCGCTCGCCGCCGGGCCAGTCCGCCGTCACCGAGCGGCCGGGGCGCGAGGACCGGATGCCGAGGGCCGGCTCGGGCAGCCACCGCGCGCGCAGCACCGGGTCGGTGAACGCCTCCACAGCGCGCTCCGCCGAGCAGGCGATGGTGCGGCCGGCGCTGACCCGGAACGTGCCGTCCGGCTGCTGGCCGGGCGCGCGCAGCCCGCGCTCCTGCTCGTACCCGCCGGTGATGCTCTGCGCCGACCAGCCGTCCACGCCGTGCTCCTCGTGCAGCCGGCGCGCGATCTCCGCGTGCGTGCGTCCCGTCGCCCCCCATGCGTCGAGCAGCGCGAACCACTCCGCCCAGCTACGCCCCGTCCGCGCCAGCAACGCCGGATCCGTCAACCGCTCCGTCAGCCGCCGCGTCCCCGGCCCGCGGACCGCGGCGACGTCCGAGACGTCGCCCGGCTCGGCGGTTCCCTCGGCGGCGGTGCCCGGGGTGGTGGTGTCCGGTGCCGCGGTGTCGGCGGCTGCCGGGTCCAGGTTGGCGTCGCCCGGCGTGGCGGTGCCCTGGGCGACGGTGCTCCCGGTGGCGGTGCCCTGGGCGACGGTTCCCTCGGTGGCGGTGTCCGGGGTGGCGATGTCCGCCCCGGTCGGGTCCGGTGCGGGAGTGTCGGCAGCTGCCGCGTCCAGGGTGGCGCTGTCCGCCTCGGCGGGTGCCGACGGGGGACGGGTGGCGAGCAGGGTGCGGCGGGCGGCGGCGTAGCTCTCGCCGGTCTTGTCCATGCGGGTGCGGACGCGCGCCTTGAAGGACCTCTGCCTGGTCATGTCGGTGCTCCTGGTCACGAGGGCGCGGCCGCGGGACTCACGCTCCCGCCACCTCGCCTCGGACGAGGGCACAACGGTCGACCCACCCGAGGACTCGAGTCCCCTTTACCCCCGCCGCGCCGGTGGCGTGAGCACCGGATCGAGGGTCAGGCGGGGGAGACCGCCGATCCGGAGGCTAGCACCGCCCACCCCACCTGCCCAGACCTCCCACCACCCCTCACGTCCGCGCGGCCGTCGCGCAGGAACGCCCCTCCGCGGACGGCCGCGGTGCGACGGCGGGGCCGCGGCCGCGGTGCGATGGGGGCGGTCGTGGGGGGGGCTGCGGTCGCGGTGCGACGTGCGGGGCTGACGTGCTGGGCTGACGTGCGGGCTGCGGTGGCGCGCGGCGCCTGGGCGTCCCCTCGAAGCCTGTGGCGAATGGACCATTGGCCCCACCCGGCGGGACAACTGGTCCATTCGCCCCGGGCCTGCGGGGGCTTCGGGTGGCGAGGTCGGCATGAGGGCCGACGGGCGTGGTGATGCGCCCGCCGAGGTTGCGGCGGCGGGCGCATCACGGGACGGGGTCAGGCCTCGACGCGGCGCTCCACCGACATGGTGTCACCTCCTTCCGGTACCGGTCGCCGCCGGCGCGGCGTGAATCCAGAAAGCGTGCGTCATTGGCCGGAGTGGCGCTGGCGGCGCTATGCGTAAACGGTCGCATAATGTGCGCTCCGCTACCGGGAAACCGTGAGCAGTCCTCTTTCGCCGTTCCTGCCCCCGCCGAGTGGATCTCACGGTAACTACCGGGCTTCGGCGGCCGTAGCCGCCAAATAGGTGACGACGAACGGTGTACGGCGGGCCTGGTGCACGGTGCGTGACCAGCGCGGTCACCGTAAAGTGCCTCGATCGGGTAGGAGCCGGGGTGGGCCCCAATAGTCCCGACAATCTGCTGAACGGCGCCAGTCGAATGGGGGTGGCGCTTCGGCCCCGCGTCGTGCCGAGGGGTCAGGCGCGTTCGTAGACGGCGCAGAAGTGCCGGCTGGTCCGGCGGGTCGCGGGGGTGTCGGCGAACGACCTCATTCGCAACCCCGCGTCACCGAAAGCGGCGAGTTCGGCGCGGCTCACCGGCCAGGGCCGGCCGCGCGGCGGGGTGTCGTCCTCCCGCGCGAGGCAGCGCACGAACAGGGTGCCGCCGGGCGCCACGGTGGCCGCGATGGCGGCGATCGTCGCGGGCCGGCGTCCGGGTGGCAGGGCCTGGATGGTGTTGATCTCGACCACGAGGTCGTACGTGGTGTCCGGCAACGCGAACAGGTCGGCCACCCGGTACTCCACCGGCGACCCCGGGAACCGCCGCAGGCACCACCGGATCGCCGTGGGCGCCGCGTCGAACGCGGTCACCCGCCACCCCCGGCGCGCCACCTCCTCCGCGTCGTCCCCGAGCCCGCACCCGATCACCAGTGCCGTCCGCCCGCCCGCGCCCGCCGCGCTGCTTCCGCGCGCGTCTGCCGGGCTTCCGCCCGCGTCTGCCGCGCCTCTGCCTGCGCCCGCCGGGCTTCCGCCCGCCTCCGCCGGGCTTCCGCCCGTGTCCGCCGGCCGACCGCCCGCCGTGCACCCGCCTGTCGCCGCCGCCGGGTGGCCGGCGGGCGCCGCCGCGGCCAGGGTGTCGAGCCAGGCGACGAGCTCGGGGTGGGGGCGGAGGGCGGCCCACGGGATGCGGGCGAGGTCAGGACCGACCGCCGCGTAATACTCCTCGAAGCCGCGGACGTCGGGGTCGTCGGCAACCACGTGGATCACCGTAATGGGGGTACCGGCGGCGCGTGGGGCCGAACACCGGAACGATCACTGCTCCAGTCGGACCACTGCTTGTGACGGACCGTATAGCCTCGGACCAGCAGAGAGTAAAAATACTCTTGTGCTATTGCCAATGAGTGTGATGGGCGGGGTAGTGTGCTTGGTCGCAGGGCTACTGGTTGTCGCACTTAGTCGAACGTTGAAAGCACGTCTCATATTGGCTCCTCGGGGGTGACCGTGGTCGCTGGGAACCAACCCCGGCGACCCTCCGGTGGCGTAGCCGGTACCCGTGCCGCCGCGCGCGGTGGGCGGGGCGTGGGCGATACGTCCGTGCCGAGTTGTCGACCTCCACTTCGTTCTTTCGCGAGTGCCTTGCTCCCGGGTGGGCCGCGCAGCGTCGCGTGGCCCGTTCAGTGCACGAGAAACGATTGTCGGCAAGCCCCTTTGCCGAATCATGGAGGAGCGCACAATGATCAGATCCGTCGTGATCGTCGGCGGCGGTACTGCTGGCTGGATGACCGCGTCTTACTTGAACGCGGCGTTCGGCGATCGGCTCGACGTAACCCTCGTCGAGTCGCGGCAAGTGGGACGAATCGGAGTCGGTGAGGCCACTTTCAGCACGGTAAGGCACTTCTTCGACTACCTGGGCCTGGATGAGAGGGAATGGCTGCCGAAGTGCGCGGGCAGCTACAAGCTGGGCATTCGATTCGAGAACTGGCGCGAGCCCGGTCACTACTTCTACCACCCGTTCGAGCGGCTGCGTAAGTCGGACGGCTTCTCCCTGGCCGACTGGTGGCTCAAGATGGGTGACCACAGCCAGCCGTTCGACCGGCAGTGCTTCCTGACCACGACGCTGTGCGACAACCAGCGCTCGCCGCGAATGATGGACGGCTCGCTGTTCGCCGGCGGCCTGGACAACTCGCTCGGCCGTTCGACCCTGGACGAGCAGCGGGCGCAGTTCCCGTACGCGTACCACTTCGACGCCGACCGGGTGGCCGAGTTCCTGGCCGAGCACTCCACGGCGCGCGGCGTCAGGCACATCGTCGACAACGTGGTGGACATCGGCCAGGACCAGCGCGGATGGATCAACCGGGTGACCACCCAGGAGCACGGCGACCTGGTCGGCGACCTGTACGTCGACTGCACCGGCTTCCGCGGCATGTTGATCAACAAGACGCTCGGCGAGAAGTTCGACTCGTTCCTCGACGTGCTGCCGAACAACCGCGCGGTGGCGCTGCGCGTGCCGCGTGACGAGGCCACGGACATCAGCCCGTACACGACGGCCTGTGCGATGGAGGCCGGCTGGATCTGGACCATTCCGCTGTTCCGCCGGAATGGCAACGGCTACGTGTACTCCGACCAGTTCTGCTCGCCCGAGGAGGCCGAGCGGACTCTGCGCAACCACGTGGCACCCGGGCGCGACGACCTGCCGGCGAACCACATCCAGATGCGCATCGGCCGCAACCGCAACTCGTGGGTCAAGAACTGCGTGGCGATCGGCCTGTCCAGCGCGTTCGTGGAGCCGCTCGAGTCGACCGGCATCTTCTTCATCCAGCACGGCATCGAGCAGCTCGTGAAGCACTTCCCGGACGAGAACTGGGACCCGACGCTCATCGCGGCCTACAACCGGCGCGTGGCGAACGTCGTGGACGGCGTCAAGGAGTTCCTGGTGCTGCACTACCGCGCGGCCCAGCGCGACGACACGCCGTACTGGAAGGAGGCGAAGGTCCGTGCCATTCCCGACGGCCTGGCCGAGCGCCTGGAGGTCGCCAAGTCGCACCTCCTCGACGAGCAGACCATCTACCCGTACTACCACGGTTTCGAGGCGTACTCGTGGATCGCGATGACCCTTGGTCTCGGCGTGGCCCCGGCGACGCCGCGACCTGCCCTGGCGCACCTCGACCCCGCGGGCGCGGAGCGGGAGTTCGAGCGGCTGCGGCTCGAGGGGCAGCAGATGGTGGCCGCCCTGCCGAGCGCGTACGAGTACCTCGCCAGCATCAACGACTGATGCACGCCCAGACCGAGCCGGCCGCGACCACCACCGCGGAGCCGCTGACCGACACGGTCGCCGGCTTCCGCGGCCTGATGAGCGCGTTCCCCACCGGGGTCGCGGTCATCACCGCGGCCGGCTCGTCCGGGCGGCCCTACGGCCTCACCTGCACCTCGCTGGCCAGCGTCACGCTCTACCCGCCGACGCTGCTGGTCTGCCTCAACCTGCGCAGCGGCACGCTCGACACGCTGCGCAAGGAGGGCGCGTTCGCGGTGAACCTGCTGCACGCGCGCGCCCAGCGGGCCGCCGAGGTGTTCTCCGCCGCGGTCCCCGACCGGTTCGCCAAGATCGCCTGGCAGCCGTCGCCGCGGCTCGGGCAGCCATGGCTGTGCGAGGACGCCTTCGCGATCGCCGAGTGCGAGGTCGTCGACACCTCGGTCGTCGGGGATCACGCGGTGGTACTGGGTGAGGTGCGGCACATCGACCAAACGGCCGACGTGCCGTTGCTGTACGGCCTGCGACGCTTCTCGAGATGGCGGTACGAGGATCCATGCTGAGTCCGACCGACCCCCACCCGCGTGCCTGGCGCACGTGGGTGGGGGTGGTGTCCGGTGTGCTGGCGCTCGCCGGAGCCGCGGTGGTGTGGGGTGGCGACGCGGTGCGCGGCGGGGGGATGAACCCCCTCACCCGCTTCCTCGTCGCCGTGGCCGTGGTGCTGCTGGTGTGTCACCTGTGCGGGGAGTTGTTGCGCCGCCTGGGACAACCGCCGGTGCTGGGCGAGATCGTCGGCGGCCTGCTGCTCGGGCCGTCGGCGCTCGGCCTCGCCTCGCCCGGCGCGCAGGCCTGGCTGTTCCCGTCCGACGTTCTGGTGCACCTGGACCGGGCCGCCCAGCTCGGGCTCATCGTGTTCATGTTCCTGCTCGGCTGCGAGCTGCGCACCGACGCGCTGGGCGGCGGCGGGTCGCGCGGCCGCTGGGTGCTCGGCTCGGTGGTCGCCGGGTCGATGGGGCTGCCACTGCTGGCCGGCATGGGCGTGGCACTGCTGTCCGGCGGCGTGCTGGCCGGCGACGGTGCCTCGTTCGGCTCGTACGTGGTGTTCGTCGGGCTGGCGCTGGCCATCACGGCGCTGCCGGTGCTCGGCCGCATCCTGGTGGACCTGCGGATGTCGCACACCCCGGTCGGCGCCATCTCGCTGTCCGCGGCGGCCATCGGCGACGGCCTGGCCTGGACGGTGCTGGCGGTCATCCTCACCGCGTCGCACCACGGCGGCTCCTGGACGATGACGGCCGGGCTGGCCGTGGCGTTCGTGCTGTTCGTGGCGCTGTGCGTGCGGCCGGCGCTGGCGCTGCTGGAACGCTGGAGCGCCCGCCGCGGCGGCGACGGCGAGCAGGTCCTGCTGGGCGTGCTCGTGGTCGGCGCCATCGCGTGCGGCGCCGCGACCGAGGTGATCGGGCTGCACCCGGTGCTCGGCGCCTTCCTCTTCGGCACCGCCGTGCCCCGCGGCTCCGTGGTCGTGGAGCAGCTGTCCCGCCGGATGCGCGGCTTCGCCGTCGCCGTGCTGCTGCCGCTGTTCTTCGCCGGCGTCGGGCTCAAGACGTCCGTCGGCCTGCTCGGCTCGGACCCGGTGTCCTGGCTGGTCCTCGCCGGCGTGCTGACGGCCGCGGTGAGCGCCAAGCTCATCGGCGCCGGCGGTGGCGCCCGCCTGGCCGGCCTGCCCACCCGCGAGTCGTTGCAGATCGGCACCCTGATGAACTGCCGCGGCATCACCGAGCTCGTGGTGGCGACCATCGGGTTGCAGTACGGCCTGATCAGCCCGCTCGGCTTCACGGTGCTGGTCCTGGTCGCCGTCATCACCACGGCCGCCACCGGCCCGCTCATGCGGCTGGTGTCCGGGCGCGAACCCAAGCTGGTGGGCCAGGGCCTGTCCGACAAGCGCTAGCGTCGCTCGCCCCTGGCTGCCCGGCGCACCGCGTCCACCAGCCCGTCCAGCTCGCCATTCGCCCAGCGCACCCGGTGCCCCTGCCGGTGGGCGAGATCGCCGATGTCCGCCGGCAGCTCCTCGACCGTCGGCGCCGCCCGGAGCTCCCCGGGCCAGCGGCGAGCGGATCTCCCGCACGATGCCGTCGTGCTCACCCGCCGGTAGTTGATGAACACCATGTCGATGTCGGCGTCAGGCCCAGCGGCGGCCCGGTGGCGGACCCGTCATCGCCGCCGGCCGTTCCAGCAGGACGTACGCGTCGGCCGAGTGCCACACCACCCGGCCCTGGACGGCGGCCAGGTACAGCAGCACCGCCAACCCGGGCCTGGGCCGGAAGAAACCGGTGATCCGCTCGCCGCGGAGCCGGGCGACGGCCGGTGGCCCGTGCTCGGCGCCGTGGGCGGAGCGGGCGGCCTCCCGGCAGTCGCGGTACGACAACGGCTGCACGGTGGGACATGGTGTCGGAGCCTGGTTAGCGTGTGATCCGTGGGATACGAAGCTGCCAGTGACAGGTACGAGTCGATGCCCTACCGGCGCTGCGGGCGCAGCGGGCTGCGGCTGCCCGCGATCTCCCTCGGCCTGTGGCAGAACTTCGGCCACGACCGGCCGTTCGAGACGCAGCAGGCGATCGTGCGGCGGGCGTTCGACCGGGGGGTGACGCACGTCGACCTGGCGAACAACTACGGGCCGCCGTACGGCTCGGCCGAGGAGAACTTCGGGCGGATGCTCGCCACGGACCTGCGGCCGTACCGGGACGAGCTGGTCGTCTCCACCAAGGCGGGGTACGACATGTGGCCCGGGCCGTACGGGGAGTGGGGCTCGCGCAAGTACCTGATGGCCTCGCTGGACCAATCGCTGCGCCGCCTGGGCCTGGACTACGTGGACATCTTCTACTCGCACCGCTTCGACCCGGACACGCCGCTGGAGGAGACGCTGGGCGCGCTGGACAGCGCGGTGCGGCAGGGCAAGGCGCTCTACGTGGGCGTCTCGTCCTACTCGCCGGCGGCAACGGCGGAGGCGGCGGCGATCCTGGCCGGCCTGGGGACGCCGCTGCTCATCCACCAGCCGTCCTACTCGCTGCTCAACCGCTGGATCGAGACGGACGGGCTGCTGGACACGCTGGACGACCTCGGCGTCGGCTGCATCGGGTTCTCGCCGCTCGCCCAGGGCATGCTGACCGACCGCTACCTGAACGGCGTGCCGGCCGGCTCGCGCGCGGCCAGGGACGGCTCGCTCGCGAAGGACTGGCTGACCGACGACCGGCTGGCCAAGATCCGCGCGCTCAACGACATCGCGGCCGGGCGCGGGCAGACGCTGGCCCAGCTCGCGCTGGCCTGGACGCTGCGCGACCAGCGCATGACGTCCACGCTGATCGGGGCGAGCAGCGTGGCGCAGCTCGACGACAGCCTGGGCGCGCTGGACAACCTGGCGTTCGACGACGACGAGCTGGCGGCGATCGACGCGCACGCCACGGAGTCCGGCATCAACCTGTGGGCGCGCTCCAGCGAGGCCGGCTGACCGCGCTGACGGCGCTGACCGCGCTGACCGCCGTGTGACATCGCGCCCACGCACGCGATGACCGGCCCGGCCGCGGCGCACGATGGTGGCCGTGCGGCGGGCGTGGACGGTGTGGACGGTGGCGGTCGTCGCCTACGCCGTCGCCGTGTTCGACCGCTCGTCGCTGAGCGTCGCCGGGCCGGCCGCGCAGGAGCGGTTCGGGGCGAGCGCCGCGGAGCTCTCGCTGCTCGCCGTGCTCCAGCTCGCGGTGTACGCGGCGTTGCAGATCCCGGTCGGCCTGCTGCTGGACCGCTGGGGCTCGCGCCGCATGATCGTCGCCGGCGCGCTGGTGATGGGCGTGGGCCAGGTGGCGCTCGCACTGGCCGGCGGGATACCAGCCGCGGTGGCGGCGCGGGTGCTGGTGGGCGTGGGCGACGCGATGACCTTCATCAGCGTGCTGCGGCTGATCCCGCTGTGGTTCGCGCCGCGGCGGGTGCCGGTGCTCACCCAGGTGACCGGCATGCTCGGCCAGCTCGGGCAGGTGGCCGCGGCGGTGCCGCTGGTGGCGCTGCTCGACGGCGTCGGCTGGACGAACGCCTACCTCGGGGTGGCCGCGGTGAGCGTCGTCGTGGTGGCTGTGGTGCTCGCCGGGCTGCGCGACGCCCCGGCCGGCACGCTGGTGGCCCCGCCGCGCGGCCTCGGCGACGTGCGGCGGGAGCTGCGCGCGGCCTGGTCCGAGCCGGGCACCCGCCTCGGCCTGTGGACGCACTTCGTCACGCCGTTCTCCGGGCTGGCGTTCGTGATGCTGTGGGGTTACCCGTTCCTGGTGTCCGGGCAGGGTCTCGCGCCGGGGACCGCGGGTGTGCTGCTGTCCGTGGTGGTGCTGGTGTCGGTGGCCGTCGGCCCGGTGCTCGGCGGGCTCACCGGGCAGTGGCCGCTGCGCCGCTCGGCGCTGGTGTTCGCCATCGCCGGCAGCTCGGCCGCGGCCTGGACGGCGGTGCTGCTCTGGCCGGGCACGGCGCCGTTCTGGCTGCTCGTGACGCTGGTGGTGGTGCTCGGCGGCAACGGCCCCGGCTCGCTCATCGGCTTCGACTACGCCCGGACCACGAATCCCGCCGGCCGGCTCGGCAGCGCCAACGGCATCGTCAACGTGGGCGGCTTCGTGTCCGGCCTGCTCACCATCCTGGCCGTCGGCGCGGTGCTCGACGTGGTGTCCGACGGCGTCGACTACACGACGGGGGACTTCCGGCTGGCGTTCGCCGTGCAGTACCCGCTGTGGGTGATCGGGCTGCTCGGCGTGGTACGCCGGCGGCGGGAGCTGCGGCGCCGGATGCGCGAGCGCGACGGCATCGTCATCGACCCGCTGCACCGCGCGGTGCGGCGGCGGTTCGCCCGGCGCGCGGTCCGCCGCACGCTGCGTGATCCGGGCCGTGTTCGTCACCCGAAAGAGTGAGAACTGGCGGAGGTGTATCCAGCGGCCGCGGCCACGGCCCGTTCGGGATGACGGCGGCGGTGCCGGTCGGCGGACCCCGGAACGAGGCCACATGACGGACGCGCAGGACGAGGCCAGGAGCCACTACCCGACGGTGTCGGAGCGGGTGCTGCTGCGCCACCGGGCCAGGGTGCTGCACCCGAGCACGGCGGTGCTGGCGCCGGGCCGGGCGACGCCGCGGCCCACGATGTACCGCCAGGACACGCTGCTGATGTCCGGCGCCGCGGTGCGGGTGCCCGGGGTCACCGGCGCGGTGGGCACCGCGGACGCCGACGCGGCCGGCCG
>DASWTI010000202.1:0-3342 GCA_036402215.1 Pseudonocardiaceae bacterium
CACGGAGGACACCGTGCGACTGGCCGCGCTGGCCGCGGCACTCGCCGACGCCGCCGCGAACCGGGCCGCCGCCCGGGTGCAGGGCCGGCTGCCGTCCGGCTGGCGCAACGTGCCCTCGCAGCCGCAGCGCAAGGCCTACGACGGCGTGGCGGTCGCCTACGCCCTCGGCCGCGACGGCCTCACCGCCGAGGATCACCCCGGCGTGGCCCTGGTGTCCGCCGCCCCGGACGCCGTGGTGCTGGACGTCGCCGAGGTGCACCACCGGTTCGCGGTCGCCGCCCACCCCGGCCTGGTGTGCGTCGACTCGACGCTCGGGCCGGTGACGCTGCGCCCGCTGCCGCGTTTCCCGGAGCCCGGCTCGGAGGTCGCGGCCGGCTCGCTGCTCGCGCCGATGCCCGGCTCCGTGGTCGAGGTGTGCGTCGCCGAGGGCGCCGTGGTGCGGGCCGGGCAGGTGGTGCTCGTGCTGGAGGCCATGAAGATGCGGCACCCGGTGACCGCGCCGGCCGGCGGCGTGGTGCGGTCGCTGGCGGCCGCGGTGGGCGAGCAGGTCGACGCCGGCAGCGTGCTGGCCGTGGTGACGGAGGAGGCGGGATGAACTACCAGGAGTCCCCGGAGCGGCTGGCGCTGCGCGCCGCGGCGCGCGACCTGGCCGGCAAGTACGGCCGCGAGTACTACATCCGCAAGGCCCGCGCCGGGGAGAGGACCACGGAGCTGTGGGCCGAGGCCGGCAAGCTCGGCTACCTCGGGGTGAACCTGCCCGAGGAGTACGGCGGCGGGGGCGGCGGCCTGGGTGACCTCGCCGCGGTGTGCGAGGAGCTGGCCGCCGGCGGCTCGCCGCTGCTGCTCATGGTGGTCTCCCCGGCCATCTGCGGCACGGTGATCAGCCGCTTCGGCAGCACCGCGCAGCGGGAGCGCTGGCTGCCCGGCATCGCCGACGGCTCCGCGATCATGGCGTTCGCCATCACCGAGCCGGACGCCGGTTCCAACGCCCACCGGATCACCACCACCGCGCGGCGCGACGGCGACGACTGGGTCCTCACCGGCCGCAAGGTCTACATCTCCGGCGTGGACGAGGCCGACGCGGTGCTCGTCGTCGGCCGCACCGAGGACGCCCGCACCGGCCGGCTCCGGCCCGCGCTGTTCGTGGTGCCCACCGACGCGCCGGGCTTCGAGTACCGGCACATCCCGATGGACGTGCTGACCCCGGAGAAGCAGTTCGGGCTGTTCCTGGACGACGTGCGGCTGCCGGCCGACGCGGTCGTCGGCGACGTGGACGCCGCGATCGCCCAGCTCTTCGCCGGCCTCAACCCGGAGCGCGTGATGGGCGCGGCGTTCTCCATCGGCGTGGCTCGCTACGCGCTCGCCCGGGCCGTCGAGTACGCCAAGGCGCGCACCGTGTTCGACGCCCCGATCGGCGCGCACCAGGCCATCGCGCACCCGCTCGCCGACTCCGCCATCCAGATCGAGATGGTGCGGCTGATGATCCAGAAGGCCGCCGCGGTGTACGACAGCGGCGACGACGCGGGCGCGGGGGAGGCCGCCAACATGGCCAAGTACGCGGCCGCGGAGGTCGCCTGCGAGACCGTGGACCGGGCCATCCAGACGCACGGCGGGGCGGCGTTCACCAGCGAGTACGGGCTGGCCGGCCTGGCCGCGTCGGTGCGCATCGGCCGGGTGGCGCCGGTGAGCCGGGAGATGGTGCTCAACTTCGTGGCGATGCACACCCTCGGGCTGCCCAAGTCATACTGATCACGATGGCGGACACCGTTGACGCACGGCGCGGGAAGCCCGAGCGCGGCGGGCCACGCGGGGAGACGGACATCGACGGGCCGCGCAAGGAGCAGGAGCGCGGCGGGCCGCGCAAGGAGCAGCAGCGGAGCCGGGTCACGCGGCAGCGGCTCATGGAGGCCGCGGTGGCCTGCCTGGTCGAGCACGGCTGGTCCGGCACCACGACCACCGTGGTCGCCGAGCGCGCCGGCGTCTCCCGCGGCGCCCAGCTGCACCACTACCCGACGCGCGCCGAGCTCGTCGTGGCCGCCGTGGCACACGTCGGCCAGGTCCTGGTGGACGACATGCTGGAGTCGGCGCGGGCCCTGCCCACCGGCACCGACCGCACCGAGGCGGTGCTGCAGCTCCTCGGGGACTTCTTCTCCGGGCCGCTGTTCGTGGCCGCGCTGGAGCTCTGGGTGGCGGCCCGCACCGACCCGCAGCTGCGGGAGGCGGTGCGGCCGCTGGAGAAGCGGCTCGGCCGGGAGGCGCACCGGCTCACCGTCGGTGTGCTCGGCGTGGATGACTCGGTGCCCGCGGTGCGCGAGGCCGTGCAGGGCACGCTCGACATGGTGCGCGGCATGGGCCTGGCGAACCTGCTCACCGACGACACCGCGCGCCGCCGCGTGGTGATCGCCCGCTGGGCCCGCATCCTGGACACGGTGGTGCGCTGACGCCGCCAGGGGTGTCGCCGGGCGGCGACGGGCGCCGCTACCGCCACCGGGTCGCCCACGCCGGCTCGTGGCCGCCCAACGGCACCGGCGGCGTCGTCCACAGTGGACGCTCGTCGCCGATCGCGCCGGGCTGCGCCACGTGCCGGGTGCGGCCGAGCGGTCCGTCGAACTCCACCATCGGCGGCACGGCGTCCGGCTCGGGGAGCCGCAGGCCGTCCGGCACCCGCCCCAGGTCGTCGAGCCAGCGCGCGGTCCGGGCGAGCACCGTGCGCACCAGGTGCCCGCCGCCGGCCGTCGCTCGCCGCCGCAGTGCCACCGCCACCCCGGCGGCGAGCAGCCAGCCGGTCAGGTGGTCGAGCGCCTGCGCGGGCAGCGCCACCGGCCCGGCCACGCCCGCCGCGCGCCGGGCCTCGTCGGCCAATCCGCTGGTGAGCTGCACCAGGCTGTCGAAGCCGCGCCGCCCGGCCCACGGCCCGGTCTCCCCGTAGGCGGACAGCGTGCCGATCACCAGGCCCGGCCGCAGCGCCGTCAACCGCTCCGGCGGGTACCCCAGGCCGGTCAGCGCCCCCGGCCGGTAGCCCGTCAGCATCACGCTGGCGCCCCGCACCAGCTCCTCGAACCGCGCCCGGTCGCCGTTCGCCCGAAGGTCCAGGGCGGTGGCGCGCTTGCCGGTGGTGGTCTCCAGGACCAACGCCGGCACCTCGTCGAAGCCCGGCGGGTCCACCCGCAGCACCTCGGCGCCCCAGCCGGCCAGTACCCGCCCGGCAGTCGGCCCGGCGATCACCCGCGTCAGGTCCAGCACCCGCACGCCGCGCAGGCCGCCGGGGAGCGGCTCCGCGTCGCCGCCGCCGAGGTGCTCCAGCGCCACCAGGGGTTCCGCGGCCACCGCCCGGCCCTGCGG
>DASWTI010000203.1:0-1691 GCA_036402215.1 Pseudonocardiaceae bacterium
CCGGTCGCCGGGCGCCCCAGCACGTGCCGGCCGGTCGCCGGACGCCGCGCCACGAGCACGCGGAACCCGGCCCAGGCGGCCGCGACCAGCGCCAGACCGGCTCCGAGCAGCCACGGCAGCGGACCGGACGGGGCAGGAGGCGCGGCACCGCCGAGCCCGGTCTCCACGCCGCCGGTCGGTACCACGGGCCCGGTGCCGAGCGCGTCGGTGTGCAGCTCGGTGGTGAGCCGGCCGCCCTTGTCCACCAGGAGCACGGTGTAGACACCGGTCGCGGCGAGGGTCACCGGCAGCTCGACCGGCTGCTGGCCGGGCGGACCGGCGAGCAGCGTCCAGGTGCCGGCCGGCACCGTGTTGTAGGTGGTGGCCTGCGCGAACGTGACGCCGGTCGCCACCGGGGCGCCGTCCTTCACCGACACGTCGATGCGCGGCGCGGTGGTCGTGGCCTGCACGACACGCACCCGGGACTGCCCGGCGGACGGCATGGTCAGGTCGTCGTCCAGCACGCGCAGCGCGAGCTCGGCGTACTTGCCGAGGCCGGCCACGGTGTACGCGGCGCCGGCGCGCACGGTGAGCGTGGTGGACAGCACCGGTGGGCTGTCCGCGGGGGCGCCGGCCGCCCGCATGGCCACGGTGTAGGTGTCCGGCTGCACCGGCTGGTACGCCGAGAGCGCGCCGTACCCCACGCCCTTCACGGTGAAGCTCCGGCTCGGCGTGGCCACCGAGGCCACGTACACGTCCACCGGCGGCGTGTCCGGCGAGAGGTGGGCGAGCCGCAGGTAGCCCGAGCCCTGGGCCGCGGGCGCCGTGGCGAGGGCCCCGGGGGCGGCGAGCACGTGCGGCGCCGCGAGGGCGGCGGGCGCGACCGGCGCGGCGAGGGCGGCGGGGGCCGCCGGGGCGACGGCCAGCAGGGCGAGCAGCGGCAACGCCAGGAACGCGGGACGGCGGTGGATCATGGGCACCTCCGGTGCGCGACGGGATGGGCTCAGCGGCCGAGGAGGCCGAGTGGACCGGGGAGGGAGTACCGGACGAGCAGTGCGGAGCCGGCGCGCCGCACCGAGAGCGGGCGGTACGGGGGAAGCTGCGCGCCCAGCCACTGGCGCGCCAGGTCGGCGGCGCCCGGTTCGGTGACCGGACGGCCGTCGACGGCGGTGATGAGCACGCCGCGCAGCGGGGCGTCGGAGGGCTCGGCGGGGACGGTGACGAACTCCGAGATGCCGAGCCGGTGGGCCGAGGAGAACCCGGCCAGCACGGTGATCAGCCGGGAGTCCACGGCGCCGCTCTCCAGGGCGGCGCGGGCGGCGTCGCTCAGCGTCAGGGACGGGTTACCGGCGAGCAGCCCGCCCACCCGGCGCCGGTCGTCGCGGTCGAGGGTGCGGGCCGTGTCGGTGGCGGCCAGGTCGGTGACCGGCCGGCGGACCTCGGCGCGGGCGTCGCCGGGGCCCCGGTCCACGGTGGCCAGCGGCACCGAGGTGCCGGGCGGCGGCGCGGGCGGGTGGCCGCGGGTGGGGCGAGTGGTGGTGACGACCAGGGCCTCCGGCGGCCGCTCACCCCCGGCGGGGCGCAGCCGCCCCTGGTCCACGCCGTCACGCACGAGCTGCGCGCGGGTCAGTTCGTCCACGACCAGCACGGTCGCCGGGTCGAGGTTGTCACCGATCCACCCGGCCAGCGGCTCCGGGCCGTCCGGCGGCGTG
>DASWTI010000204.1:0-8250 GCA_036402215.1 Pseudonocardiaceae bacterium
CAGCTGCGCCGCGGTCCGGGCCAGGGCCGGCGCCACGCCCCCGGCCAGCACGTCCTCCAGCAGCGGCAGCACCTCGGCGCGCAGCCGCACCCGCCGGAATCGCGGGTCGGCGTTGTGCGGGTCCTGCCACGGACGCAGGCCGAGCTCCGCGCACGCCGCCACGGTGTCCGCCCGGCGCACGCCGAGCAGCGGCCGGCCCCACGGCGGGTCCAGCTCACGCATCCCGGCGAGCGAGCGGGCGCCCGAGCCGCGGCCGAGGCCGAGCAGCACGGTCTCCGCCTGGTCGTCCAGGGTGTGGCCGAGCAGCACGAGCGCCGCGGCGTCCGGCCGGGCCGCGTCCAGCGCCCGGTAGCGGGCCTCACGGGCCGCCGCCTCGATGTTCGCCGTGGCGTCCACCGGGACGGTGAGCACGGCGGCCTTGGCGCAGCCGAGCGCGGTGAGCTGCTCGGCGGCGCGGGCCGCGACGGACGCCGAGCCGGCCTGCAGGCCGTGGTCGACCACCAGCCCGTGCACCTCGGCGCCGTGCCGGACCGCCGCCTCGGCGAGCGCCAGCGAGTCCGCGCCGCCCGAGCAGGCGACCGCCACCCGCGTGACCTGGTGACGCTCCAGGAAGCGGCGCACGGCTCGCCGTACGACCGCGGCGGTCACGGCCCGACCCGGCGCAACCAGGCGTCGGGGTCGTCGATCTCCGCGCGCGACGGCAGCGTCTGCGGCGACGACCAGACCACGTTGAAGCCGTCCATGCCGGCCGCGTCCACCACGTGCCGGGTGAAGGCCGCGCCCTGCGCGTACTGCCGGATCTTGGCGTCCACCCCGAGCAACGCGCGCAGCAGCCGGTCCAGCACGCCGCCGCCGCGCCGCCGCGCCGTGAAGCGGCTGCGGATGGTGGCCACCGACGGCACCACGAGCGGGCCGACCGCGTCCATCACGTGGTCGGCGTGGCCCTCCAGCAGGGTGGCCAGGGCCAGCAGCCGGTTCATCGCCTCGCGCTGCTGCGGCGCCTGCAACTGCGCCACCAGGCCGACGGAGTCCTGCGCCTCGCCACGGCGGGCCGCCCGCAGCGCCTCCGGCAGCCGCTCGACGAGGCTGTTCGCCGAGGTGTCCATGGTGGACAGGAAAGTGCCGACGAGCCCGGCGAAGTGGTCGCGCAGCCAGGGCACCGCGGTGAACTGCAGCCGATGCGTGGACTCGTGCAGGCACACCCAGAGCCGGAAGTCCTCGGCGGGCACGTCGAGCGCGCCCTGCACGGCGACCACGTTGGGCGCCACCAGCAGCAGCCGCCCCGGCCCGGCGACGCCCGGCACCCCGCTCCCGCCGAACGGGTCGTACTGCCCGAGGACCCGCGAGCCCAGGTAGCCGAGCGCGATGCCGGCCTGCAACCCCGCGGCCCCGGTCGCCAGCCGGCCCGGTGCCTGGTCCGGCCCCAGCCCGGTCGACGTGAGCACCGCCAGCCCCTCGGTGGCGGCCTGCACCCAACCGGCGCGGTCCACCACCTCACCGGGCCGGATCGGCAGCCCGTGCCCCAGGTTCGTCACGTCCCGCACGTGCCCCTCGGCGGTCACCGCCAGCGCCCGCAATCGCCGCACGG
The DNA here is from genome assembly GCA_036402215.1 of Pseudonocardiaceae bacterium. GTDB lineage: Bacteria > Actinomycetota > Actinomycetes > Mycobacteriales > Pseudonocardiaceae > DASXTS01. The sequence continues at coordinate 1,589 of DASWTI010000204.1, forward strand.
CCGTCACCGCCTCGTGCCGCGGCACGTCCGGCCCCCGCCCCACCAGCTTGCGTGCGACCGACGCGGCCAGCGCCCAGTCCACCACCTGGGGGACGTCGTCCCACTCCCGCTCGACCGCAGCCATACCCCCGACGCTACCCGCCGTGACAGCCCACCGCCTCGGCCCGTTACTCACCAGTCACGTTCCGCCGCAGGGGCCTGGCGGCCCGGTCAGCAGAGCCAGTCGAGGACGGTGGCGGCCGTCCAGGACTGGCGCATGCTGCCGAGCGGCTCACCGGTGACGGGTTCGTAGTACTCGGCGAAGTGGCCGTCGCCGGCCAGGCGCATGCCCTCCTCGCGCAGGGTCTCGGCGCGGGCCGTCCAGCCGCGGCGCTCGAAGGCCCAGCCGAGCAGCCAGGCGACCACCGGCCACTGGGGGCCGCGCCAGTACTCCCGCGGCCGGAACGAGGGCGCCACCGGCGACGTGGACGGCGGCACGGTGGTGAAGAGGTCGGGGTGCCCGCTCCAGGACGGCGAGTCCAGGGTGTCCAGCATGGCCTGCTCGTCGCCGTCGGCGAGCCCGCCGCACAGCAGCGGCGCGAAGCCGGCCACGGTCGGCGTGGCGAGCCAGGTGCCGGCGCGCAGGTCGTAGTCGCGCGCCAGCCCGGTCACCGGGTCCAGGGTGGACGCCACGCCGGCCCGGAACCGCGCGGCCCAGGCGCGCAGGTCCTCGATGTCCGAGCGGGGCGCGCCGGCCTCCGTGCCCACGTCGGCGAGCACGTCGGACGCCACCGCGAGCACGGCGGACACGAACACGTCGCGCACCGCGAACGAGCAGGCGGTGCGCAGCGCCTCGTCCGAGTAGCCGGCGCGGCGCATCTGCTCGACGAGCCAGAGGTAGCGGTCGTACTCCAGGTCCGACGGCCGCTGCGAGGCGTCGCCGACGACGGCGGTGTCGCGCCGCTGGTACGGCGGCAGGTCGGGTCCGACCTCCACCCGCGAGTACGGCCCGTCCCAGCGCGGCGAGTTGTCCATGCCGGACTCCCACCCGTGGTACACGGTCACCAGCCCGCTGCCGGACGGGTCGCGGCTGGTCACGATCCAGCGGTGCCAGGCCACCATCGGCCCCCAGGCGCGCGCCAGGAACTCCTCGGCCACCCGCCGGTCGGTGCGCTCGCCGCGCCGCCCGGCCGCCACGATGCGTTGCAGCGCGATGGCGTGCACCGGCGGCTGGCAGATGCCCGACGTGCGGGGCGCGGCCGGCGCGGGCGCCCCGGATTCCAGGCAGCCCCAGCGGTCCGGCCCGGGGAAGTAGTCGGTGTCGCCGGGGGCGAACACGATGTGCGGCAGCATGCCCGTGGACCACTGCGCGGCGAGCAGCGTGTCCAGCTCCAGCACCGCGCGGTCCAGGTTCACCGTGGCCAGCCCGATCGCCACGAACGCCGCGTCCCAGCTCCACATGTGCGGGTACAGCCGCGGCGCGGCCGTCGTCATGGTGCCGAGGTCGTTGCCGCGCAACACGTACGCGGCGCGCGCGGCCAGGGCGGCGGTGGACAGCCGCCGCCGGGTGGGGGCGCTCACGCCGGGACCGCGGAGGTGCCGGTGGCCAGCGCCGCGCCGCTGGAGGTGTCGTACCAGCGCAGGTGCTCGGGCGCCAGGTCGAGCCACAGCTCGTCGCCCGGCTCGGCGCGGAAGGTGTTGGCCGCCTGCACCTTCAGCCGCTGCCCGGCGAGCTCCGCGGTGATCAACACGGCCGACCCGAGCGGCTCGAACACCTCGACGACGCAGCGCGCCGCGCCGGGCCGGGCGCTGCGGGACACGCCGATGGTCTCGGCGCGCACGCCCAGCACGACGGCCTGGCCGCGCATCCCGGCCAGCTCCGCCGGCGCCGGCACCCGCGCCGCCCCGAGGTCCAGGGCCACGCCGCCACCGTCGCCGTCGCCCTCGACCAGCGTCCCGGCCAGGAAGTTCATCGGCGGGCTGCCCAGGAAGCCGCCGACGAACTCCGAGGCCGGGGCGTCGTAGACGGCGATCGGCTCGTCGCACTGCTCGATGCGGCCGTCGCGCATGACGGCCACCCGGTCGCCCAGCGAGAGCGCCTCCACCTGGTCGTGCGTCACGTACAGCGTGGTGGTGCCCAGCTCGCCGACCAGCCGCTTGAGCTCGGCCCGGAAGGACAGCCGCAGCAGCGCGTCCAGGTTCGACAGCGGCTCGTCCATCAGCAGCACGTCGGCGTCCATCACGATCGCCCTGGCCACCGCGACCCGCTGCCGCTGCCCGCCGGACAGCTGCGACGGGTAGCGGTCCAGGAACGGCGTGAGCTGCAACAGCTCCGCGGCCCAGGCCACCTTGTGGTCGACGGCGGCCTTGTCCTTGCCGCGCATCCGCAGCCCGAACCCGATGTTGGCCCGCACCTTCTTGTGCGGGAACACCGCGTACGACTGGAACACCATGGACAGGTTGCGGTCCTTCGGCGGCAGGTACGTGACGTCCCGGGAGCCGATCACCACCTGGCCGGAGTCCGGCAGCTCCAGGCCGGCGACCATGCGCAGCAGCGTGGTCTTGCCGCAGCCCGAGGGGCCGAGCAGCACCACGAACTCGCCGTCCTCGACGTCCAGCGACACCTCGTCGGTGGCCCGGCCGGACCCACCGGGGTAGGACTTCACCAGGTCGCGCATGCGTACTTCGGCCATCGGAACCTCTCAGCGAAGGGTGCTGCCCCACATGTTCAGCAGGTAACGGCGCATCAGGAGGATGAACAGCAGCGCCGGCAGCACCAGCGCGAAGCCACCGGCGAACCGGTAGGCGATCGGGGAGTCGGCGAGCGAGGTGAGCACCTGCGCCGGCAGCGTCCGGTTGTTCAGCGTGAGGATCGCGGCGGCCAGCACCTCGTTCCAGGACAGCACGAACGTGAAGATGGACGCGGCGGCGATGCCGGGCAGTGCCATCGGGGCCACGATCCGGCGGAACGCCTGGGCGCGCGTGCAGCCGAAGACCTGCGCGGCCTCCTCCAGGTCCCTGGGCACCGAGACGAACACGCTGGCCGTGATCAGCACCGTGGTGGGCAGCGCGAGGGCCGAGTGCACCAGGGTGACCGCGAGGATGCTGTCGTACAGCCCGGCGGTCAGGAAGAGCTGGGCGAGCGGCACCGAGAGCACCACGATCGGCAGCGCCCGGGTGATGAGCAGCATGAGCTGGTAGGTGTCCCGGCCGCGGAACGCGAAGCGGGCCACCGCGTAGCCCGCCGGGGCGCCGATCAGCAGTGCCAGCACGAGCGTCGCCAGGCCCACCACGACGGAGTTCAGGAACGCCGCCACCACGCCCGACGAGGACAGGAACGAGCTGAGCGTGTCCACTGAGAAACCCGTGGGCAGCAACGACTTCGGGAACTCGTTGAGCGTGGCCCGCGAGGAGAACGCGGCGAGCGCGATGAGATACACCGGCAGGCCCATGAACAGCGTCACCAGCACGCACGCCGCCTGCAGCAGCACGCGCCGCCGCCGCAGCCGGCGCAGCGGCGCCCGGTCGACCGGTGGCAGCGCCACCGAGGTGTCCACTGTGGACGGTGTCACCGCCGGCGCGCTCACCGGGCGTCCCGCACGGAGTCCGGCTGGCGCAGCGCCCGCAGGTAGATCACGGCCACCACCATCGACATGCCGAGCACCACGAGGGCAACGGCGCTCGCCACCGCCGGGTTCTGCAGCCCGACCGACCACTCGTACGTCTCGCCGACCAGCAGCGGGAAGTTCCGCCCGGTCAGCGCCTGCGCCACGGCGAACGCCTCGAACGCCAGGATGGTGCGCAGGATGAGCGCCACCTGCAGGCTCGGCCGCAGCAGCGGCAGCGTCACGTGCCACAGCCGCTTCCAGAACGAGGCGCCGAACACCTGCGCGGCCTCGTCGTAGTCCTTCGGGATGGCCTGCATGCCGGCCACCACGATGATCAGCACCAGCGACGTGGCCCGCCAGACCTCGGCCACCACCACGGTCATGAACAGGCTCAGTGGGTTCTGGTAGTTGAGCCAGGCGATGCCCTGCTCGACGAACCCGAGGTTCACCAGCGTGGAGTTCAGGTAGCCGAGGTCGGTGAAGATCGCGAGCCAGACCAGGCCGGCCGCCAGGTCACTGATCGCCAGCGGCACGGCCCAGACGTAGAAGTAGAAGCCGGCGCCACGCGGCTTGGCCTGCAGCAGCATCGCCATGGTCAGCGCCAGCACGAACTGGATCGGGATCACCACCGCGGTGAGCAGCAGCGTGTTGCGCACCGCCTCCCAGAAGCGCGGCTCGCCGGCCATGCGCTCCCAGTGCGCGGTGGTGAACCCGTCTGGCCCGCGGAACGCCTCCAGCAGGCCCATGAACAGCGGCCAGCCGAAGAGCAGCAGCATGAACACCGCGGACGGCAGCAGGAGCAGGAAAGGTAACGGCAGCCGCCGCCGCTCGACCCGCGCGGCGGTCATCACCCCACCTTGCAGGTCTCGCCGGCCTTCACCTCGTCCGGCGCCCAGCAGGGCACCTTCGCGTCGTCCAGCAGCGTCTGCATGATGGCGCCCTGGGCGTCCAGGGTGGCGCGGATGTCCTGGTTCTGCAGCACGATCGCGGTGAACGAGTCCTTGAAGATCTTGCTCATCTCGCCGTCGCGGGTGCCGAGGCCCACCGGCGGCAGCGCCACCAGGGCGTCCGCGGAGCCGGCCTGCGCGGCCACCGCGTCGGCCTCCAGCTGGATGGCCGGCGGCAGGTCGGACGGCACGTCACCCTCCACGGTCGGGAAGAAGGCGTTCTGCCGCAGCACCTCGGCCTGCGTCCTGGCGTCGGACAGCGCCTTGATGAGCTCCTTGGTGCGGTCCTGGTCCGGCGCGCCCTTCGGGATCGCCAGCCCCAGCAGCACCGCCATGTAGCCGCGGCCCTCGGGGCCCTTGGGCGCCGGCACCATGATCCACTCGTCGGGGGCGTCACCCGGCGCGTTCACCAGGCGTGCCACGTGGTCCCAGGCCATGGTGACCTGGCCCGCGGCGAGCGGCTCCTGCATGAAGTCGACGTTGGTGCTGGACGGCGCGGTGACCGCCCACAGCTCCTTGAGGTACTCCCACATGGTGACGGCCTCGTCGGAGCGGAACGCGGTGACCTGGCGGCCGGTGAACGAGGGGTACAGGTAGCCCTGCAGGAACCGGTGCAGCAGGCCCTTCGGCCCGGCCGGCAGGCCGAGCTGGGGCGCGCCGCTGGCCTGCGCCGCCGCCTGCGCCCAGGACAGGAACTGGTCGTACGTCAGGTCGTTGACGTCGGCGCCGGACGGCAGGTACTCCAGGGTGGACTTCTTGGCGGCCAGCACGTACGTGGCCTGCGCCCACGGGACGTACCAGGTGCGGTCGGTGCCGGCCCTGGCCAGCTGCAGGAAGTCCTCGGCGTACCCCTTGCCGGACAGCTCGCCCACCAGGTCGGTGAGGTCCTCCAGCTGACCGTCGGCGAGCGGCGCCAGGTCGCCGTGGATGCCGCCCAGCAGGTTGATCTCCACCCGGCCCGCGCTCACCTGCGAGCGCACCTGGGTGGCGAACGGTCCCGGCTCGTTGGTCACGTAGTTGACGGGGCCGGGGAAGGCATCGGCGAGGATCTTCCGGAAGCGTTCCTTCTCCTCGACGGGGGTGAACTGGGTGGACATGAAGGTCAGCTGCCCGTCGCCGCCCCCGCCACCCGACGTGGAGAACCCGCCGCCGCCGCACGCCGCGGCCAGCGGTCCGGCCACGCCAAGGGCGAGTCCGAGTCGCAACGCCTGCCGTCGTGAGATGCCTGGGATGTGGTCCGCGCTCATGGCTGTCAGCTCCTCCGGCGGTGATCACCCGTTTTGTCCGAGTGTCGGACATAATGGCCCCGGGGCGCGAGCGGAGGCAAGGGGATGGCTGGGTCTCTGACGTCCACGGGGGCGGTTCTGGCGATATTGCGCCACGAGGGACCGCTCACCCGGGCGGAGTTGCTGGAACGCACGGGGATGGCACGCTCCACCCTCGTGGAGCGGGTGGACGTGTTGCGCCGCAACGGTCTGGTCCGCGACGCCGAGGTGCGGCGGGGCACCGGCGGGCGGCCGGCCACCGCGCTCGCCTTCCACGGCGCGCACCGCGGGCTGCTGGTGATCGACCTAGGCGCCACGCACGGCACGTTCGCGCTCGCCGACCTGGACCTGACGCTGCGCACCGCGCAACGCCACCGGCTGGACACGCTGGACGGCCCGGCCGTGGTGCTGCCGCAGGTGATCGAGGCCGCGCGCCAGGTGCTGGACCCGGCCCTGCCGCTGCTCGGCGTGGGCGTCGGCTTCCCCGGCCCGGTGGCGCCGGACCGCGCGCACCTGGACGAGCAGACCATGATGCGCGGCTGGGACCACGTGGACCTGGCCGCCGCGCTCGGCGCCGCGTTCGGCGTGCCGGTGCTGGTGGAGAACGACGCCAACGCCATGGCCTTCGGCGAGCACGTGGCCGCCGGTCAGGGCGGGGAGTCGCTGCTCGTGGTGAAGGTGTCCACCGGCATCGGCGCCGGCCTCATCGTCAACGGCTCGCTACACCGCGGCGCGAGCGGCGGCGCCGGGGAGATCGGCCACGTGCGGCTGGCCGGCCGCGAGGAGCGCTGCACGTGCGGCTCGCGCGGCTGCCTGGGCGCGGTGGCCAGCGGGCGCTCGTTGCTGCGCGAGCTGCGGTCCCG
>DASWTI010000205.1:0-61905 GCA_036402215.1 Pseudonocardiaceae bacterium
GCGAGCGGCCCGTTCGAGTCGTTCTACAAGGGGATCGCCGGTGACGGCTGGGCGGACTGGCTGTTCATGGCCGGCCTGCTCGGTATCGGCGTGGCGCTGTTGCTGGGTGTCGGTATGCGGATCGCCGCGGGCGCCGGGGCGTTGCTGCTGGTGCTGATGTGGACGGTGGCACTGCCGCCCGCGACCAACCCGTTCCTGGACGAGCACCTCATCCAGGCACTGGTGCTGGTGCTGCTGGCCGCGACGTACGCCGGTGACCGGTTCGGGCTCGGCCGCTGGTGGGCCGGCACCCCGCTGGTCCGCCGCGCCCCCTGGCTGCGCTGAGCACCGTCGTGCGTGCGAAGGATCTGATGAGTACGCCCGTGGTGACGTGCCGGCCGGACTGGCCGGCACGTGACGCCGCGGCGCTGCTGGCCGCGCGGGGCTTCACCGCGCTGCCGGTGGTGGACGACGACGGCGCGCTGGTCGGCATCGTGACCGAGGCCGACGTGCTGCGCGGCCGGGTCCGGCCGGACCCCCGGTCCCGGCCGACGAAGCCGATGCCGGAGTGGTCACGGTGACCGGCGCAGGCGCCGTCGCGGCGCAAGTTCCGCCGGCGGGTGGGCGACGTGAGTGCCTGCGCGTTTCCAGCGGTCAGGAAGGAGGTGGACCATGCGGGCGAAGGTCGGTGACTGGATCGTCATGCAGAGCGTTCACCCGGATCGGCCACGCAGGGAGAGGCATGTAGTGGAGGTGCCGCACGTGGACGGCACGCCCCCTACGAGCGCACCCTGGTCTTTCCTGGCGCCGGGTGCCGAGATCCTGCCGCGTTCGGGGTACGCCAGGCCATCGGCACAGCGCTGACCATACACCCGCGCAGGGCGCGACAAGAAGGTCGCCGACGATGACGACACACACTGCCCGACTCGTGATCGCCGGCGTGGACGGCTGCCGGAAGTTTCGTGCCGCAGTTGGCTGCCAGCAGCCGCCCACCGGCCAGACCGGCGTCCTGGTGCAGCCGAGCGGCCCGCCACCCCGCCCGGCAACGCCAGCAGCCCCGGCACCGCGCAGACCGAGCCGTTAGGACGTACGACCGGCTAGGAACTCGATTTGTCCCGTTCGTCGGCGCCGACTGTGTCGATTCGCTGCTTGCACTCGGTGCAGAGGATGCCGCCGAGACCGACGGGTCGCTCCCCGCAGCTCGCGCAGACACGGTGCGCGAGGTCTCCCAGGGCCTCGGTCACATCTGGACGCTAACCCCTTGGGCAGCGCAAACACGGCAACGACATTCGAACGTATGTTCGCACGCGCCACTCGCATCGCCCGTGCCCGTCTCGCCGAGAGCCAGGGCACCGCCGGCCGCCACTGGCACTATGTCGCGCTCGTCGGCCGGCCCGGCAGCAAGCTGGTGGACGCCGTGGTCGGCGCCGAGCCGGGCCTCAGCCGGGCCGCCGCCATCGCCGGCGTGGCAGAGGTCATCGACCGGTTCGCCATCGTCAAGTCCGGTCCTCACGGGCTGGCCACCGTGGCGACCGGGTGGCGCGCCGCGGCCCCGGACAGGCGTCGTGGTCTGGACTACTGGACCTACGCCGGCCATTTCACGTTCGCCGTCTTCTGGTGCGGCGACACCGGATGCGTGACCCAGATCGACGCCATCCTGGCCGACTACCTGGCGAGTTCCGCTTACACCGGGTACCAGCTGAGCCGCGTGCCGCCGCCGTAGGGCACCAGCCGAGCGCGGCGACCGTCCACCCGACCGGGGTTCCGGCCCGGGGTTCGTGTCGTGTGTCGACGGCGCGCAGCCGAGCGGACTCGGGTGACGGATCGCCGGGGCGTGCCGCTGCGCGGTCGGCTGCGCCGACCCTGGCGACCCCGCACCCGGGTCCGCTGGGTGGCCGTCGTCCACGACGCCACTCACGGAACGGAGCCGTCATGACCGGCCACCCCGCACCGGCCAGCAACCCTCCCCGCAACAGATCCTGCCATCACCCTCCTCCCAGCCACCCACCCCGCAGCCACCTCTCGCGCCGCCGGCGGTCCAGGCTGGTGGGGCGTTGCCGCGGCGGGTGCGGGTGTTCCACAACACCTCACCCCGGGCCGTGGTGTTCGGGGTGACACGATCGTCGAGGTCGCCGCGTTCGACGACCCGAATCCCGACGACACCGACGACCAGGTGCTCAGCGACGTGTACCGGCTGTTCAACGTCGGCCACGACCCGCAGTTCGGCACCCCGGATCCGCGTGCGGTCGTCTACCGCGAGCGGGGGAACCGGTCGTTGTCAGTCGGTGACGTGGTCGCCCTCAACGAGGTCTGTAGTGGAAACAGGATTCGCGTACCCGCAGCCTGGGACCGAGGTGGGTCAGCGTGATTCCGGATTCATCAGCGGCTTCGCAGCGGGCGGAGTCGATAAGTGATTCGCCGGGGTCCAGGCGGCCCCCAGGGAGCTCCCACCAGTGATGACTCCGGTTGTCCGGGTCACAAGCGTGGATGCGCAGGGCACGATCAGGATCGAGGAGTAGAACACGGGCACTGATTCGGGAGGGCGCTGATGGTGGGCATCCAGCCACGGTCCTTACGGTCCGCTGATGGTGGTTCGGCAGCCGACGCGGAACGGTGACGGGATGGGCCGGAACGAGGCCAGCACTGGTTCGTCCTGCGCGCCGACGCTGTGACAGAGTGAGACGTGAGCAGCTCTCGGCCAAAGCCTGGAAGGTGCTGACGGCCGCCATGAGCAGCATGGAAGTGTCAACGACAGCACTCGCGGCCTCTTCCGGCGTAACCTCGTCCGCTGGCTGAACGTTCACGACCATGGTTGACCGGCCAGCTCATCGGTCAAGGGTAACTCAGCCACCACTGAGCCACCGCCCCTACCTCCTCTGGAAGGTTCCACCACACCGCCCGTAATCACGGCGCCGGTCACTACGCCTGGCAGCCGGGTCTGATGATCATCGAGAGCTTCGACCTTCCCGATTCCGATCAAGTCAGCGCTAGTTGGATCGCCTGGACACCTCGAGCTACCAACTTTCGTTGGTAGGATGTGCCTACGAGCGGTGGCGATGAGATGCTGGTCGTGGCGTATTCTGCGCTCTGTATCGTAACGTTTACGGATAAAGTTCGGTTGGTGACGTATCTGAGCCATGATCGCCCCCACCTGTGCAGCGAGTAGTCACGCACAGGAGGAACTTATGGAAGCCCTCACGGACCGTTCCGGTCGGCGGCACCGTCGGGATCGGCGGCCGCCGCATCCCCTCGACGATCACGTTATGGCTCGGCACGGTGCCAAGGTGTTGCACCCAGCGGAGGCGGTCCCGCTGCCGGACGGCACGCTGCCGTCGCCGACCATCTACCAGCCGCGCCGACTGCTGGTGCCGCGGGCGATGCTGAGCGACGGCGGCGCGGCTGAGGTGCTTCGTGACGTACTGCTCGACCTGCGGCTGACCTTCACCTCCGATCCCAAGGCGATGCCGGCGGACCTGGTACCGATCGACCTGCTGCCGCACCCCGACCTACCCCCAAACACGCCGATCGACGCGTGGACGGCCCTACGGGCGCTGCGATCCACAGACCGCGGCCAGGGCACCCGCTTCGCCGAGCTGGCCCACCGGCTGGGTCTGCGGCACCTGCTCTCGGCGGCCACCTTCCCCGGCCAGGACGTTGCCACCAGACGAATGACCGGGGGCCCCGGCGGAATGGAGGGCCACTACGAGGAGGCCACCGGCCGGCGCCCGGTCCGGCTGCCAATGGCGGTGCCGGCCCTCCGAGCCGGCGCGCCACCACACCGTCGGCCGGTGGTGGCGGTGCTCGACAGCGGTTGCGGTCAGCACCCGTGGCTGGACACCGAGTCGACGGACCCGTTCGTGGTGCGCTGCCAGCCGGAACCGCCGTTCCCCGACCCGGAGTTGATGGCGGACATCGTCGACCCGCTGCGCGGTGAGCTGGACTCGCACTGCGGCCACGGCACCTTCGTCACCGGGATCATCCGCCAGCTCGCGCCGGACGCCACGGTGTGGTCCTACCGGGTCATGCAGAGCGACGGCGTGGTCGACGAGCACCACCTGGACGCGGTCCTCACCTCGATCGCCGAGGAGGTTTGGTACGCCCAGCAGCACGGTGTACCGGGCAGCTTCGTGGACCTCGTGCTCATGCCGTTCGGCGGCTACTTCGAGGACGAGGCGCCGTTGCTGCACGCCGCGCTGACGCGACTGGACTCCCTGGGAGTGGGCCTGGTCGCGGCCGCGGGCAACGACGCCAGCACGGTGCCGCACTACCCGGCGGCGTTCGACGAGGTGGTCGGCGTCGGTGCCTCGACCCGGACCGGCGTGCCCTCCATCTACAGCAACGCCGGGGCGAACGCCAACGTCGAGGCGCCGGGGTATGCGCTGGTCAGCACGCTGCCCCAGGGCCGGGACGGCAGCCGCAACCCGGTCCACCGTACGCACACCGAACCGTGCCGGGAGAGCTTCGACCCGGACCGGTTCGCAACCGGCTTCGGCACCTGGAGCGGAACGTCCTTCGCGGCGGCGATGTTCGCCGGCCGGGTGGCCGCCGAGCTGTGGTCCTCCGACGACCTGGCCGACATCACGCCGGCCGGGGCCGACCGGCGGTGGACGGCCGCGGTGGCTGCTGTCTCGGGGGTGCCATGGTCGTGAGCGGTGCGGACGGGACGCCCCGCTGGGTCGGCCTGGTCCGGCCGGCGCAGGCCGGTGACCGGGCAGCGCTGGACGTCCTGGTGCGGGAGTTCACGCCGCTGATCTGGCGCACGGCCCGTGCGCAGGGGCTGAGTACGCCCGATGCGGAGGATGTGGTGCAGACCGTGTGGCTGATCGTCGTCGACGATCTGGCCCGGCTGCGTGACCCGCAGTCGCTGCCGGCCTGGCTGATCACCGTGACGCGACGGCAGGCACGACACGTGCTGCGGGCCCGCGGGCGGGAGACCCTCCACCCGTCGACCGAGCTGCCGGACCGGCCGGACCGGACCGACCTGGCGGAGGCGGCCGCCGTCGCCGACCGGGACCGCGTGCTGTGGCGGGCGGTTCACCGGCTGCCGGAGCGCTGCCAGCTGTTGGTGCTGGTGGTCGCCTACGTCGACCGGCCCGACTACGCACGTCTCGCCGACGCGCTGGCCGCGCCGCACGGCAGCGTCGGCCCGACCCGGCGACGCTGCCTGGACAAGCTACGCGCCCTGCTGCGCGACGACCCGGCCTGGAGTACGCCATGACCGCACCCCCACCTGTTGATGACCAGGAACTGGCCGCCGCCGTTCGCACGGCGCTCGACCGGGCCGACCCGGTGCCGATCGGTCTGGACGACCGAGTGCGGTTCGCCATCGACCTGCGTGACGCCGAGAGCGAGCTCGCCGGGCTGACCGAGGCGCCCGCGGCCGCCGCCCGCGCCACGGAGCTGACCAGGACCATCACCTTCGAGTCCGCCAGCCTCACCATCACGGTCACCCTCACCCCGCTGGGGGACGGCGGACATCGGCTGGACGGCTGGCTGCTGCCAGGCGGACGGCTGACCGTGGAGCTGCGCCTGCCGGCGGAGCGGTGGCGGGTCACCAGCGACGACACCGGCCGGTTCAGCGTGGACCGGGTGCCGGCCGGCCGGCTGCGGCTGGCCGTGCTGTCCGTAGGCGACGACCAGCCGTTGACCAGGACGGTCATTACCCCGCCCCTGGAGCTGTGACCCGGAGCGGGCCGGCGGTGGCCGAACGGCTACGCACCGCGGGAGTGGCGGCCACCGCCGCCGGCCGACCGGTCGATGGCGTGCGGCTGCTGCGCGCCGCGCTCGGTGTGCTGCGGCCCGACGGTCCCGACCGGCAGATCCGCGGCCGAGTGCTGCTCAGCCTTGCCTTCGCCGAGGTGGAACGGGGCCGAACGGCAGCCGGGCTGCGGGCGTTCGACGAGGCCGCCGCGCTGCTGACCGACCGGACCATGGTGGACAGCCAGCACGGGGCACTGCTGGCCCGGGCGGGGCGACTCGCCGAGGCGCTGCCGTACCTGGACCGGGCGGTGCAGGCGCTGGCGGCAGCCGGCGACCTCACGGAACTGAGCCGGGCGCTGCTGAACCGCGGCTACACGCTGATGAACGCCGGACGCCTGCGACAGAGCAGGGTGGACCTGCTGCGCTGCCTGCGGGTCGCCCGGGCCGGAGGGCCGCACAGCGTTGCGGTGAAGGCCGTGCAGAACCTCGGCTATCTGGCCTTCTTCACCGGCGACGTACCGCAGGCGTTGCGCTACCTCGACGAGGCTGCCAGGGGTTGCGCAAGGCTGCCCTCGTATCGGCCGGCGATCGCCGCCGACAAAGCCCGAGTGCTGCTCTCGGTGGGACTGGCCGACGATGCCTGCAGGGAGCTCGAACCCGCCATCGAGGCGTTCCGCGAACAGCGCCTGGGCCACCTGATGGCCGAGGCCGAGCTGGTGCTGGCCGACGCCCGGCTACTGGCTGGACACGCCGCCGGCGGGCGCCGGGCGGCAGCCTCGGCGCGCCGCCGCTTCCTGCGCCGGGGCAACCACACGTGGGCCGAACTGGCCGCCCTGTACGAGCTGCGAGCCGCGTTGGAGGACGGCGCACAGCCGCGATCGGTGGCGCGCGCAGCGGCCCGGCTGGCCGAGCGGTTGACCGTGGTCGGCCTGCCCGACGATGCCCGGTTCGCCCGGCTGCTCGCGGCCAGGGCACACCTGCGTGCCGGAGAGGTGAAGCAGGCGGCCGCTCTCCTCCACGGGCAACGTCCTCCGCCGTCGACCGCCCCGTTGCCGTTGCGGCTGGCCTGGCACCTCGCCGGCGCCGAGCTGGCGGTGGCTACCGGGCGGCCTGGCACCGGCCTGCGCCGACTGCGCAGCGGACTGCGCTGCCTGCAACGGCATCGCAGCACCCTGGGCAGCCTCGACCTGCAGACCGGGGTTGCCGCGCACGGCGCGCGACTGGCCGCCACCGGGCTGACCGAGGTGCTACGTACCGGGCGGCCACGGCAGGTGCTGGAATGGGCCGAGCTGATGCGGGCCCAGGCGTTCCGCGTCCCGGGGCCGCCGCTGCGGACAGATGTACGTGAGGCGCTGGCCGAGCTGCGCCAGGTCCGGTTCGCCCAGCGCGAGGCCGAGTTACGAGGTGCCCCGCTCGGCCGGTTACGGACCCGGCGGAGCGAGTTGGAGCGGTCCATTCGGGAGACGACCTGGCTGGCCGACGGGCCCGGGGCCAGCCGGCCGCTGATCGGCCTCGGTGAGCTGCGTCAGCTCCTGGCCGCCCGTGATGAGGCCATGGTGCTGTATCTGGACGCCGGGGAACGGCTGGCGGCGCTCGTGGTCAACGGCCCGGCCACCCAGCTGGTCGACCTGGGGTCGTTCGCCGAGGTGGTGCACCACGTCCGACGGTTGCGCGCCGACCTCGACACCATGGCCGTGACGGTGCCCCGGCCCATGCTGCCGGTGATTGCCGCGTCCCGCAGGCACGAGGCGGTCAGGCTCGATGAGTTGCTGGTGTCGCCCCTGCGCCGACTGATCGGCGACCGCGCGCTGGTGGTGGTGCCGACCGGCGCGCTGTTCGGCCTACCGTGGTCACAGTTGCCGGCGCTGCGCAGCCGGCCGGTGGTGGTCGCCCCGTCCGCGACAATCTGGGCAGACGGCTGCCGCCGACAGCGGTCAACGGACGGCACCCCGGTGCTGGCCGCCGGCCCCGGCCTGGAGCACGCCGTCCGCGAGATCCTGGCCATCGCCGACATCTACCCCGCGGCCGAGCGACTCACCGGCGTGCGGGCCACACCGGCTGCAGTGCTGGACCGGCTGGACGGGGCACCCCTCGCGCACCTCGCCGCGCACGGCCATCACCAGGCCGGCAATGCACTGTTCTCCGCCCTGGACCTGGCAACCGGACCGCTGGTCGGCTACGACCTGCTCGGCCTGCACCGGGCACCCCGGCTGGTGGTGCTGTCCGCCTGCCAGCTGGGCCTGTCGGAGGTCCGCGCGGGCGACGAGATCGTCGGGATGGTGGCCGCGCTGCTGCTCACCGGCTCGGCCACCGTGGTGGCCAGCGTGGCCCGGCCGCTGGACCACGACATCCCGGAGGTCATGGTCCCGTTCCACCGGTCGCTGGCCGCCGGCGTCCCCCCGGCGACCGCCCTCGCCGACGCCACCGCCCACGTCGAGCACAGCTCGTTCGTCTGCTTCGGCTCCAGCTGACCATTTGCCACCCGCCTGCCCAACTGTGACCAGCACGAGATGGCGGCGCGCAAGCGACGACCCAGATGGGAACAGCGCACCGTGGCCCTGGCCTCACCGCCGGCAACCAGGTGACTTCTTGTACGCCCTGCGGCTGTCGAGAGTGCGACGGGCACAGCGGTGTCCTTCGCCGCTGGCTTGAGCGCGTCCCATCCGGGACACACTCCATCGACACCACCCCAGGACGACCCGCACCGCATTCCCGACCCGGCCACCGATCCGGCGGCCGACCTGGCCCTGGCGGTGGACGGTTGGTCGCTGGCCCAGGTGAACCCGGCCGACCTCGTGATCGGCCCGAACGTCCGCACCGACGTGACGCTGGACCGGCAGTTCGTCGCGTCCATCCGCCGCGCCGGCGTACAGCAGCCGATCGTCGTACGCCGCGACACACAAGGACGCCTGGTGGTGCGCACCAGGCAGCGGCGTGCGCTGGCGGCTGCCGAGGCCGGTCGCACGACGGTCCTGGTGGTCGTCGATCCCACCCCGCACGGTGACGAGCCGCAGGACCAGGCGGAGCGGATCGTGGACCAGCTGGTGGAGAACGCCCAGCGGGAAGCCAACACCGAGCTCGACGTCATCAGCGCCCACCAGCAGCTGCTGGACCTGGGCCTGACCGCCGGGCAGATCGCCCGGCGCACCAGCACCACACCGGCCGTCGTGAAGCGCCGGGTGGCCGTGGCGACCACGGCCGACCCGCGCGCGGCAACGAAGGAACTCGCGGACCTGCGGCCGGGCCCGGACCACACGCCGGGCTCGGAGCTCACCGACGAGGACCACGCCGGCTGCCCGGGACACGTGGTACGGCTGGAGGACCACCAGTGGCAGCCCATGAACGACCCACCACACCGGCGTCATCGACGACGGCGACTTGACACGCGCCTGCGCCGCCCACAGCACGTACTGGACCGTCCAACCAGTCGTCCGTCGGCCACGTCCCAGACCGTGGTAAGCGAGCGCACTTCAACGCACAGCAATTGGTGCATCTTGCTTGTCTGACATAGCGAGGATGGACCCACCCGTGCCCGGACGACCGGACAACAATGGCCTTTGTGACGCTACAAATAGCGCGCCAGCGGCGGGACCGGCAGTCGTATCCTCAATTTACTTAAGCCTGCATCCGGGTGATGCCACAACAGAGTCACGCCCCGATCGCCATCCCAGCGCTTCCGGTCGCGATTACCTGCCCGGACCATTACACGGAGTGTAGCGGTCGTTGCCCTCCGACGCCTGTTGTGGCTGTCATGACAGGTTGCGGGGCCAGGCCGATCGAGAATGTTGGGCTTGGGATCGAGCCGGTCGCAGGTTGCCCTAATCGTGGAGCTTCGAGTGCTGGTCACTCCTGCTGCACAGGTCTAGGCTTTCGCCGTGACTGGTATGCTGGATGCACATGTGGATATCGCCGGAGGGGTCGCCAGGATCGCCGTGCGGGGCGAACTGGACATGGCCACCGTTCGTATTCTCGAAAGCGGGCTGGACGGCGTCTACGCGGCTGATGACGTGACCGATCTCGTGATCGATCTCAGCGAGGTGTCGTTCATGGGCAGTTGGGGCCTGGCCACTCTGGTCACCGCGGTAGGCAAGTGCGCCGGGCGCAGCATCTTCTTGGCCGTGTATGCGAGCGAACCGGTGCAGCGGGCGGTGAAGGCTTCCGGTCTGGACGGTCATCTGCCGCTACGAGGTCCACCGGTGAGGCGCAGGGCGGCCCGCAGCGGGTGAAAGGTACCGGCAGGTCTCACTGGTGTGAGCGGCCGAGGGCCAGCCTGGCAATGACCGCGCTGGCCGTGTTGCGGCGCGGTCCTTCTCGCTCACACCGTAGTTCGACGGGTAGTCCTCGAGTGCCACCAGATGCCGGTGGACGAACTCGCCACCACGACCAACCTGGATCGCCTGGTGCGGACTGTCACGATCCGGTGGTTGCTGCCGGGTGAGCACGGTGACCTCCATCCCGCCGGTGGCGCGGGTCGGGTGGTGCTCGTGGGTCGATGAGTCCGGTCTCTACTGCCTCGCTGAGTCCACGGTGTTCGGGCGGGTGGTGACGTTCACGGTGGCGGTGTGGCCGGTGGCGTGACGTCAGAGTTGCTGGTGCAGGGGGTCCAGTCCGGGATGTCGCAGGAGATGACCGCCCACACTGTCTTGCCGCCGTCGGTGGTCGGTCGGGTGCCCCAGTCGTGGGCGAGTTTGTCGACCATGATCAGGCCGCGGCCGCGGTTGTCGCCGAGGCGGGACCGGCCGATGACGGGCATGTCGGGGGAGCTGTCGTGGACTTCCACCGTCACCCGGCATGGGGTGCGGGTGTGGTGCAGGTGGATGCCGTAGGGGC
This sequence comes from Pseudonocardiaceae bacterium, assembly GCA_036402215.1. Taxonomy (GTDB): domain Bacteria; phylum Actinomycetota; class Actinomycetes; order Mycobacteriales; family Pseudonocardiaceae; genus DASXTS01. The sequence goes on from DASWTI010000205.1 coordinate 10,510, forward strand.
CGGTGCCGTGTTCGTAGGCGTTGGTCAGCAACTCGGTGCTGAGCAGTAGCACCATGTGCAGGTGGTCCTCGCCCAGGTCGCCCAGTGCTGCGGCGGTCCACTGCCGGACGTTCACCAGGACGGGTACCTCGCCGTGGTTCCACCGCATGCGCAGCGGTTCGGGTGGCGGTTCAGGGGTCGGCTCGGGGGGTGGGGGTGCGGCCATGCGGGTCTGCTTTCGTTCCGTCGGCGCCTGTCTGCTCAAGCGCGCTGACCGGACGGTACGTGACCATCGCTCACCCCGACAGGGGCCCAGGACCGAGCCGGCCCCGGGCGGTGCCACCCTGGCCCGCGCTGTGCGATCGGCCCCTGCCTGCGGAAACAGGTGGGGCGTTACAGCGTGGCAAGGTGTGACGCCACCGCAGCAGCTGGAGCGGCGGGACGGCACCCCCGGGGGGAGGTGTCGCAACGCCTTCCTTTCTCTCGCCACCCCAGTTCGGTGGGCACTCCGAGTGTTAGCAGTTGCCCGGCGGCCAACCGTCGCCATCGGCTACGCAGTTCGACCCGGCGTCGTCGCAACGCGCCGGCCAGCATGATCAGTCCACGAGTGGGCACCGACGTCCCGGACGGGTAAGACAGCATGTCGAAGCTTCTGGTCAGACACGGTTGATCTGGGCAATCACCCGTCCACCAGGACCTTCACCCACCTCCAGACACCGACCGGCCCCCTTGACCGACTCCACAACCAGGTTGGCAAAGGTTAGTGGCCAATTTCTCCATCCACCGGCTCGAAGTCGATCCGATGCAGCAAGTCGCTGGTGAAGGTTCCGCGATTGACTGGCGCCCCGGTACGGCAACGACCGGGCCGCGGACTTCCGCTGTGCCCGCGCCAAGCTGTTCGACCCCGATCACCCGCCACCGCCGCGTCCTGGTTCTTCCAGGGGCCGGCACAGCGACCATCGACGTCGCCATGCACATCCCCGGAGGCGGCTGCGGAGAGCTACAGGTCTGAACCGCCGGCTGCCGCGTCTCCCGATGGTTTCGCTCGGCTCAGGCCTGGTTCAGCTGCAGAATGACGGCGTGGGGGGTGTACGGCTCGTCAGGTCCGCCGGGATGGTCGGAGCGGCCGACAGCGATCAGCGCGGTGCTGTTTGGCACAGCAGTAAGTTCCGACAAGTGGACTCCAGCGGCTCCTGGCGGCATGGGGACCATCAGGTGCAGCCAGGTCTCGTGGTCGGCGTCGTATCGGGCGAGTGCCGACGTGTTGGGCGAGCCCTGCAGGACCCAAAGATGCCCTGCCGCGTCCCTTACGACGTCGGGCAGGGTCACTGGCGGCAGGCCGTCGAGGACCTGCCATGACTCGGCGTCACCGCGCAGGACCAGGGGAGGGCCGAGGTCGGAGGCAAGTTGGCATGTGACGTACAGGTCGTCGGCGGAGCTACCGGTGATCGCGGTAAACACCGATCTCGGCTGGTGGAGGCCGGGTGACACTGTCCTCCATCCGGCTCCGTCCCAGTGGAACAGCAGCGGTCCGCTGAATCCTGGCCACATGCCGCACCCACAGATCCAGATATCGTCCGCGGCGAAGGCGACGACTCCCTGGAAGCGGCAGAAGGCAGGTTGATCTGCGAACCAGCGGGCCTGCGCCTCAGGGGGCGGATCGTGCCGGTGCCACCTGTCACCGGTCCACTCGATGATCATGGCTCGCTGGTCATCGTCGTCGCCCACCAGCAGAAGCCGCTCGTCGATCGCGGCTGCCCCGTACACCTGCTTCACGTTGCGAGGGTTCGACATCGGAAAGTGGAGGTCGGTCCACTCGCTGCCGTCCCAGTGCAGGATGCGGGTTCGGCCGTCCTCGGGGCTGGAGCCGTGTGACGTGCCCACCACGAAGACGGATGTGGGAGACGATCCGGCGACGAGGTCCAACCCTCCGCTACGGCCGGGTTCCGTGAGGTCGACTGACCGCCAGGTCGAACCGTCCCAGCGGTCGGCGGCGGGCGCCCAACTGCCATTAGGCAGAGAATCGGATCCGACCACCCAGATATCACCAGGGCTCAGGGCAAGGACTGCGCGCCGTACAGATGGTCGATCGGGAGGCCCGGGCCGCATCATTTGCCAGGAAGACCGTGCCGGTACCCGTGGCGACCTCCGGCGGTCGGTCGCAGCGGGGTCGGGCCGGGAAGGTTGTGCCTGGTCCGCGGCGCCCTGGTGCGGGTCGTCGCGGGCCATATCGTCGTCGTGCGGATCCGTCGTCCGGGCCGGCTGCGCGGCGAGCTGCCATAGCGCGTCGACGTGATCGAGTACCCTCTCCTTGGCCTGCGTGGCCCATCCGGGTTGGGCAGCGACAAGGGCCTCTGCAATGCGGAGTGTCACGTCGGCGGCTGGCAGTCTCGAAGTGGCGAACACTTGGTGGACGGATGTGTGCGACGGGGCCGTTCCGTGCTGACGTCGGATCGCGGAGCTGATCTGGCGGCTGCTCAGGCCAGCCCGTTCTCGCAGCCGGTGCAGCAGCTCATTCAGTTCCCGCAGCGGCCCGTCGGGCAGCTCGGGCCTCTTCCAGGTCGCCACAACGGATCCCTTCACCGATAGGCAGCAGTGCCGAGGTGCCAGCTCATGGAACCAGTGGTGTGGGGGCGCGCCAAGGGCCGATGAGGTTCCCTGATCGCATGACCGCCGTTCCCCGCCGTTCTCGACCGGGCGGTCGCCTGAATAGGCTGCGATCGGCGCATGCACTGCATCTGCGCAAGCGAGTGGTCCCGACGCCGGGCGCCGGGACCACTTGGGTCGGGACGGTCAGACGAGTTGGGTGTAGACGTAGGCCGTCGAGCCGGGACCGGACCAGCTGAAGTACTTCGTCGTGCCGGCGGGGCAGGCGCGGTCGCTGTAGTACCAGGAACCGTTGATCAGAGCCTTGACCTGCGCGCACTTGCCGTCCGCGCGGGTGTCCTTCACCCGGCCGTTGACGTAGATCCGGCCTCCGCTGCAGGTGAGCGTGTAGTGCGACTCCCCACCCGGGATGTAGACGTCCCGGGAGTTGTTGCAGGTGTCCGCCGAGGCCGACGGGGCCATGGCCACCAAGGCCAGTGTGGCCGTCCCAGCGGCGCTGGCCAACGCGGCGGAAATTCGTCGCAGCATGTCATTCCTCTCGTCACAATCGGTCGACCGATGTGATTCCGGCCGGAGCGCCTCGATTGGCGCCACGACGAACAGTGCCGCACAGCCATTTTGATTTGAACGCCACGTGACACCCGCTGACACGCGCTTACAGGATTGCACCGGTTGGAGTACTGGCGGCCCACGCCGCTTACAGGGCTGTGGTCCATACAGTTGTGTCTTCGCGCAACCAGGCAGCTCCGACGGTCACTCTGGTGGATAGGGCGTGTAACCTTCGGCCGCTGAGCGTCGATGATGGGTCGACGTCGGTCGGGGCAACGGGACGTGGTGTGATGGGTGATGTTGCCTGGTGTGCAGGCACGGCCGAGTGACAGAAGCTGCCATCATGGCCGTGTTTCAAGCGCAACTTCGCGATGAAGGGCCAATGAGCCCTTCCCAACCTGGCTTAGCTGGTGAGGATCAGCGTTTGAACGGCGTGGATGAAGGTGACGGCCTGGCTGGGGCTGGAGCGGATCTTGCGGAGGATCTTCCAGTTCTTCAGTGTTGCGTTGGCTCGTTCGCCGGGTCCGCGACGGCGGGCGTGGGCGGTGTTGACGTTCTTCTGGCCTCGGGACAACGGCCGGCAGCGGCGCCGGGCCGGTGCAGGAACCATGCCTTCGCGGCCCGGCTGACGATGTCCACCATTGCTGGTTCCGGGAGACCGCGAAAGGCAAGCTCACGGGCCAGCTCCGCCCGTAGGAACGCGCTCCGATCGTGTTTGGCGTGGCGTTGGGTGGTGAACGGGGTCACGGACTCCCAGGCGACGGCCGGGCCGGTGAGTTCGGGCATGATCTGCTCGACGGCTCCGGTGGCGGTGACACGCACGTCGAGGCGCAGCGCCGACCCGGCCAGGACGCGCACGGACAGCAACGCGGCTCGCTCGTCCTCGGGCAGGCCGTCGGGGGTCCAGACGACGAGCCCTGTCACTCGCCCGCCGGTGATGAGCGGCAGGAAGTGGGAGTGCCGGTGCTGCGCGGCGCTGGGACTGCCGCCGGTCGCGTCCCCGCTGCGCCCGCCGAGCCGGGTGAACGGACGGTCACCCGGCGTACGCCCCAGACGGGACAACGCGGCCTGCCGCAGCAGGTCGGTCACGACCACCGCGTCCGTCGCGGGCGGGGACTGGCCCGACAGGGCGAAGCGCACGGCCTCGGAGCAACCCGACAGCGACGAGGACGCCGGGGCACCCGGGGTCCGCCCACCGGCCGGGCGGCCTCCTGTGTCGGACAGCGGCCGGAGCGGTTCGCCGCGGCGAACGAGTTCGTACCCGACGAGCCGCGTGCCGACCGGCAACACCGACCTACCGCCGGCCGGTCCCGCGCCGCCGGCCAACGCCTCGAAACGCAACGGCAGCACCGGCGCCAGCACCGCGGTGGCCGTACCCCGCACGGCGTCCGCGGCGTCCAGCGGCACCCACCGGTCGTGCGCACCCGGCGCCCACGCAGGATCCACCCGAGCCGCACAGCCGGCCCGCGCCCTCCCCGCGTACGGCAAGGACTCAGCCAGCCGCCGCAACACCTGCGATCGGTGATTGCCACGTTCAACCGGCCGAACGATCAAGTGCTGCAGGGCGACCTGCGCGACCACCTGCCCGCCATCCTGAACAGTGCGTCCGACGCGGCGCTCTTCGCCTTCCTCGATCCCTTCGGGACAGCGTTGGACCGGTCCCAGCTGGTGGATGAGTTGCTCGGTCGCCAGAGCGTGGGGCCGGTGGAGGTGCTCCTGCACATCAGCGTGAGCACCGTCGCTCGGCTCGGCGGCCTACTGCGCAGCCGACGCCTGGACGGGATCGAGCTCAGCGAGGCCGACTGCAAGACGATCGATCACGTGAACCGCTTCCTCGGCGGTGACTGGTGGCAGGCGCACTTCGAGCCGGTCCGGGACAGCGAGGATCAGGAGCGCGCGACCGACGCCGCATTGCGGGTGGCTGCGGAGTACATGGACGGCGTCTGTCAGGAGACGGGCTACCAGGCGGTGCGGATGCCGATCCGGGCCAAGCCGACGCCGCAGGGTGCAACGTCACGCCGAACCCCGGACCGGACGTCCGTGGGTCACCATCGCGCTGGTACTTCGTCGACCCCATGTTCTTCAACCGGCCGGCCAGCACCAGGGCGTAGCAGTTGTCGCAGCCCGCAGACACGCGATCGCAGCCGGTCGTCGGGTTCCACGTCGACTCGGTCCACTCGATCGGTGATCTGTCCGCCATCAGCCCATCCTCTCTCGCTGAAGGAAACAGCGCCGCACCAAGGTCGAACCCGACGCTCCCACCATCGGACCAACCAGCCCGGCAGCGACTCACCCACCGGACAACCCTCGTGGAAGACTTCAGGCGGCCAGGCCTGCTGACCTTGTGTGTCGCTGACCTGGAACACACCGGCTCAGCGGCGGCGTGCGGCCAGCGCCGACGAAGAACCAGCTCGTGTCGTCCCGGCCATGTCGGTCCCACGGCGGTCCAAAGCTGGCCTCATAAATCCTGGGCCAGGGCAATCACACGCTCCAAGACGCGGCCGATGGTACGGATCCGCTCCGCAGTGTCGATGGCGTGTCGATGGGCGATGCCGTAGCTGATTTGTAGGACGACGCGACCGACGCCGATCGCCATCTCTGGGGTGCCGTCCGAAGGGGTCAGGTGGATGGCGTCGGCATCTTCGACGGGGACTGTGGTGTGGTCCGGGTGATAGCCGCGGAGGAACGCCAGTTGAGCCTGGGCGACGGCCGGGGCTTCATAAGTCGTGGCGTCGAGCTGAACCCAGGAGTGGGCGGTTTGGTTGCGGGGGTCGGTGGGCTCGGTCGTCTCTGTCCCCTGGGCGTGCCTGGTGCAGGAGGTGCGGAGGTAGTTGCGCGGGCCGCCGGGGAGGAGGTCGCCGTAGTCGATGCGGCCGACGGCGGCTGCAGCGGTCTCCTCGGCCAGGGCGATGGGGTCAACGCCGAGGATCTGGCGGACGACGGTCGCGTCGAGGAGGTCACAGGCGGTGAGGTGGTCGCCGGTGAAGGTGGGGCTGTCGTACTGCCATCGGGGTGGGCCGACCGGGTTGGCGAGCTGGGTGGGGATGCGGGCGGCGACGAGGTCAACGATCGTCTTGGTGAAGGTCGGGTCGGGGTGGCGGATGACGAGTTCGGCGAGGGCCTGGGGGTGGATGAGGGCCCAGGTGGTGGTGTCCGGGTTGGGGTTGCGGCGTTGGTGGACGGCGACCGGGCCGATCGCCACCGGCGTGGTGCCGGTGGTGAGGGTGGTGGTGGCGGTGCGGATGCCGTTGGGGTTGGCGTAGGTGGGTTGGTGGACGGCGAGGTCGATGGAGCCGGTGCCGCCGCCGATGGTGAGGGTGTAGTGGCAGTGGGGTCCGTTGTTGGGGAGGTCGTAGCGGCTGCCGGTGTCGACGCCGGTGAGGTCGTCGGTCGTGGTGTCGAAGACGCGGCGGTGGAGGCCGTCGGTGGGGTTGGCGGTGAGGTAGCCGCCGGCGGTGCGGATGTCCTGGGCGGTGAGCAGGGCGCAGGGTTGCAGGACCGGTTGTCCGTTGATGAGGACGGGCGGACCGGCGGGTCCGGTAATGACGGCGGCCGGGTCGCCGACAGCGTCGGACAACGGGCCGTGGCCGGGGCGTTGGGTCGTGACGATGTCCGGTGGGCCGGTCGTGGTGGCGGGGGCGGCGCTGGCGTGGACGGCGTCCGCGACCGGCAGTGGGTCGGGTGTGGTGGTGCAGGCGATGACGGAGGCGCCGACGGCGAGGACGGCGAGTGGCAGTGGCCACGGGATGTGGCCGTAGCGGATGCGCATGGTGGGTCCCCCCGGGTTGGTTCAGGTGTAGGCGTCGAGCCGGTCGGCGATGGTGGCGGCGATGGTCGTGAGCCGGCCGGTGTCGGTGGGCGGTGGTGTGGCGTGGAGTTCGACGACGATGGGGCCGCGGCGCAGGAGCAGGACGTGCGGCCGGTCCGGGAGGTCGACGAGGAGGGCTTCGTCGCCGACGTCGGGGATCGGGGTGGCGGGGCGGTGGTGTTCCAGGTGCTGGTGTGCGGCGTCGACGTGTGGGTGGGTCAGGGTGCGCACGTCGAGGGTGGGTTGCTCGCGTGGGCTGAGGTCGGGTCGGGTGCCGTGGCGGCGGCAGCCGCCCTCCAGGGCCCGAGCCACTCCGAAGTGTTCGGTGGCGGTGGGTGCGGAGTCCTCGGCGTGGGCGGTGCGGAACTCGTCGTTGCCGAGCAGCTCGCACGGCCCCACCGCGGTGTGGGTCAGCGGAGGTGGGCCGGCCGGGGCGCGGACCTGGTCGACCAGTCGGCGGGCGACGACGGCCAGCAGCGCCTCCCGGATGGCCGGGTCGGCGCCGTGGATCTGGAGGTCGACGAGGACGTCCTGGTGCAGCAGGACCCACTCCCCTGCTGTCGGGTCGGTGGTTCGCCGGGTGGCGGTGTCGACGCCGGCGTGGATGGGGCCGGGGTCGAGGCCGCGGCGGTGGGCGTCGATCGCCGCCTGCTCCACGTAGGTGGGCTGGGCGACCTCGATGGCGGCCAGGGGCGGTTCGCCGGGGCCGGCAGTGAAGCGGCAGGTGTTCAGCCCGGCCGGCAGGGCCCGCGCCAGGCGGAGGGGTGGGCCGATGTGGCCGTCGAGCACGGCGCGTTCGACGGCCACCGGTGGGTGGATGCCGGCAGTGTGCAGGTCGGTGGGTGAGAGCAGGTTGCAGGCCTGGATCACCGGTGCGCCGGCCAGCACGACGCCCGGTCCGGGTGCGCCGAAGTCGATCCGCAGGCCGTCCGTGGCCGGTGGACCGGTCGTGCAGCCGGTCACGGTGGCCGCGGCAACGGCGAGGCGCAGCCATTCGACACCGCGGTGATGGGTTTTCTTGCGACCGCCCGTGGTGCGGGTGTGACTGAGCAGAGTTGTTCTCATCACGTGTCCCCCAGAACGTGACCGTGGCCCGACTCGGTGTTGTCGCGAGCTCGGGCGTTTCCCCCTGACCACCACTCATACACGATGCCGTCGCGTGCTTGCGGCTGTGGAGAATGCTGCGACCAATGCGACGACGACGGGATGTAGGGTGGTGTCGGAAGGGCCGCTCATCACGCCGCCCGACGATTCCCAACAACGCTGACAGCGGAAGGTGTGCTCCCATGGCACAACAGGTCATTGTCCGGATGGTCGACGACCTCGACGGCACCAGCTCGGACACCGTCGAGACCGTCGAGTTCGGGCTGGACGGCCGCACGTACGAGATCGACCTGCACGAGGGCAACAGCAGTGAGCTGCGGCAACTGCTCTCCCGTTACGCCACGAAGGCCCGCCGGGTCGGTGGCCGCGCCCGCCGCGGCAGCGCCCCGGCGTCGACGTCGCGGGGTGGTCGCAGCCGCGCGGAGACCGAGGCGATTCGTGAGTGGGCGAGGGCGAACGGGCACGAGGTCGCCGACCGTGGACGCATTCCCGGGCGGGTCATCGACGCCTACTCGGCCGCCCACAACTGACCCATCCTCCGGCGGCCCGGATCCCACTCCTCGGAGACGGATTCGGGCCGCCGTCGCATGTCCATCCGCGTTCCCGGCAATGCACCGGTCGGATGCGTTGTGCGGCAAAATCGGGTTCACTGGCCACCGGCGGATCCGGGGGGAACCGCCGAATCTGGGGGGATCATGCACACATCACGCCACACCATGCCCGTCGGCCGATTCGTCGCCGTGACGCTCGCGCTGGCCATGGCCGCGCTGTCCAACGCCGGCTGCGGGACCACCGTCACCGGCCGCCCGAACGCCGCACCGTCCAACGCCACACCCGCAGGGCCGGCGACTGAGGTCACGGCCCTCGAGTCACCACCGGACGGGTCCGGGTTCTCCACCGAACCGCTCGACCAGCCCAACCCGGCACCGGGGATCACCTGGGCCGCCCGGGACAAGGTCTGCGACTGGCTCACACCCGACCTCGCCACCGCCATCGGCGCCACCGGCCCTGCCCAACCCGGCACGCTCGGCTGCGTCGTCCCGGTCACCGGCCACGCCGGGGACACCGCCCAGATCGCCTGGACCTTCCCGTTCCAAGCCCTGCACGAACCGACACACTTCGCCCGACCAGCCACCGTCCACGGACTGCAGGCCCGCCAGTTCGCCCTGCACGGCCAGGGCCCCGGGGAGTGCACCACCCAGGTCAACACCCGCTCCGCGGTCTCCCTGCACCTCGTCGTGTGGAATCCCACCGACCCAGCCGCGGGAGACCATGAGGCGCGCTGCGCCACCGCACTGCGGACCGCGGAAGTCCTGACCGCCCGCTACGTCCCGCTCGCCGGCGGCACGCCCTACCCCGGCACACCCCAGCAGCCCGACCCGGCCCGGCTGGCCAAGGCCACGGCATGCGATGTGGTGACCAAGGGCGCCGCGAACCTGGCGAACCTCGACAACCAGCCCGGCACCCCCGGCACCGAAGACAACGGCGACACCACCTGCTACCACACCAGCCCACACGCCGAAGCCCACGCCACCCTCACCACCCGCGGCGCCGACCGACCGACCCGGGAGATCATCGGACTGCCTGCCGACCTCCGCCCCTCCACCGACCCGACCGACCTGGCCTGCACCATGACCATCAACCTCAGCCCCGACCACCACCTCCGGCTCACCTACCACATCACCGGCCAGCCACCCGCCGGCGCCGACCAGAGCCGGCTCCTCGGGCTGGCCTGCGCGTTCGTGGAACTGCTGGCCGCCACCACCCTCAACGCCATCCACCGGGCGAACTGACCGGCCGGAAGTGCCGGCCCACCAGAGTGGTTGCCCCGCTACCGTCACAGGCAGGTCGTACTCGCGGGGAGGGAGCGAACAGTGCGATCACCAGGTGGGCCGGCATGGCAGGCCGCAGTCGAGACACACCGCACATTGATGGCCGGCGGACGGATGACATCACTGCCGAGCGCGTCGGCCGGTGTGGCTCTGGCGCCTGGTGAGGTGGTGCACGGCGTCTTCCGCCGAGGCACCGGAGTGGAAGTGGTGTACTCCCGGTTCTTCGCCGCCAACGTCGAATACGTGGTACCCGGCTCGGTGGCGATCGGACCACCGGCCTTCGTCGCCGGCCATCTGCTGACATCGGCGGCCCGGCGCTCCCAGGTGCGCCGCGAGGCGCACCGCAAGGCCGCGCCGCAATGGCGACGTGCACCGTGGCTGGCCACCGTCGTCACCTCCCGCCGGCTGATGTGCCAGATCCGCCACGGCAATGGCACCCCCTGGATCAGCATTTACCACGCGGCGCTCGCCGAGCTGCGACTGACCGGGCTTTCACTGGTCATGACCCCGATATCCGGGCCGCCGATCGGCCTCACCGGCGCCTGGGCGCCCTGGTGCGCCGCGGTCACCGCCCACTACCGCTACGGCTACGGCCTCGCCGCCGGCCACGCCGTCCCCGAACTCGACCAGGCCGCCCGGACTGCCTGAACCACCACCGGCGGCGGACGTGAGGCAGGGGGCGACCACGCCGGCGCCGCACCCGAAGTTGCGACTCCGCAGCCCGGAAGGCCGCGGCTGACTGCCAACGAACCGGTGAGTTCCCGCCTCACGTCCGATTCCCAGGACCGCTCCTGCGACGAGACGTCACCGAACCGGCGCCACGCAGCATAGATCCGACCATTCCGCCTCGCACGGCCACACCGCAAAAGTCGCACCCCACAGCTCCCGTTAGCGCAATAAAGTCTTCACGATGCTCCAAGAGCGACGCGTACCTGTCGCGGCAGCAACATGCCGCACCTCGTTTCTCGGGTGAGATCAGCAAGGTTCCGCCATGTGATCTGGCGGATCTCCTCAGGCGCCAACCGGTGCAGACGCGCGAGAGCCTGTTCGACATCGTCCACTCGGCCCGGCCGGCGAGCACGGCCACCGGAGCGGTCGCCAAACGGATGGTCAGTTCCGGCAAGACGCAATCAAGCGGCAGTCGTTCGAACAACTCAGGCCGCCGCGCCATCGCGGCGTTGACCGAGAAGAAGCAGCCCAGGCTGATCGCCCGCTGGGTCTGCTCCGCGTCACTCAGCCACCAGTGCAGCGTCGGCAACCGTCCCCCCTACCGCGTCAAAGGACAGCAGGTCGACGCGCGCCGGGTCGTCCGACCAGAGGGCAAGGAGTGGCTCGGTCATGACACCCCTCCGAACCACAGGCGAGCACCACGCCTCGCGAGCTCTCGCTTGCGCTCCTCGTAGTCGGGCATGACCCGGGCGAGCAGCTGCCAGAACGCGGGGCCGTGGTGGGCCTCGCGAAGATGAGCCAGCTCGTGCACGAGGACGTACTCGACAAGCGTTGGCGGCAGTTGCAGCGTTGCCCAGTGAATCCGAACGCGCCGTCCGGCCGTTGCGCTTCCCCACTTGTGGCCAAGGTCAGCGACCTCGATCGCCGCGTTGTCGACGCGCAGACGTTCCGCCCACGAGGTGGCGCGTGGCCGCAGCCACGTCTCACCGCAGCGCCGGTACCACGCGATGACTGCGGTGTCACCGGAGCCGACCAGACCTTCGGGCAGGACGAGTCGACCGCGTTCCAACCGAACAGCGCCACCCTTCTCGACAAGCTTCAGGCGGTGACTGCGCCCGAGGTACAAGAAGCCCTCGCCGTCGACCAGTTCTTTGGTGACCGGCTCGTGCTGCAGAACTTCCTTCTCCGCCAACTTGCGGTAGACCCACTCGCGCTTGGAGGCGAGGAACTGCTGCAGCTCTTCAGTCGCCACGTCCCCCGCAGCCCGGAGTCGGAGCGATCCGTCTGCCTCGATCGTGAGCTTCGCCCTGCGGCTGGTGCCAGCGATCTCGACCGGTACTCGGAGGTCATCGAGCTGGAGGACCGCCGTCATGAGCGTCCTCCTGCCTTGATGTGCTGGGAGATGAGCGGCTGGTTGGCGCGCGCCAGTTCCATCAGGCGATCGGCGACGGCGGCCTGCTCGGAGAACGGGAACAGATCGACGTCGTCGAGCGTGTGGATGATGTCCTTACGCAGCTCGTCCTGGGCGTGCGGGTTATGCCAGAACCGGACGATGCCAGCGTGCCGGGTCACTTCGACGACGATGTCCTCGGCCAGGTGCATGATGTCCACCCGAACCTCATCGGGCAACGTGGCGCCAGTCGAGAACTCGCTCTCCAGCAAGCCGTAGAACCGGGCCACCAGCGGATCCTCATGGACGCGCTGGTCGGCGGGCTCATCGACGACGTCGCGGAGCAGCACCTCAAGGGCGAGGCTGAGCTGGTCCCACTTGCCGGTCAGGGTCTTCAATATCTCGTCGAGCCGCTCGGAGAGCTTGGTGTAGCGGGCGGGGTCCTCGTCGAAGTTCTTCCGGATATGGAACCGGAGGGCGTGCTCCATCTCGGAGGCCTTGGCCTTGTCCGAGGTCAGGCCCTTGACCTTGGCGAGGAACTCCGGGTCGGTAACTGAGACCGGTGGGATCTTGGTCGCGATGTCGAGAGCAGTGACATGCTCGTCGATCAGGGCGCGGACCTTCTCGCCGTAGAGAGACGCGTCGAAGTCCCCCATGCCGTCGTCGCGGTAGCGGCGCCGGGCGACCTTCTGGATGAGGCCGAAGCGCTTGGCATCCGCCACGAATGGGAGCGCCTCCGGGCGGGGCAGGATGGTGTCGAGCGTGCTCAGGAACTGCTTGAGCAGCACACCAAAGCGGGCTCGTAGAGCGTCGTCTGAGAGCAGATCGACGCAGGCCTCGATGTCCTCATCAAGGTCGAAGCTCTCGATGCCGGCCTGAGCGAAGAGTGCCGCCACTCGGGCGTGCCGATCACGCAGCTTCGGCACCTCGTCGGTGATCGAGGCCAGGGCGCCGATCGCGTCCTCGGCATCCTCGGGCGCATACGCCTGCAGCGCCTTCTGCAGATGGGCGCCGACCCCGAAGTAGTCGACCAGGAGCCCGGCCGACTTGCCCTGTGCCGTTCGGTTCACTCGCGCAATGGCTTGCAGCAGCTCGGCATCCTGGATGAAGCGGTCGAGATAGAGCGCCTGCTCGACCGGGGCGTCGAAGCCGGTCAGTAGCATGGTGCGCACCAGCAGGAAGGCGACGGGGCTGGCGTGCTCACCGGGCAGACCGAGCGGCTTCTTGAACTCGGCGATCACGGCGTCCTGACGCGCCTTGTCCGTCCACTGCGCCCACGCCGGGTCGTCGTTGTGGTCGCCCGAGATGACCGGCACGAAATCAAGGATGCGAATGAGCTCAAGCTGCGGCAGTGCACGGACCAGCACCTGGCGCCGCCGATCCAGCCCGTCGACGTCGAGGCTGCCGTCCTCGGCGCCACGCACGAGATGCTCCGGCAGGTTCTCGATCTGCGCTACCAATTCGTCCCGGGTCACGAGCAGCGCCTCGCGGTAGCGAACCGTCGCCAGCCTGCTGGTGGCGGACAGCTGCGCCTTGAAGCCACCGGGCAGCACCGTCGAGACGTAGTGCCACAGGATCGACTTGGCCTTGGCAGCAATGAGCTTGGGCGCTTCCAACACAGCCCCGGTCGTGGCGTAGCGCGCCTTGAGCTTCTCGACCTCCTCGGCCGTGTGCTCGGCGAACATGTCCTCGAACAGCTCGTCCAGGTCGCTGCCACCAGCGACTGCGCCCTTGGCCGTGCGTCCCTCGTAGAAGATCGGGACAACGGCGCCGTCGTGCTCCGCCTGGCGGATCGTGTACTTGTCGATGAACGGGCCGAAGATGGCGTCGGTGCGCTTCTTGCCCTCGCGCATGATCGGGGTGCCGGTGAAGCCAATCTTGGCCGCGTTCGGCAGCGCCGCCATGAGGTTGGCGTGCAGCGTCGAGGTCTGGGATCGGTGCGCCTCGTCGACCAGGATCACGATGGTCTCGTCGGTGTTGAGCACACCGAGCGCCTCGTTCGTCTCGTCGCCGGTCATCCGGGTCTCGCTCGCACCGGCGGCATCGGTGTCGCGGTACTTCTGGATCATGGCGAAGACGAGCGCCGGGCCCTTCTCGGCGAGGATCGTCCTCAGCTTACTGGTGCGCCGGGCTCGCTGGACGCCCTCGCCGGACAGCTTGGCCGTTTCGGACAGCTGCTTCTCCAGGTCGGTCCGGTCGGTCACAACAACGACCTTGAAGGCACGCAGCACCGGGTCAGAGCGCATCGCCCGCATCAGGAACACCATGGTGAGCGACTTACCCGACCCCTGCGTGTGCCAGATGAGCCCACCACGCCGGTCACTCTCGCCGTCCTGGGCGCGCGTCTTGCCGGTGCGTAGGCGCTGGAGCGCCCGACCAACGGCGCGGTGCTGCTGGTAGCGAGTGACGATCTTGATCCGCCGGCCGTTCACCTCGGTGAAGAGCGTGAAGTGCCTGACGATGTCGAGCAGGTTGGCCGGTGCCAACATCCCAGCGGTCAGCAGCTCCTGTCCGGTCAGCTCCGCCGCGGGCTTGCCGAGCTTCGCCGCCAGCTCGTCACGCGTGAGCGGAAAGGCGTCCTTCCACTCCAGGAAGTGCTCCGGGCCGGCCGTGAACGTCGCAACCCGCGCCTTGTCGCCGTAGGTCGAGACGACGAACTGGTTGGTCCAGAACAACTGCTCGTTGCCCTCGGGCAGGCCAAGATGGCGCTGGTTGGCGTAGCGGCGCAGCTGGTTGATGCCCTCGGCCATGGGGTCGGTGATGTACGGGCTCTTGCACTCGATGACCACCAGCGGGATGCCGTTGACGAACAGCACGATGTCGGGAGCGACGAACTTCTTCGCCTGGCCGCCTGGCTCATCCACCCGAAACTGGCTGATCGCCAGGAAGTCGTTGTTGCCAGGATCGTCGAAGTCGATGAACTGGATGCGCTGCGACCGGCCCTGATCCCAGTCGGGTAGACCAGCCACGGTCACGCCCTCAAGAAGGCGCTCAGTCATCCGCTCATTGAGCTCGATGAGCTTGCCTACTTCAGAGCGCGTTAGCGACGAGACGGCCTCGGCCAGCCGGGCGTCGTCCAGCCACAGAGCACCGTCCGGTCCCGGGTTAATCTTGCGCAAGGCGGCCCGGAGCCGATCCTCGAGGATTGAGCCACGGAACGAGTCGCGCTCAGTCACCGAGGGGTCTGACTTGGATCCCTCGATCACCTGCCAGCCGAGACCGGTCAGCTGATCCAGCAGCGGCTTCTCGACCTCGGTGTATTCGGGACCCTGGTTCATGAGGCGGCCTGTTCCGGAACGCGAACGCGACCGCTGAGCAGATCCCTTGCCAAGCTCTCCATCAGCTGAGTGAGTTTTGACAAGCGAGCCTCTTCGCAATTGAGGGCGAAGCGAGAGGCATCAAGTGCGTCGACCACCATTTCCGCCTGCCCTTTGGGCAGTATTGGGATCTGAATGCGCCGCACGTCTCGAAGATTAATTCCGCGAACGGCGAGGCCTACCGTCTCTGAGTCGATGAAACGCTGAGCGTCGGGCGACGTTAGATAGTGCGCCGCGAACCGTTGAAGCGAATTGGGGAGAGATATCCGGGCCGTGTCCTGAGTAATATTTGCACCATTAAGCTGCGGCCCTACAATGCAGACCCGTCCAACCGTACCCCGAATAGAGAGGAGGACATCTCCCGCCTGCAGACGGGAGCGCCGATACTCTCTATCGATCGAGGGGCTCGTAAGCAGAAGTCCGTCAGGACTGATCGACCCGGTCTTCATGTCCTTGACCTTGACGACTGGCACGCCATTGGGAAAATGCTCACCGGGCATAAGGATTCCATAAACAATCGGGCGATTCCTGTCCACGAGATCGCCGAGCGGTATCCATCTGCACGAGTTCCGAACTGAGTCTCCTTCGAAGAAGCTCATGAGAAGGCCTTTGTGGAGGTCCTGCAGCTTCTGCACGACAAGGGAGCTAGATGCAATCTGCTCTTCGAGAACGTCCAAGATCGCTGCAATTTGCCGCTGTTCAATAATCGGCGGAACCTTAAAAGCGAGCCTGTAAACATCGTTTCGGTTCAGACCCGGTACGCCGGTCGAGGAGTCTAGGCGCCGAAGCCCAAGCTGCGATAGCGCCCAATAGAACCACCTCAAGTCAAAGTTGCGAGCAACCTTCACGTAGTAGGCCGTATCAATAGGCCAGAAGTCATGTCGAGACCACGCTAGAGCGCCGACGGTACCCTTGCGTCCGACGATGATCCCAGGGCCCTTGATGAGCGCCGCACTGTGCCTCCCCACCTCTCCATTGGACCCAAAGACCGGGAACTCATCTCCGAAGCGAATCGTCGCGGGTAGCGCTGCGCCATATTCGAGCGTGGCAACATCACCAAGCGTAAGTGCACGCCATTTTCGATCACTCATAGCCGAGCTCCTTCAGGAACCCGGCGAGGGTTGCTGCGGCAGCGTCACGCTCAGCTTCCAGCGCCGAGAGAGGCGTTCGGTACTTGTCCCACCAGGTCTCGAAGGCTGAGACCACCAATCGGCGATGCCGAGTGATGCGGTCCTGCGCTTCTGCCAGGAGATCGTGCTGCAAGGCGTCGAGCACGATCTGACGAGCGGACGTGTCATCAAGCGCGGTACTGGCGGCCGCGAGCCGGTCGGCGAAAGCGGCCTTCTCGGCTTTGAGCTGCTTCTTGGTGGCCGTCAGCTTGGTCTTCAGCTTCTTCAGTTCGGCCAGCGAGAGGGCGTCCTCGCTCGGCTCGGCGTCCTCCTCGTCATCGGAGGCGGTCGCCGCCTTGATCGTGCCGTCCAACTCTGCGACCTCGGCTTCGAGCGTGGCCAGACGGTCGAGATACTCAGGCAGCAGTGCCCTGGCCACCTTGTGGTCGAGCGGGTTGACCTTCGCCTTCTCCTCCGCCAGGGCGTCGAGCACGGTGGCAACCCAAGCCTCGATGAGACCGCGGTAGCCGTGAGTCGCAAGCGCCTTGAGGTCAGGCAGGCTCTCGCCCCACCAGGACGCCACGATGCCCCGGATCGCAAAGGGATCGAGCAGCGGCGTGTCCGCCAGGGCGTCTCGGAACGTCTCGATCATCTCCTTGCGGAGATCAACGAGATCGCCGGGCGCCGCCAGCTTGTCGAAGCGCCCTTCCTGCGTCTCCCACCAGAGCCCGATGGCGTCGGGCACCTTGCTCTCCACACCGACCACACCAGCGTCTGACTCGATCCGGGTGCGTAGGTCGCGCCGCTCGGTCACGACGTCGGCAAACTGCAGGTAGTCGTCGCTCCTTGGCGCCAGCAGGTGCTCGGGTACGAGGCCGTGGGCGGCAAAGAGATCCGCCTTGGCGCTCACCTCACGCTTCGGGATCCCGCCGTGCAGATGCGCGCGGACGTCCTGCGGCTCGGGAGGCGGCGTGGTGTCGACGTAGCGACGGATGTTGAGGTTGTCGTCGTTCTCGGCAAGCTCGGCGCGTGAAACCACACGGGCGAAGCCTGGGACGTCCTCGAAGGTGCGATACGCCGAGACGATCTTCTCGATATGCTCGGGCTCCAGGTAGTTCTGTGCCCTGCCCTCGCGGTAGTCGCGGTCCGCGTTGATGAATAGCACCTTCTCCTTGCGCTCGGCTGGCTTCGAGCCGAGTGGGCGCAGCACGAGGATGCAGGCCGGGATGCCGGTGCCGTAGAAGAGCTGGGGACCGAGACCGATGACGGCCTCAATGAGATCGTCGTTCAGGAAGCCGGTGCGGATCTTCCCCTCATCCCCACCACGGAACAGCACGCCGTGCGGCATGACGGTCGTGACGAGGCCGCCGGGCCTGGTGACCGCCAGCATGTGCTGGACGAACATCAGGTCGGCCTTCTTGCCCTTCTCGGGCGTGTAGCCGTAGCGGAACCGCTCGGGGAACGGGATGGCGTCGGCTGAGTAGTTCATGGAGAACGGCGGGTTGGTGATCACCCGGTCGAAGCGCTGCAGCTCCCCGCCGGTGATGTGTGCCGGGTCCTCCAGTGTGCCGTCGTCGTTGTTCCGCAGGTCAGCGTCGGGGATGCCGTGCAGCAGCATATTCATCTTGGAGATGGCCCAGACGCTGCCGTCCTTCTCCTGGCCGGCGAGGGCAAGGTTGCGGCCGTCGCCGCCGGACTCCTCGACGTACTCCTTGGAGAGGATCAGCATGCCGCCAGATCCCGTGCACGGGTCGTAGACGCTCATGCCGGGGTGCGGGTCGGCGATCTGCACCATGAGGCGGACGACGTCGCGAGGGGTGTAGAACTCCCCGCCCTTCTTGCCCGCCGAGTCGGCAAAGTCCCGGATCAGGTACTCGTACGCAGCGCCGAGGAGGTCGGGGAACTCAAAGTCCTGCTGGCGGAGCGGCACCTTGTTGAAGTGCATGATCAGCTCGCGCAGCTTCTTGTCGGACATCGACGACTGACCGATCTTGCGGTTGAAGTCGATGTGCTGCAGGACGCCGTCGAGCGGCCGGTTGCTGTGCTCCAGCTCCTCCAGAGCCTTGTTCAGGCCGCTGCCGACCGACTTGTGCAGGTGGTCCCGGATCTGGTCCCAGCGGGCGCGCTGCGGCACGTAGAACGTCCGATAGAACGCCGGGGACTCAGCCCGCTGCTCCGCCTCAGCCTGAGAGCGCCCGCGGGAGCGTTGCTCGGCGATGACCTGCTGCTGCTCAGCCTCGAACTGGTCCGAGGCGTACTTCAGGAACAGCATCCCGAAGATGTACTCCTTGTAGGCGGAGGCCTCCATGGAGCCGCGGAGTACATCGGCGGCAGCGAACAGATGCCGCTCCAACTGCGGCAATGTCAAGCGAGGCATCCGGCAGCTCGTCCTTCCTGGTGGCAGGCGTCAGGCCCATCGTGCAGCATCACATCAGCGTTACTGCATCTGGTCTCCTCAGGGATGCAAGGTCTCGCTATGGCCACCTTGCGCTTCACCACCCCGCACAAAGTTGACCTTGGCTGCCAAGAGTCAGGTTGCCGCGGCGGAGGGCATCGAGGGAGACGACGGCAGGTGTGACCACGGACCTGCAGTAGCGGCGCCGCCGCACCAGATCTGGGCGGTGGCAAAGACGGCAGTGGGTCGGCCCATGAGCGTGCAGCCAATGGCCGCGTTCCTTGGTGATGACCACGAGGAGGCGGGTGCGCCGCAGAGCAAGATAGGCCAACGCGTGCCGCTTTGGCGACGCCGCGGGGGCTGGCGTGGCACGGTGGTGGGGTGGGCAGTGGGGGCTGCCTCGGGCCGGCGGGCCGGGAGTTGGGGGGAGGGCGCCGGTGGATGGTGCGCGGTATCGGCGGCATGCGTCTGTGGGGAGGCGGTTGCGTCGGGGGGCGTTGTGGTTCACGGATGCCGAGTGGGCGGCGATCGTGCGGGCGGCCGAGGGTGCTGGGTTGCGGCCGACGGCGTGGGTTCAGCAGGTTGCGCACGAGACTGCAGCCGGGCGTGCCGGTCTCGGGCGAGACGAGACGGTGGTTCTCGTTGCCGAGTTGCGAGAGTCGCGGGCGGCGTTGGCGAGAGCGGGCGCGGCGGTTCGCGGTCTCGCGAGAGCTGACGCCGGGCCGGGTGAACGAGTGTTGGCGTTGGTGGCGGGCACGGTTCATCGGCTGGATGCGGTGTTGCTGCGAGTGCATCGGCGGCTCGCGGGGTGATCGCGAAGGTCGTTCGGGGGTGGCGACCGGCCGGGCTGATCGTCTACTTGTTCGGGCCGGGGAAGTACGAGGAGCACCGCAATCCGCGGGTTGTGGCGTCCTGGGACGGAACGCCGTGGCTGCATCAACCCCCGGGTCTGGCATCGGTGGAGTTGGACGGCGAGGTGCTGCCGGCCGGCGAGTTCGATCTGGACCTCCGCCGGCTGATCGCGACCATGCAGGATCCGGCCGTTCTCGCCGGTCTGCCCCTGACCGCTCCACCGCCGGTGAGCGCGGAGTGGCTGCCCTACCTGCGTTCCGGCGGGCGACTGCCGGCCGGCGCGCCGCAGTGGCTGCCGCATTACCGGTACGACGCCCATGCGGACGCGGTTGTGCGCCGGCCCGGGTACGTCTGGCACTGCCCGGTTCGGCTCCATCCGGACGACCCGACACTCACCGACGAGCAGTGGCAGACCATCGCGGAACGGCTCATGCGCGCCACCGGCATCGACCAGGCCGGTTGCCGGTGGATCGCCGTCCGGCATGCCGACGACCACATCCACCTCATGGCCACCCTCGTTTCTGAGACCTCCGGGCGACGCTTCCACCCGTACCGCGACTACCTGAAGCTCCGCCGCGAATGCCAGGCCATCGAACGTGAACTCGGCCTCGTCCGCACCGCCGACGCCGACAAGACCGCCACACGAACACCGACCCGCGCGGAGAAAGGCAAGGCGGAACGCCTCGGCCACACCATCACCGCCCGCGAAGAACTGCACCGCCGGGTCGCCCACGCCGCAGCAACCACCGCAACGGCCGACGACTTCCTGAACGAACTCCGCAACGAAGGGCTCCGGCCTCACCTCGCCCGCGATCCAGGCGGTGCCATTCGCGGCTACTCCGTCGCCCTGCCCGGCGACGTCACCCGGCTCGGCGAACCCGTCCGCTACTCCGGCGGACAACTGGGCCACGACCTCACCTGGCCCAAGCTTCTGCAGCGCTGGGCACAGGTTCCCACCGATTCACGACTCCACCGTCGCACCGGTAGTCGCGCGACGCCCGCGGAGCGACGTGAGACCTACCGCGATGCCGCACGTCTCGTGAACGTGGCGACCACAGCGGTCCGATCCGGCGACGACGTCGACGGGATCGCCCACGCCACCAACGACCTTCTCGCCGCACTCAGCCACTCCATCGACGGCTACGACCACGGCCCGACGACCCACGCATTCATCCAGTTCGACCGCGCGGCCCGCACCCCACACCGCGCCGTCCCCACCGACATTGGGGCCCTTGCCCAACGACTCCGCCGCACGTCCCGCCACCTCGGCCACATCGGCCGAATCACCGGCCGAGGCAACGAGAAATTCGCTGTGTCGACGCTGACGATCGCCGTCGCCGGGCTGCTCGTCGAGATCGCCGCCTGGCAGCAGCTCAAGGCACGCGACCACCAGAGCCGCGCGGCTCGCAACGCGGGCGTCACCCTCGGCAGGCGTCCGCAGACGACCCGCACCGAGCAAGCTCCCACTTCAGGTCGGCGCCCGGCGACTCCCTGGCAAGGCCGCCCGTCCCGGCGAACACCATGACAGGCTCGCCGGAGGCTGCGTCACGTTCGGCAGCACTACGTCCGACCTCACCGGGACAGCCCGCGGAGCGCCGCCGTCAAGGCCCAGACTGTCGGCTGGTCAGAGCACATTCGCCCAGGTCAGCAGTGGCCGGCGTCACCGCGCCCTTCCGTCCTGGAGCGGCGCGGCGCACAGTGTCGAACATGCGTTCGAAGTCGCGGAGGTCGGCTCGCTTGTCCGCCTGGGGCATGGACAGCGACCCGTCCTGGATGGCCACCATGCGCAAACACGAACCGCGCGACGTATGGGTCCTCCTCGCCCACGCCTTCGCCCCGCCGCACACACCGGACAAGGCCACCGGCCCCGTCGCCCCCCTCCGCGGTGAGGTCCGCGGCGAACTCCACCACTGGCTCCGCGCCGAACCCGGCTGGTATGGCCTCGTCGAGTTCTACGTCGACCACATCACCGGTCCACTACGCATGCTCGTCCCCGACGCCGCTCTCCGCCCCCGCGACGACGATCGCACCCTCAACGGCACGCCCCGCCGTAGCCGCCTCGACCGCTAACGAACCGCACGCCGATGGCCATCCGCGGAAGGTCCGTACCGCCGATGCAGCCGCCTTGCCCGGAGGACGCCGTAACCTGGAGTGAGGGGACGCTCGAGGACCTGGTACGGGGAGGTGCTGGTCCGCGACGGTTGGGGGGCCGTGGTGAGTGATGATCCGCCGGGGTTGATGGTGCCGGCGTCGGAGTTGTGGCAGTGGGCGCAGGCGGTGAACGCGGTGACAGCGTTCGCCGGGTGGTTGCGTCGATCACGGGAGCGGGCCGGTCGACTGGCGTTCGCCGACGAGGCGCACGCGGAGTTCGTGCATCAGGTGCGGGAGGCGCCGCCACCGGTACGACCGATGACGGACGACGAGCGGTCCGTCTGGGCGGACCGGGTGCCGGTGGAGATGGTGATCCGGCCGGACGATCAGCTGGTGACCGTGTGGACGGCGCAGCTGGTCGACGAGTCCGGGGCGCCGACCGGTGAGTGGGGGGTGGAGGCGCACTGCTGGGTGGGGAACTCGGCGGTGGCGTCGGCGTTCGTGGTGTGTCGGGATCCGGTGGACGCCTTGGCGTTGACCCGGCAGCTCCGCGCGGAGGGCACGGCCGCGGCGGTACGGCGGGTGCAGTCGCTCGCCGACGGCGGCCCGGCCGGGCAGCCGCACGCCCTCACTGAGCAGGAGTGGTTGGCGGCGCTGCGGCGGGGGTTGCCGGGGCGGTTGGCCGAGCGGATCGTGGCAGATGACCCGGGGCATCCGCATCACGCGGCGTGGCGGGAGTTGTGGGCGTTGGCGGCCGAGGAGGTCAGCCGGGTCGGCGCCGATCCGGACCGGCTGGTGGGGTTGATCGCGACCATCCCGCGGTGGCGCGACGATGTGCGGAACCCGCCGGCGTTGGCGCACTGGGCCTTGACCGAGGCCCGGGCCTCGACGACGTACGAGTCCGTGGTCCGCGGTGAGCCACGCCGGGCGGAGCAGCCAGTGCCGGTGGCGCCGCGATTGAGGGAGGTGCGGGACCCGGCGGCCGCGCTGGCATGGGCGTCGCACCTCGTGGCAGATGACCCGGTGCATCGGATCGAGGCGCAGCAGGGCTTCGGCCGGTGGGGTTCGGAGGTCGACGCAATCCTGGCCCGCACGTTCGACGGGCTGCTCGGCGCGGTTGCCACCCCGCCGAACCGGTCGGCGGTTGTCGACCCGGCGGTGGTGGCGGAGCTGCGGGCCGAGGTGGAGCGGCTGGATCCGCAGCGGCCGATCGACCGGCGGGCGGCGCGGATCATGCTCGGTCGCGTACCGGACGAGGTGACCGAGCTGATCGCCCAGCGGTTCGCCGGAGAGCCGGCGATCGAGGAACGGCTGGGCGAGCTGTATCCCGACGGGGTCCCGTGGGCGACGAACGTCGCCACGGCCATGACGGACCGGCCTACGGCGGTACAGCCGACGGTCCAGCACCAGCGACAGGCAGCGCCCGGACGCTGACTCTTGCGCTAGGGCCGGCGTGGGGCGTCGACCGTTCATCAGCACGACAATCGGGGGGAACGATCATGGCGGACACCACCGCGACCACCAACACCGTCCAACCACCACCGGTCATCAACGGCTTCCCACGCCTGGCCAACGAACCCGCCGGGCAAGCCGGCGCGCCGCCGCCACCGGCGTGGGATCCGGACACCGAACGGGCGCCGGAGCACGCGCTGCTCGGCAGCCTGCTCTACGCGCCGCACGCCTTCGACGCCGTCGACACCTTCCTCGGCGCTCGCGACTTCTCCACCCCAGCCACCAAGGCCGTCTTCACCACGCTCCGCGAGCTGCGCCGCGCCGGTGCCCTGTACGACGTGGCAGCGCTACCCACACAGCAGGCGCAGCTCCAAGCGGCCGAGGAGAACCGTTCCAGGCTGTTCACCGCGCTCAGCAACCGCAGCTACTCCGACCTGCCCGTCGGCGACGTCGGCGAGGTCCTCGCCCAGCTGACCGCGGCTGCGCCAGCGGAGTGCGTGCCACTGCGCGGCATCTACGACCCGGCGGCGCAGATGCGGCTGGCCCGCATCGTCCTGGAGGCATCGCTGCGGCGGCAGCTGCGGTCGATGGGCGTGCTGATGACCAAGGGCCGGCCGGTCGTCCCCGGCCCGGTCACCGAGCAGGCGGCCGGGCCGTCGGTGCAGCACCTGGAGCAGATCAGCGGCCAGCTCCGCACCATGACCGACCGCCTGGTGCAAGCCGTCCGACGAACCGAGGTCGTCGGGACACCGCCGCCAGCAGCCCAGCAGCCGCACGTGGCCCCGGCCCCATCCCACCCGCCGTCACCGCCGAGCCCGCCCGCCGAACAGCAACCCCGGGCCGCAGCGCAGCAGCCCGCGGGCACCCAACGAGCACGTGCCGCCATGACCGCGGGTCGCGCCGGGTCCTCACGGTGGCGCTTGCCCCAGCCGCTGCAGGCCATCACCCAGCGCCGCCTGCACCGGGCGGAGCGACATCTCATCCACCTGGCCCTGCACAGCGGGCCAGACGCTGGCCGCCTGCCGACCGAGGTGCTCGACCTGCGCCCCGAGGACTTCACCCACCCCGTGAACGCCAACACCTGGCGCGCCATCCAGGACCTGCGGCGGCAAGGACTGCCCATCAACTACGTCTCCCTGCACCTGCGCACCGCCGACCCAAGCTGGGGCCACCACCCCACGCTGTCCGCGCGGGACCTCGGCCGGCTGGCCCAGCCACCCGAGCTCCGCCCCGAACGCGTCGCCCGCACCCTGCAAACGGTCGTCACCGCAGGCATACGCCGAGCCTCCCGAAGCGCCGGCCGCGCCGTCTCCGCCCTCGCCACACCGGAACTCGACGTGCGCTCCGCCTTGGACGAGGCCCAGCGCCAGGTCAGCGTGCTCACCGCCCGCACCCGCACCGCCGCTGCCGTCCACCACGCCACCCAACCGACCCAGCAATCATCACCACGCCGGTGACCCCTGCAACCCGAGGAGCCGCGATGAACGAGATCAGCCGCGAGCAGATGGCCGAACTCATCACCAACGGCACAGCCACCCCCTGGACCCACCCGCTGGGAGTGGAAGGCGACATCCCAACAGCCGCCACACTGGCCGACACCTGGTACGTCGTACTGGACGGCCACGACCACTACACACCGGCCGCCGCCGACCTCGCCGCAGTCTTGACCAGCGCACACTGCGCATTGGCCGCAGCCGATGCCGCCATCGGCGCACAGCACGTGGAGTGACGCCACCTGCTGCATAAGTGCTGCACTTGCGCCGCACTGCCGCGCCGTGATCAGGGACGATGGTCGTAGGCGGAGGGAGGCTCATGACGGACCATGTCCAGTGGACCGGGTACGACGCACAGCAGCTCAGGCGCGCGCTGCGGATGAGTCAACGGGCCTTCGCGACCCATCTCGGGCTGGCGGACCGCACCATCACCAGGTGGGAGAAGCTGGGCCGCGAGACCACCCCGTTCCCGGAGACGCAGGCGATCCTGGACACGGCTCTCGCCCGGGCCACCGACGACGTGCGCGCCCGGTTCCGCGCACTTCTCGAGCTCGACTTCACCGAGGACGTTCAGCACGGTCGTCCGGCGAACTCGGATGGAGCGGCGCTCGCGGAGTTCGAGGAGCGGACCGAGGACATGCGTGTGCGTTATCACCAGGCACCGGCGTCGGAGCTGCTGCCGGTGGCCCTGGCCCATCTGGAGGTCCTTCAGGACGCCTTGCGGGGGCATGGGGCTGATCGGCGACGACGCGAGCTCGGTGCCATGGCACAGGAGACCGCCGGGCTGGTGGCGTGGCTGCGTCACGATTGCGGCTTGGACCGGCTGGCGGATCAGGCTTACACGACCGCGCAGGCTCTGTTGAAGGTGTCGGGTGATCGGGCGTTGGCGGGGTACGTCAGCACGTTCCGGGCCGAGGCGGCGCTGCATCAGGATGACCTCGACGGGGCGGCCGCGTACTTCTCGGCGGCCCGTTCGATGGTGGGTCGGGGGGCGCCGTGGTTGGTCGAGGCGTGGACGTCAGCGGTTGGTGCCGAGGTCATGGCGGTCACCGCCCGGCCGTCGGACGCCGTTCGTCTCCTCGGGGCGGCAGAGACGGCGCTCGACAAGGCCGGTGGACGGCCGGGTGCGCCGTGGATGTACCGGTTCGATGAGTCCCGGCTCGCGCTGTACCGCGGTCGGACGCTGCTCGCGCTGGGCGAGCCGGCTGCGGCGCGGCGTGAGTTCGACGCGGCGCTTGCCGTGATTCCGCCGCTGCGGATCCGGCGACGGTCGGAAGCGATCCTCGGATCGGCCCGGGCCGACCTGGCCGTCGGCTCGTTGAGTGACGCTCATGACGGCTGTGTCTCGGCGCTGAGCGGTTTCGTTCACACCCGCTCGACACGAGGTCTTCGCCAGGTGCGCAGCATCCGCGACGAGCTGAAAGCGCGAGGTGCCGCCCTGTTGGCGGCCAGCCTGGACGATCGCATGTGGGATCTGGTGACAGCCGGGCCATGACAGCCGTCGATGCCGTCCAGGTAGTCGGTGGGAACGTCTTCTGGATCGAAGGCGGCAGCTCCGGCGATCACCTGCGTCGATGGTCCGCGGACACCGGCAACGCCGTCACCGAGCTGCCCGGCGTCTGCGTCGGTTCGCGCATCTACGGCTACGGCGGCGGTTCCTACGTC
Source organism: Pseudonocardiaceae bacterium (assembly GCA_036402215.1). Taxonomy (GTDB): domain Bacteria; phylum Actinomycetota; class Actinomycetes; order Mycobacteriales; family Pseudonocardiaceae; genus DASXTS01. The sequence continues at coordinate 36,822 of DASWTI010000205.1, forward strand.
GTGACCCCGATCGGCATCGTCGCCAGTGACGCCGAGACCTCCGCGCTGGTCCTGCAGGCGTCCGACGGACAGATCAGGCGGCTGGTCGACGACGGGTGGTGGTACGGCGATCTGCACTGGGACACCGCGGCGGCCCGGGTGCTGGCGGTCCGGGAACGGGGCGCGGTCGCCGAACTCGTCTCGATCGCGCTGCCGGGCGGCGCGGTGTCGGTGATCGCTGCGGGTGAGGAGTTCTACGCGGCGCCGCGGGCCGGGCCGGACGGGCGCCGGCTCGCGTGGCTGAGCTGGCAGGCGCCGTTCATGCCGTGGGATCGCACGGTCTTCTGGACCGCGCCGACCGACAACCCGGCCGCCGCCACGCCGCTCGTGGACGACGACGAGTCGGTGTTCTGCCCACAGTGGAGCCCGCAAGGCGTGCTGCACTTCATGTCCGACCGCTCCGGCTGGTGGAACCTCTACCAGGCCACGGCCTCCGGGACCAGGCGGGTTGTGGCAGCGGACGCGGAGCTCGGCACCGCCCAGTGGGAGCTGGGATACGCCACCTACACCTTCCTCGACAACGGACAGCTGGCCCTGATCAGCCAACGAGGCCCGCACCACAAACTGCTCACCGGCACGCCATCGGACCTCACCCCGGCCGCCCCTGGCTATACCTCGATCAAGCCGTACCTCAGTACCAGCAACGACACCGTGGCGTTCATCGGAGCCAACACGACCCAAGAACCGACCGTGGTCACCGTTCGAGCCGGCTCGGCTCCACGAGACCTCACACCCGCCAGGCACGCCCACGTCGGCAGCCCGCCCCGGCAGATCACCTGCCGCGCCAGAGACGGTCTCCGGATTCACGGCCTGTACTGGCCCGCGCAGCAACGGGACGGTCGGCGACCGCTGATTGTCCGAGCCCACCCCGGGCCGACCGCGAATGCCACAGGACGCCTCGACCCCTACGTCAGCTACTTCACCAGCCGCGGCTACGCCGTCGTCGACGTCGACTACCGAGGCAGCACCGGCTACGGCCGCAGCTTCCGCACCGCGCTGCGGGGATCGTGGGGCGTCGCGGACGCCCACGACTGCGCCGACATGGCACGCCACCTCATCGACCGCGGCCTCGCGCACGCCGGCAGCGTGGTCATCAGCGGCAGCAGCGCCGGCGGCTACACCGCCCTCCACGCCATCGCCAGCGAGGGACCGTTCCGCGCCGCAACGGCCAGGTCCGCGATCGTCGACCTCCACGCCTGGAAGGCAGCAGCACCGCGCTTCCAGGCCCACCACGCCGACCTCCTCGTGGCGCCGCCGACGTACACGTCGTCAAGTCGCGACCTGATTGCCGAACTCGGTACGCGCATCTCCCGGCCGTTGCTGTTGATCCACGGAACACGCGATCGAATCGCCCCTGTTGAACCGGTCGGCCGCCTCTCGGCCATCACCAACGCCAACGGCACACCGTGCACACTGATGACCTTCGACGAAGACCACACGTTCCGCTCGGAGGAGGCCATTCGGACCTCCTTCGAGGCGGAGCTTCGGCACTACGACTCTGCGCTCCGGGTAGGCCGGTAGGAGCGAAGGCGCAAAGCCGGCCGAGTACACGCTCCAACCCGACATCTGCCCGCCTCAACCGGACCGACAGCCTCTCAACCGCCTGCGCGATCGCCGCCCACCCAGCGTCCGTGAACTGCAACGCCCTCGACGTAGCTGCCTCCCCACGGACGCATTCACCGACACCGCGCACATCCGCGGGCGCCCCGTCAAATCCTGACCCGCCGTCCCGAGGCGGCGCCCGCGGCACCAGCCAAGGCCGGCACGCTGTGACCTGCTTTGCTCCGCACCCGGCCTCCGCGGTCATCTGGGCGGCCCGCAGCCGCCCCGGAGCCGAGCGTTCGAGGCTCCAGCCGTGGATCCCCTCTCGTGTAAGCTGCTGCTAGCAGTAGCGCCTGCTCGTTCCGAGCGTTGGTTACCCACGTTGGCCAGCGTGTCGAGGACAAGGTTCTCCTGAATCGCGCATCGTCGATCGGCTGTCGCTCACGTTGGCTCAGGCAGCGAGATGGACGTGGGACGTCTCGGGTCAAGGGAGCACGTGATGACCAAGAACCGTCGACTCAAGAACCAGATCAGGGCCCTGCAGAAGAGCACCGGCACCTCTTACATGGTGGCCCGGCGTGAACTGGCCGGGGGTGTGTCTGGATCGGCACCGACCGGCGACGACGGTCGCCCACCGATGGCGCTTCGTCCGCCCCTGGCGGTGTGGGAGCGGCCGAGTATGTGCCGCTTCTGGGAAGACCTGCAGGAAGGACACGGTCCGCTGATCGCACTCAAGATCAGCCTCACGGGCGGTGGCTGGTGGGGACTCGATGACCTTGCCCGGGAAGTGGCGGGTGCGTTGCAGGACGACCGACCGGCCAACCAGCGAGGCCTGTGGCTCGGCGTGGGCCGTTACAACGTCACCAAGCAGGAGCACCTGGCCGGGATCGTGGCAGCGCTGGACGGCGCCGGTGCGGTACACCGCCTGACGGTGCGGTCCATGCCCGACGGGGCCAACTGCACGCATGCGAGCTGCCGGCGTCGCCGTGGTCAACCGCCAGTGTCTGCTCAAGGCCGTCCCGACCGCGGCGCCCCCGTACCTATCGCGCGTGCAGGGATCCACCTGCCCGTCACCGGGTTGAGCCTGCGGGAGGTCATGGACGTGCATCCGCAGTTGAACAGCCATGGGTTCGGTGTGTTCAATGGGCAGGGGATGACGGCCGAGCAGAGGCGAGAGAAACTCAGCCAGGGCCGCGACGAGCTCCGTAGTAGTGAGGGCCTGGTGCTGCGGGTACGCGACTGGCTGCGGGTGTCCATCGCGCCGATCAAGACGCCCACCGTGGGCAGCTATGGCATGAAGCACGTGGTCGAGAAGGCGATCGGCCAGTACATCACCAACGGTGAGCTGATCACGGCAGCGCTGATGGCCGGCTATCCGATGGGCCGCCCCCACGGCCCCAATGTCGACTTCGGCATGAGCAAGCGCGACGTGGACCGAGCCCGAACAGCCAATCGACGAAACTAGAAGACCCCAGCTGCTCCGGCCTACTTCACATCCGGGCAGGCCGGAGCAGCTGGTTCCACGCCTTGGTGAGCGCGACTCAGCGACCCCGAGAGCTGGGGTGCCTGTTAGCCGGATCCAGCAGTTTCCCCAGGTCAGACGCGAGAACTGGCATCTAGACGAGTAATGCGTAAGTCCGGGGTGGTGACCGGAGACGGACGAAGGGTGTTCAAGATCAGTTTGTGACGACCGACCTGAACACCCTTCTCACCGCACTCTACGTCAAGATCGACGACCACCTCGCCGGCAGGCCCCGTCAGGGCAGACCGCCGAAACTTACCGACGCCGAGCTGGTCACCCTGGCCGTGGCCCAAGCCCTGCTCGGCTTCACCTCCGAGGCCCGTTGGCTGCGTTTCGTGCCCGCCCGGATGCCCGGCGCGTTCCGCTACCTGCCTGGCCAGTCCGGCTACAACCGCCGACTGCGTGGCGCTTTGCCGGTGGTCAAGCAGGTCATACGGCTGGTGGCCGCCGACACCGACCTGTGGACCGACACCACCTGGATCGTCGACTCCACCCCCGTCGAATGCGGACGCTCCCGCCCCACTGTCAAGCGCTCGGAGCTGGCCGGCTGGGCCAAATACGGCTACTGCCGCTCGCATTCGCGCTGGTTCTGGGGATTGCGCCTGCACCTGGCCTGCACCCCGGCCGGGCTGCCCGTCACCTGGGCCCTGGCCGATCCGAAGATCGACGAGCGCCAGGTGCTCATGGCGATCTGCGACCACGAACCCCACCTGCTCGGCGACCGACCCGGCCTGCTGATCATCGCCGACAAGGGCTACGTCTCCCGCGAACTCGACCGCTACCTCGTCGACCGCGGAGTCCGACTGATCCGACCCTCCTACCGCAACCGCACACCACATCCCGGTGAACCGCTGCTCAAGTCGATCCGCCAGCTCATCGAGTCGGTCAACGACACCCTCAAAGGTCAGCTGAACCTCGAACAGCACGGCGGACGCACCATCGAGGGCGTCGGTGTCCGCATCGCCCAACGCCTTCTGGCCCTGACCGCCGCGATCTGGCACAACCGCACCACCGGCCAACCCATCACCCGATCCCTGACCACCTACGACCACTGACCGAGTTAGGAATTACTCGTCTAGGCCGTGGCCAGGCCGTCGGACGAGGCATCAATCATAAGCTTGGGCCACCGACCGTTCTTACCTACGCCTTCGGTGCCCACTCCACACGGAACGTAACCCCGGGAAAAGTGAAGTCGCAATCCGCCTGCCATCCCTGCCGCTCACCACCAGCCACAAGCGAAATGGGAACCTCACCCCCGTAAAGCTGCATGTCTAGATCACTGACCGCATCTCCGGTTAGCCAGAAGGAAGTCGCCAGGCATGGGCTAGACAATACGAATGGAAAGCGGCCCATGGCGGACTGATAGGTAACCGCCCTCGCCTCTTCAGATCGATAGGCCCCGGCGGAGCTTCAGGAAAGGAAAGTTGCGCAGTGACGATCTGACAGCTTCCGTCAGGACGGCGAATCGCCGCCCGAGCCAGTTCCTGCCGATCAAACTCCTGGGTCTCGATCACGTCCGCCCTTTGCCCTGCACTATGGCCACGAACCTCGACCCGCATCATCTCAAAATGGCTGGCCGCTTGCCCAGCCATTGAGCCGATCACCCAAGGCTTTGGGTGATTCCACGGACCACTAGAAACATTAACAGAGTCGAACACGTACTTCCCCGTTACCTTCAGTGCCACCCCCGGTTCATGCCACTCAAAGGAGAGGGTGAAGCGTACTCTTACGTGGACCATAGCAACGGCCTGGAGTTTCGCCTGAAGACCGCCAATATATTCCTGCGGCGCATTGACGCCGAAAATTGCTTGCATCGAGAGGCGAGCAACGTCACGAACCAGCGCCAACTTGAGCAAGCGATCCACCGTGAGTCCTAGAATGCCAGCCACCAGGAGCGCTTCGACGACCGCAGTCACCCCCTCCGACCACCATCCGTCGCCGTACTCGTGGGTAGGCCCGGCCAACAACAAGAGTGTCGTGGAGAGCACCACCATTCCGGCTAGCCAGGCCCGGGTGATGCCCCGATGAGGTCGCATGAGGGACAGTATTGCCGCCAAGGCCGCTAGCGGGAAACACCGTCAACTTGATCTTGATCATCTGCGAACAGCGTCACCTCGTTGCGCTCGTCGTTGAGGACCCGACGGTGGTGGCGTGATTGCGCTCGCGCACGGTGCCGCCTGGGATGATGTCCGGCATGGCGTCACCGAGACCGCGGCGGGTGTTCCTCAGCTGCACCAGTGAGCTGCGCAAGTACCCTGAGGTGTTCTCCTTCGCCGATGCCGTCAAGGCTGCGGTCGACAACGTCGGGGACCGCATAGCCCTGGACGGAGTGACCGGGGCCGATGTCTGCGTGCTGCTGGTCGGGTTCCGATACGGCGCGCCAGCCCTCGACCGGCCCGAGCTGTCGGTGGTGGAGCACGACTTCGAGACGGCGAGCGCACTCGGCCTGTCTCGGCTGGTCTTCTTGCTGAACGAGGACGTCATCGGACCGGCGCGCCTGTTCATCGATCCGGAACACGGCGACCACCAGTTCGCCTTCCGCCGTCGACTGACCGAGAGCGCGGCGGTCGTGACCATCTCTACGCCCGACGAACTGGAACATGCGGTACGGCTGACGTTGGGCGACCTCCCTAGGGCCAGGACCTTCACGCGGCGTGTCTGGAACATCCCGCCACGCAACCCCCGCTTCGTCCGTCGACAGAACGTCCTCGACCACCTCGCGAACTCCGGCGGCCCGCGCCTGCTCACCGGCCCAGGGGGAATGGGCAAGACCGCGGTGGCGATCGAGTTCGCGCATCGCAACTCCGATCGCTACGACCTCGCTTGGCTGGTGAGGCCGGGAGCGGGCGAGTCGGCGCGCCGGTCGCTAGCTGACTTGGCGGTCGCCCTAGAGCTGGTCGATCCGGCGGTGTCGACCGGACGGGCGCTGGAGGCGCTGCGCATCTACCTGCGTTCACGCCGCAACTGGCTGCTGATATTCGACGAGGTGGACGACGTTGACGGGATTGAGGCGTTCCTGCACCTCGACGGAGATGTCCTCGTCACCAGTCGCCGTAAGCTTCCAGGTGCGTTCAAACACGTCGAGGTGAACCAGTTCCTGCGGTCGGAGTCGGTAGAACTCCTGCGTAACCGGCTTCCCGACCTCCGACTGGCCCAGGCGGAGGGCATCGCCACTGCCGTGGCCGATCTGCCATTGGCGCTGCACGCCGCCGCGGCGTACCTGGAGGACACGCGGATGACTCCCGAGGAGTACCTCGACAAGCTGCGCCGTGGCACCGAGGACCTGCTGGCCACCGATGACCTGCTGGCCATTCGCGTCCAGGCGATCATCGCTTCGGCGCTCGACCGCCTCGCTGAGGAAAGCCCATCCGCGTCGCTGTTGCTCACCGCCGCCGCCTGGCTCGCCCCGCAGGCCGTGCCGCTGTACCTGTTCACCAAACAGGCGGAAACCCTGCTGCCCACGCCGTTGGGACGGGCGGTGACCGAACCGCTGGAACTCGCCGAGACGGTCTCTCGATTAGGTAATAGTTCGCTGGTCGCGGTCACGCCGGACAGCCTGACGGTCCACAACATGATCCGGGAGCTGCTGCGGCGCCGGAGCGAGGACGCCGAGCCACAGGTCGGCGGCTGGCCAGCGATTGTCGCCCGGCTGCTGCGCGCGGCGTTGCCGGACGATCCGGTCGCCCATCCCGAGTTGTGGCGCGACCTCCTGCCGCATGTGCTGACCGCCACGGACAAGAACCGCCGGCTGCACGAGGCGGTCGACCATGTCATCTGGTTGCTGGACCGGGCCTACCGGTACCTAACCCACGAGGGCGAGCACGAACGCGCGCGCGAGGTCCGCGATCGGGCGACCGCGTGGTCCCGGTCCAGGGCGGCCGGGGAGGCGACTCGCACTCTGGTTGATGTCGAACGGGCCTACCAGCGGCTGAGCAGCGGGAGCCCGCCCGATCACCCCGACGTGCTGGCGGCGGCGAGTGATCTGGCCGCGGCGTTGCAGGAAACCGGGCGCTACCACGAAGCCCGCCAGCTGTACCAACGTGTGCTCGAGGCACGGAAGGTGAACCTGGGCGAAACCCATCGCGAGACCCTTGTCGCGAAAGCCAATCTGGCGGCGCTCCTGCGCGAGATAGGCGAGTACCACCTCGCCCGCGACCACGAGGCATCCGTGGCGGCGTGGTTCCTCAAGCTGCACGGCGAGGACGACCCGGACACCTTGACGGCCGAGACGAACCTGGCTGTGACGCTGCGCGAACTCGGCGAGCACCAGCGGGCGCACCGGCTCGACCGGTCTATCCTGAAGCGGTCGCGAAGGGTGTTCGGCGAGTACCACCCGAGGACCCTGCTTGCGATGACCAGCTTCGCCGCGGACCTGGTCGCGCTGGGTGACTACCACGAAGCGCGAGCCTTGAGCGAGCAGGCGTGGGAGCGTTATCGCCAGGTGCTTGGACCCGACCACCCCGACACGCTGGTAGCCGCGACAAGCCTGGCTGCGATCCTCTCCGCGCAGGGGGAGCACGAGCGGGCGTTTCGAGTGGACGAGGACACGTTCACCCGCTACCGGCGCGTGCTTGGCGACGACCACCCGCACACCCTGTTGTCGGCCAACAATCTCGCGGCCGACCTGCGGGAACTGGGTAGGTTCGAGGAGGCGGCCCGGCTGGATCGGCAGACGTGGGAGAGGTTCCGGCGCGTGCTTGGCGAGGACCACCCGGACACCGTCCGATCGGCGGGCAACCTGGCGCTCAGCCTCAAAGCGCGCGACGAGTCGAAACGGGCCAGGTCATGAGCAACCCTGGGTGGCGACCGCCGGGTCGGCCGCGGGTCCGGCACGGCTACTACACCGGCGGTCCGCTCGTCGGCGACTTCTACGGCCTGTCGCACGAGGCAGCCATCATGGAGTCCGGGGTGCGACAGGTCTTCACCCCGCACCAACCAGTGCAACCAGGCGAGGAACTGGCCGGCCGCAAGCGCGAGGTCCGCAAGCTCGTCGAAGTGCTGAACACGCCGGGCCAGCACGCCCTGCTCTACGGCGACCGCGGGGTAGGAAAGAGCTCGCTGGCCAACGTCGTGTCGCACGCGTTCCGGCAAGCCGCAGGCCGCGACTACTTCGTCAAACGGTGCGACCATACGGACACGTTCGAGTCGATCTTCCGGGACCCGCTGGCTGCGGTTGGCGTGGATGTGCTGCGCGTCGAGTACGTCACGCAGGAGATCACGACGCGGAAAGCGGAGGTCGCCGCGTTCGACGTGCTCACGGCTGGCCGGGAGCGGCAGCACGGCCAGTCGACCACCTACCGACCAGAAGGCACCATGGGTGCGTCCGAGGCGGCCCGGCACCTCGCTGGCCTGAGCGGCTTCATGTTGATCGATGAGCTGGACGGGGTGGGCGACCCCGTGGCCCGGCGCAAGGTCGCCGAACTGATCAAGCAGCTCAGCGACCTTGGGTCGGCGTTCAAGCTGCTGCTGGTCGGCATCGCCGAGACCGCCACGGACCTGACCGGCGCGCACCCATCGGTCCAACGGTCGTTACGCGAGACCAAGCTGCACCTGATGGCCGAGGAAACCCTGCGGAACATCATCGCGCGCGGCGCGCACCGGCTGGGGTTGTCGTTCGACGACGACGTGATGACGGCGATCGCCCGGTTGAGCGCCGGCTATCCCCATTTCACTCACCTGTTGGCGCTCAAGTGCGCCGAGAACGCCATCCGCAATGGGCAGCGACGAGTGGAGCCCTCCGATCTGCCGCTGGCGATGACCATTGCCGTGGAGGACGCGGAGGGTACGCTGCGGCAGGCCTACCACTCAGGCGTGCGCGCGTCGGCCGAAGGCCACCGCGCGGTGCTGACCGCCGCCGCATCGCTCGACGGCATCGAATTCACCACCGCCCAGTTGCGCGACGCGCTTCCACCCGCACTCAACCCGGCGGGACCGCTGCGGCGGTTGGTGTCCGACGACGGAGCCACCATCCTGCGGCGCACCACCAAGGGCGTTTACCGCTTCAGCGACCCTCGGATGCGCAGCTACATCCGGATCATCCACCTCATGATCGACCCGATCGGGTAGCCAGTGACGTACATCGAGCGCCTCGACCAGCAGGTCTTCCGGAGTCACCAGCGGCGGTAGCCCCCACCGCCACACCTCTTCGTACTGCGCTCTACGGTCTCAACTCCGACGACGGGTTGCGTGACAGAACTGCCGCACCGTACGCGAAGACCAGCCACAATGGCGTTTTAGGCGACGTACGTGACCTCATCGTCCGGCTGGAGCGGACCGAAACCGAACTGGCCTGCAGGTTGGCAAAGGTTCAGTATCTCTCCGAGGTGGACGATCGCTGCGTCCGGGAGTGGCGGCAGTGGCGGTGACTCCACCGGTCGTCGAGGCGGGCGGCCGCGGCACAGCACCGTCCGTCCGTTCTGGCGTAGGTGGAACAGCTGGTCCTCTCCGAGGACCGCATCGAGCATGACCCGGTCGTTCGACTCTCGCCGCCAGCACTGACCGCCGGCGGCCTCGGTGACCAGGTCCTGAACGCCGTCGTAGTCCAGCTCGGTGGCGTATCGGAGCAGCAACTCTTCCCGTCGACGCTGGGAGAAGTCCTCCAGGCTCACCATGCTGCTCATCACGGGGTGCATGCCGGCGATCGAACCGCTCGGACTCGCACGCCGCAGTCGGAAGCCTCGCGGGCTGCCTGGCCTCCAGGCAAAGGCTTCGACCCCGGACGTCGTATTGCACCAGTCTTGTGCGCCTCAGGCAGTCTCCCAGTCCAGGTCGAGCATGGCGTCGAGTTTGAACTCGAGGGTGAGGGTGTAGACGATTCGTTGGTCGCCGGGGACGAGGGGCGTCGGGTCGGGTTCGCGTTCTTTCCGGTAGTGCACGTCGATGATGGTGATGTCGTCGTGTCGGCGTCGGACCCAGGTGGTGAGCCGGGTGAGGACGGCGCGGATGTCGTGGCCGCGGAACACGGCGTCGCAGTGGTTGGGGATGGAGACCTGTACGTGGTCCATGCCCGCGTCGGCCGGGTCGGTGTCGTCTGCGTGTTCGGCATGGGCGGCGGAGTCATCGTCTGCGCCGAGGGCGGTGGTCAGGTCGGTGATGGTGTTGGCCGGGAGGACGGCGGTGCCGCCTTCGGGCAGGACCAGGGCGTGGTCGTTGCCGGTGTCGATGATGTGCAGGTGGGTGGTGGTGCCGTCGAGGGTTCGGCAGGCGACGTTGGTCTCCTGGCTCGAGGTCATGGCCGACGGTCCGGGTGGTGGCCGGCGGTGAGGTGGTGGCCGGCGATGGCGGCGGACATGTCGAGTACGTCCTGGGAGGTGCAGCCGGGTCCGCACCGGACGGTGACGTGGCCGGTGGGGTTGATCTCGGCGGTGTAGCGGATCGGCAGGTCGTTGAGGTCGGCGACGGCACGAGAATCCGCGGGTCCGCCGCAGGTGAACGTGATCTGCAGGCCCGAATCGGATGGCCCCGCGAGTTGCCCGGACGGTGGCCCCGGTGGTGGCTCGATCCGTGCGGGGTTCGGTCTCGGTGGTCGGTTCACGATGCCTCCTCCTGTGGCAGATCTGGTTCTTGGTGGTGCTCGTGGTTCGCGGCCGGTTCGACGAAGGTGGGCACGGCGGGGCCTTGGTGGCGTTGGGGCAGCGGCCGTGCCGGTCGGTGTTGTGCCGAGAACGCGGGTGTCAGGGCGGTGAGGGGGGAGGCGGTGGTGCTGGCCTGGGTGAGTGCGTGGAGGGCGTCTCGGTTGGTGATGACGACGGTGGTCCAGGCGTCTGCCGTGGCGCCGGTGGTGTGGATGAGGCCGCGTCGTTGCAGGGTGTGGATGGAGCGGCGGAGGTAGACGCCGACTCGGCTGCCGCGGCTGCTGCCACCGTGCGTTTTGTGGGTGGGGCGGTCGTCCAGCGGTCGGGTGGTCCTCCAGAGGTGGTGCAGGGCTTCGCGTTGCAGCTGGGGGTTTTCGGTGGTGGTGTGGTCGAGCAGCATGGTGGCCAGGTCGAGGACGCGTCCGGTGAGCAGCTGATCGGGGTCGTCGATGGTCATGGCGTCTGCCCCGGGTCGCCGTCGGCCTGATCATCGGGCTGGTCGTCGTCTGGCGGGTCGTCGGGTGGGTGGTCGGGTAGGTCGAGGGTGTGGAGTAGGACGACGCGGTCGGCGCGCCAGTAGCGGGTGTGGCCGTCGGGGTAGGTGACGACGAGCAGTGGGGTGCCGGCGGGGACGTGGTGTTCGCGGGCTTCGTCGGCGGTGGGCATCCGGGCCTGCACGGTGTGCCCGGGGCCGGGGGCGACGGGGAGGTGGACGGTGCGGGGTGGGATGGCGGGGCGGACGTAGGAGCCGTGGCGGGGCCGGGTGATGATGAGGCCGTCGGTGCGCAGGACGGCGAGGGCGCGGCGGATCATGGAGCGGTTGCTGGCGAACTCGGTGATGAGGTCGGTTTCCGAGGGCAGCCGGCTGCCGGGGGGCCACTGGCCGGAGTCGATGCGCCGGCGCAGCAGGTCGGCCAGCCGGCGGTACTGCGGGGTCTTGTTGGTCACCGGTCATCCCCGGTGCTCGGGCTGGCGGTCAGACGGAAGCTGCGTGCAAAGGCTGCTGAGCGCAGCCGCTGCCAGGTCTTGAGCGCGGTCCACTGCACGGCCAGCGAATGCGGCAGCTCACGCGCCGCGGGCAGGCGGGGCACCACGACCGGGTCCGGGTCGGCGGCCGGGTGCGTGGTGTCGCGTTGTGATGGCACGGCCGGGCCTGAGCAGGGGGCCCAGCGGACGGTGTGGTCGTCGGCTGATCGGGTGGGAGGCAACGGGATCCACCGGCCGTCGCGGATGAGGCGGATCCCGCTGTCGCGGGGCAGGTCCTGGATCTGCGGGGAGCCGGGGGTGACGAGGAACCACCACAGGGCGCTGCCGGCCACCGGCCAGGTGTCGTGGGTCAGGGTGAGCACGGGGGCGGGCCAGCCGGTGGTGGTCATGTGCTCGCCGACCTCGGCGGGTACTTCGACGAGGTCGAAGCGGCCGGCGCTGGGGCAGGCGATGCCGTAGTCCTCGTGCCGCCACCATTCCGCGGTTTCGGCGGCGGAGGCCGGTGGGCGGGTGGTGATCAGGGTGGTGAACCGGGGTGGCCGGCTGGCCAGGACCGGCCACCCGGCCGACCACAACGCCACCGCCGTCGCACCCACGACGCTCGGCGGCCCTCCAGGCGTCCGCATCGTGCTGCCACCCGGGGTCAGTGGTGGCCCGGGTGGGCGGTGACCGGGACGCGGATCGGCACCGGATTGGGAATGTGCTGCCCGCGGTGGGTGTCGGGGATGTGCAGGGCGGCGTCGATGGTCGCCGCGCCGGGGCCCTGGAAGAACCACGACACCCTGGTGGCGGCCAACGCCGCGGTGATCGGATCGGCCAGCTCCGCACGGGCACAACGGAAGGCCGCGGCCCGGTCATCGGCGTACACGGCGATCACATCGACCGTGTGGTCGGACGGCCGCACCGCGACCGACAGCACCACCACCCGCGACCCCGGCCACCCACGGCCCCCAGCGGGCAGCGCGGCGTCCCCATGGGCACCGGTGTCCTGCACGGGCTGTGCCGGGGTGTGGTCGGTGGGCGCGAGGAACGCCACGACACACCAATCAGCACCGAGCCCCCGGATCCGGCGCCGCACCTCCTCCGACGTCCCGGCCGGGAACAGCCCCGGAGACAGCCCGGACAACCCCACGGACAGTGCCGTGGCCCGTGCCGTGGTGGACGGTTCAGCGTCGTTCATGTCGCATCCCTGCAGCTCATGTTGCCGGTGATGTGCGGGCCGGGCAGACCCCCTTGTGAGAGAAGGGAATGCGGCCTGCCCGGCCCGTTCCGGTGCGAATCCGGATCAGGGCCGCGTACCCCGCGCGTCAGGGCGCGGCCCCGGGAGGCGCCCCGCCGGTAGGCGGGCGGAGCGCGTGTTCCGCACACCCGAACCCATGGGCCAGGTGCCGGAACGCGAGCACGACGCCGGGTGACGCCAACGACCGTGCCCGAACTCGAGGGGGGGTGGCCGGGCGGCGGGTACGGACCGAACGCCCATCCCGGCCAGCACCCACCGCCCAACCGCGGCGAGCAGTGACAGCTGCCCGCCGCATGACGTGCCCGTGTCACGCCCACCGGGTTCGTCTCATGGATCGTCGGGGCAATGAACGAACCGCGGGACTCCCGGCGTGGTGGCATGACCGTCGAGCACCAGGCCCTACCAGTCAGGAACACTCCGGCGGCCGTGGTCCCGGATCCGCGGCAACGGCAGCGTCACACCGTTCATCGCCGTCTGCCGGGCCGGTCGCCTGCCGAGCTCGGCCGCCGCCAGCTCGGCCCGGCGCCGCCAGCTCGGCCATGACGCCGAATCTGCTCGACCACTCGCTCCCGGGTGACCTGACCACGCCAGCTCCGCCAGCACGACACCGCGAGACCCGCCCCGAGCGCCGCCAGCACCACCACCGACCAGAGGGCGCTGGTGTTGATCCACCAGTCGTAGTCCCCGCGCGTCATCGCCCGTCTCCCAGGGCGGAGCTGCTGCGCGGTCGCGCCCGCAGGATCGGGCGTGCCCGAGCGACCCGGCGTGGCCCATGTCTGTGGGCAGCAACTGTCATGTGCGAAGCGTCTTCGATCAAGCACCCCGTGGCACCGGCGATGCGCTGCATTCCCGCTGCACTTCCGCCGCAGAAGCCGCCAAGAAGAGACACTCCCTCGGATCGACGTAGCGCCACGCGGCTTCCTTGTCGGCCAATGGTGGGGCGCCATTGCCCGGCATCGCGTGGTAGACAGCCAACCTTTCGTAACGTCGCAGGAGAATGGCATCCGGCCGTTGAGGATGGCGATTGAAGGACCTGCAGCACATGCCGGGTTTCTCGGCCGTGGTTCCGGTGAATTCTGCCGAAGCTGCAATGTCCGCGCCGTGCCACCCATTCGGGCCACCTCCTCACCCATATTCGGCCGCTGGCTGTGTGCAATCCGCACCACGTAGTAGGTAACGCTACGATCTAGTGGACACGGTCGGAAGCGACTGCGAGTACGAGTAGGACCGGGGCGGCGGTGGGGCACGCGGGGAGGTGTCATGCGCGACGGTCAGGCAACTGTGACCGGCAGTCACGGTTGGAGTTCAACGGGGCTGGTGTCCGGGTTCGTTCTGAAGCTCGCCCGTCAGTCGACGGGCTTGACGCAGGACCAGATGGCGGAACGCCTCCAGGTCGACGTCTCCACGGTTCGCGGCTGGGAGTCGGGCCGGCGACCCGTGGCCGCGATGAACACCGGTGAGTTTCTCCGGGTCAGCACCCGCCTGCGCCGACTCGGCGCGCCGGCGTCGACGAGCAGAAACCTTCGGGAGGCGATCGAGGCGGACGTGGTGCTGTCGACCGGGGTCGGTGCCGGCCCGAGCTGGGTTGATCCCGACAACCACCCCTTGGCCACCAGCGTGCACCGCAAGGCGCTGACCAACTTGATCACCTGGCCGATGACCGGGCAGCTACCACCGCAGCTCGCCGAGTTCAGGCCGAAGACCCCACGCCGAGGCCCCAGCGCGACCCACCCGTCCTTGACGGCCGAGGAGCGCAACCGCTTCTTCGACCACATGCTCACCGTGGCCGAACGCGCAGCCCACCACGGCGAGGCACTTCTGAGGCGGCAGGCGGTCTACCTCCTCGGCTTCGACAACCGGCCACGCACGGCGGATTGGCTCCGCAACGAGTGGCACCGAGCCGGGCGACGCCCCGCCGGCGACGGCATCACCGCACTCCTCGAAGCACGATCCGCCTCCGTCGCGCTGGCATCGGCCGGAGACAGCTCCCACATCCACGACTTCGTGACCACCATGACCGGGACCCGCGCAGAGATCGCCAACCTGAACTACTGGGCCTACTGGATCGGCGAGCTGAACGACGAGCACACCGACGACACCTTCATGCTGACCGACGACACCCGCTCCTGGACCGGCATCCGGCTCCTCCAGCACCTGACCCAACGCCTGTCTCCAGCCTCCCCACACCTGCCGCTGAACCTCCACACCTTGCACACCCTCGTCGCCTCACGGCCGTCCCTGCTCGAACTCCACAACGGCGTGAGCAGTCCGCTGGGAACTGCGCTGGACGTCCTGGCTTCGAGTGACGTACTCAGTGCCGTCGGCCGGGACCAGGTCGCAGGCCTGCACTACGCACTCCGCATCGCCAACCGCTAGGAGCCCGCATGCCCGAGGACAACGTCACCGCGCTCGCCGCCTTCGGCTACGAACTCGGCGTCCTCAAACGCGTCCGCCGCGCCGGCTGGTGGCACGCCGGCGTCCGCGACCCCGAATCCGTAGCCGAACACACCGCCAGGACCGCCCAACTCGCAGCACTCATCGCAGCCGAGGAAGGTGCCGACCCCATGCGCGCCGCCTTCCTCGCCCTCTGGCACGACACCCAGGAAACCCGCATCGGCGACATCCCCCACACCGCCCGCCCCTACCTCGACAAACCCAACCCGCAACAAGTCACCGCGGACCAAACCGAACACCTCCCAACCGCCGTGCGGGACGTCATCCGAGCCGCCGTGAAGGAGTACGAGGCAAAGCAGACACCGGAAGCCCGATGCGCCGCAGACGCGGACAAACTCGAGATGCTCCTCCAGGCCATCGAATACCGAGAAGCAGGTGTGGCGCGAACGGACGGGTGGATCACCTCCGCCCAGAAAGGACTGACCACCCACACTGCCCAACGGATCGCCGACGCCGCACTCATCACATCGCCCTTGGAATGGCGCCGTCGATAACAGCAGGCAGATCGATATCGCAACGCATGCAACCCCCGCAGAGCGCGAGTCGAATGACGGAGAAAACCCGGCCCAGGATGGGGCATAATGGCCACCGACTCGTGGAGCACTGCGGGCGTCCAACCAAACAGCTGGCCTGCTGGCCACACCACAGCGACTACCACGGGCGGTGGTAAGCAGGTTGATTTGCGAGTGGCTCGTCCTTGGCCCGCTGAACCTGGCAAAGCACCTGCCGTCGACGACCAACGGTAACATGCCTAACTGACCGAAGGCGCCTCGCCGGTTCGGGTCGAGGACCCGCCTACGACCAGCGTCAATGAGACTACTGATAGTGGGAGCGCGAGTGGTGGCCACAGGAGCGAAACTCCGAGCATTACGGTCACTCCGTTATGATCCGCCAGGCTACGCGAAAAAAGGGGCGCGTCGTACGACTTTCCAGACCTCCCTAGAGCAGGGCGAACAGTTCCTGCAAGCAGCCAAGGTTGCCGGCTACTCCACGCGCCCTGTCCAACTCTTCTACGCTCTGTCGCAGGCGGGGCGCGCCATCACAGCGGCGTCACCACGCGTGGGAAACCAGGAGTGGAAGGTAGGCGGACATGGCCTGAGTGTTCAACCCGCGGACCGCGCCTCTGAGGTCACCGTTACCGCCAGCGGGTCCGGCTTGTTCGCTACAGTGGCCTCTGCGCTCGGCGTCGAGCCCTTTACGCCACGTGAGCAGATAGCGCTTCATGAACTTTGGCCGATCCTGCCCGAGACGGCCTTCAATCCACTGACCTCCGATTTCATGTTTCCCGCACTATTGTTCTTCCAACAGGGATGGCCCGAGGAGGAAAGGTTCTCCAGCGCCAGAGTCAGCTGGATACCGCCCGCCGTTAAAGGACTATGTGGTGACGATCCCGGACGCGTAGTGGAGTACCTCGCTCGCTATCCAGCATTGAGAGGCAGCTCACCGACACTGTCACGTCCCATGCGCCACGTCCCATGGAGCAGCGCAGGACCTGGCCTTACGCTCAATGTCGAGTGGCGCGGCGAGCCGCCGCAACTTCCGGCGCTGGACACGAAGACGCTACGTGAGATCGGCATCGTGTCGTACAGGTCCGCCGACGACCTCCTGGCGACTCCGACAGTGGGATCAATGTCAACCGGCCTGCATCCGTTCCTGGCGTTGTGGGCCACACTGCTGGCGCTATCGTCGCTGGCAAGGTACGAGCCAGCCAAGTGGTCGACGGTACTTGATGTCGACCGATCACCCGAGGCGAGTTCAATCGAACATCTGCTTGACGAGTCCGTGGAATCGATTCCTGCAGCCGTACTGAACATCCTCACTTCTATCCAGCAGCGGACGCAGTAGTAGTAGCGGTCACAATGCGAGAACTCTGCGCGCCCTTGGCTGCTTCGCGCAATTTGGGGGGGCAGCACGCCACTACATGGAGCTCGTCGCTGCGGTGCTCGGCCGGGTTGCGCCGAGATGATCGCCAGACAGACGGACAGTGGCCAGGGTGATAAGGGTGCCGGAACGGGGCGCTTCGATCATCTGCCCCTCCCCCACGTACAGAGCAACGTGGTGAACACGTAGGCCGGTGCCCCAGAACAGCAGGTCGCCGGGTTGGAGTTGGTCGACCGGGATGGGGTTGTTGCGGGTGGCGTTGTACTGCTCTTGGGCCGTACGCGGCAGGGTGATGGTGCCGTTGCTGCCTTGGTGGAAGGCGTGGCGGACGAGGCTTGAGCAGTCGAAGCCGATGACGTGGGTGTCGGGTGGCATGCCTCGGCTGGGGCCGGTGAGGGTGCCGCCGCCCCAGGCGTAGGGGGTGCGGCCGACGTGGGCCTGGGCGGCGGCGATGACGGCGGTGATGAGGTCGTCGGCCGGGGGTGCGAGGGCGTAGGTGGTGGTGGCCAGGTCGCGGACCTTGCGGACGTACAGGGTGGTTTCGGGGAAGGGTGGGATGCCGTTGTGGCGGCGGACGTTGCCGGGGCCGGCGTTGTAGGCGGCGAGCGCCAGGTCAACGAGCTGGCCGGTAAGGCTGGTCCAGCCGCGGAGCAGGTCGACGAGGTGGCACATGTACCGGGTCTGGGTGGGGATGGCGTCGGCGGGGTCGCGGGGGTTGGCGGTGCCGTCGCCGTTGTGGTCGCGGCCGAACTCGGCCCAGGTGCCGGGGATGAACTGGGCAAGGCCGGTGGCCTGGGAGCCGGTGTTGTAGGCGTCGGGATTCCAGGAGGATTCGACGTGGATCTGGGCGGCGAGCAAGGGCGCGGTGACTTCTGGGCAGGCCGCCGCTGCGACGCTGAGCGGTGCGAGCGCCCAGGTGGGGATCGCGGCTTCGTTGAGTTGGGCGGCAACCGGTGCCGGTCGGCCGGGGAGGGCCGTGGTGGTGGCGCCCATGGTGAGGAGGAGCACCAGCAGCATCGCCACCGGCAGCGCGGCAATCGCACCAATGGCGGGCAGCGGCGATGGCCGGTTCATGAGCTGCTGGTGTCGGCGATGTTGACCTGGCTGATGCGCCAGCCGGCCGGGGTGGAGCGGACGGTGCAGTAGAAGACCAGGGATGGCAGGGATTGCTGCCATCCGTTTTCGGCGACGGCGGTGCGGGTGACGATGACCCCGGCCGGCTGGTCGCTGCCGTCGAGGACCGGTGGCGGGTCATCGTGCACGGGCTCGGCGGTGGCACGGATCCGGGCGCGGTGTTCGTGTAGTAGCGACCAGGTGGGGTCGGTGCCGTGGCCGGCCACCTGGTCGACCAGCCCGGAGGTTCCGTATTCACGGGCGGCGCGGAGCCGGGCCGCGGACGAGTCGGCGTCCACCGTGGCGTCGATGCTGACAGCGGCGACGGCGAAGCGAGCACAGGTCTCGGTGACCGCGGATCGAATGTCGGCCACCGGGCGGGCGGGTGGCGCCGGCGGCGGCGAGCTGTATCCACCCGCCGCGATCAGCGCGGTGACGGCGATGGCTGTGCTGCGCCAATGGTTGTCCATGATCGTCCCCCTGTCGATCGTGGCCTTCCTCAACGTCGGAGGGCTGCGGGGCCCACTGCGGCGAGCGGCGGCCGGGACCGGTGCTGTGATGGGGCCCCGGGGAGCAGCCGGGGCGAGCCGTCAGCTGGCCCGCGCATTGCGGGCACCTCGGGCAACGACAGGTCCAGGTCCTGCCTGAGCTGCTCGAAGATTGGAGTGGCTGAGCTGCTCGGCGGAGGCGTCGGCCGAGGAAGCCCGGTGCTGGCCGGTTGCTCGACCGGCGGTAGGCCGGCAGCCGCGGCCAGGGCATCGAAGATCGGCGTGGCCGACGGAGGCTTCAGGCCGTCCGCGCGATGAGCAGCTTCGCGGTGCATCCCGCCGGGACGCAGTCGTGCTCGTCGCCGGTGTTGTGGCGGACATGCAGGTCCCGCCAGCGCAATGCGCACAGCTCACCGCGACGGGCACCCGTGGTCATGGCCACCCACACGTAGGGACCGATGCCCCGACGCCAGCACTCCGTGAGCAGCGCGACGGCGTCCTCCGGCGACGGCGGCGCGGGGTTGGGAGCCGGCGGTGCGGGTGGCCGAGCCCGGACCATCGGGTTGATCGTCAGCCATTCCCAACGGATCGCGTTGGTGTAGGCGCAGTTCAGCAGGGAATGAATCTTGCGGATGGTCGCCGGCCCGAGGCCCCGGCACCGATGGCGACGGCACCGGCGATCGCAGGCGTGCTCGTCGGTCGTCCGGTGCTGCACCCCGCTGCCGTCGCAGTGATCACGACACCGGCGCAACTCGGCGTAGAAGGAGTCAAGGACCTGGGCGGGGAGGCTGCCCATCGGCCGGTCCCCGATCAGCGGGTAAACGTGCTTCCGCGCGTAGCCCGTCAGCGAACGCAAGGTCCGCGGCTCCACCTGCGCGACCGCCAGGTGCGACTCCACCAGGTGCCGGACAGGCGCGCTGGTCCGCTCGTGACGGCCCTCGTCGACCTGGCGGAGCAGGTCCTGCCTGGTCTTCTCCGCCCGCTCGGCCTGCCGCGGCCCCGGCTTGACCAACGCCCTCAGATACAGGTCACGACCGGTCACCACGTCCGTACCGGCATAGACCCGGACCCGCAGCGACCCGCTGCGCAACGTCTCGATGTTCCCCTGCGGGCGCACGCGCCCGGAGGAGGTCCCCCCGAACTCCCCCACCTCATCAGGATAGGTAGCCGTCCGGGCCGGACGGCGGTTCATGCCACGAACCATGCCACGCGATCCCTTCCAAGATCGCCGGCAGAGCCGCCGTGGACGCCTCACCGAGAGGCATAGAGTGGGGTTGACCTGCGGAAACACCCGCTGAAGTGGATCGTGCCAACTGGGTGCCCCCGGCAGGATTCGAACCTGCGCTCCCGCCTCCGGAGGGCGGTGCTCTATCCCCTGAGCTACGGGGGCGCGCCGCGTGGTGGCGGCCCGGGGTGAAGCGTAGCGCACGGGGCGCGGGGGCCGCGCAGGCCCTAGCCTTCGGGGCATGGCGGGCGACGGGCGTGAGTTCGATGTGGTGGTGCTGGGGGCTACCGGGTTCACGGGGCGGCTGACGGCGGAGTACCTGGCTCGGCAGGGGGACAGCGGGACGCGGTGGGCCGTGGCGGGGCGGAACAAGGGGAAGCTGGCGGCGCTGCGGGACGAGCTCGGGGTGGACGTGCCGATCGTGCACGCGGACTCGGACGACCTCGGTTCGCTGCGGGACCTCGCCGGGCGGACGCGGGTGGTGGCGACGACGGTGGGGCCGTACCTCGTGTACGGGGAGCGGCTGGTCCAGGCGTGCGCGGAGCTGGGCACGGACTACGTGGACCTCACGGGTGAGCCGGAGTTCGTGGACCTCATGTACCTGCGGCATCACGACACGGCGGTGCGCAGCGGCGCGCGGATCGTGCACGCGTGCGGTTTCGACTCGATCCCGCACGACCTGGGGGCGTACTTCACGGTGCGTCAGCTGCCGGAGGGTGTTCCGCTGCGGGTCGAGGGGTACGTGCGCGCCAGCGGCCGGATCTCGGGCGGGACGCTGCACTCCGCGCTGACGGCGTTCGGCCGTGGGCGCCAGATGGCGGTGATCGGGAAGCGGCGGCGCCGGGCCGAGCACGCCGGTGACCGGGATGCCCGCGCGGTGGCGGGGCGGCCACGGCTGGACCGGGCGCTCGGCGGCTGGGTGCTGCCGCTGCCGACCATCGACCCGCAGGTGGTGCGGCGCTCGGCGGCGGCGCTGGAGCGCTACGGGCCGAGCTTCCGCTACTCGCACTACGCGGTGCTGCCGAACCTGCTCACGACGGTCGGCGTCGTCGGCGGCGTCGGGGTGCTGTTCGCCGGCGCGCAGCTGCCGGTGACGCGCCGCTGGCTGCTGTCCCGCCTGCCGGCCGGCGAGGGGCCGTCGGCCAAGCAGCGCGAGGACTCCTGGTTCAGCGTCCGCTTCGTCGGCGAGGGCGGCGGCCGGCGCGTGGTCACCGAGGTCTCCGGCGGCGACCCCGGCTACGGCGAGACGGCCAAGATGCTGGCCGAGTCGGCGCTCTGCCTGGCGCACGACGACCTGCCGCCGACGGCGGGTCAGGTGACGACGGCGCCGGCCATGGGTGACGCGCTGATCGCACGGTTGCAGAAGGCGGGCATCGCGTTCACGGTCCTGGAGTCCTCGGAAGGCTGACGGGCCGCCCCGCGATCGTGGCTTTCCGTAACACGGCGGTGGCTCGGCGGCGATGCTCACGCGTGACCAGGACGGGAATCGTGGCAATGGCGTTGGGCGCGGTGCTGCTGGGCGGGTGCGGCGCGGCGGAACGACAGGAGACGGGTCCGGTCCCGACGCCGACGGTGTCCGCGACACCGGCGGCGTCCACGGCGACAGCCGATGCGCCGGCGACCACCACGGAGCCCGAGCGGCCGACGGCGGCCCCGACGCCGGGCCAGGCGCAACAGCAGACCTGGGTCATGCCGAACCTGGTCGGACGGACGCTGCAGCAGGCGCAGGACGCCGTGCAGGAGCTGACCGGCTTCGGCATCACCTTCACCAGCTCGACGGACGCCACCGGGCAGGGACGGGCGCAGGTGCTCGACCGCAACTGGGTGGTGTGCGGTCAGAACGTTGCGCCGGGCACGGCGATCACCACGAGCACCAGTATCGAGTTCGCGGCCGTGAAACTGGACGAGCGCTGCCCCTGAGCGCCGTCGATCGCCGTCAGGGCGTGGGGGTGGGCGTCGGGGACGGTGGCGTGGTGGTGGACGTGCTGGTGAGGGTGGGGCCGGGGTTGCGGTCGAAGCTGGGGGTCGGCGCCGTTTCCTGAGTGGTCTGGTCGATGGGAACGGGCCGGCTCTCGGGGCGCACGCCGCAGGAGACGAGCGTGACGGCCACCAGCGCCGCCAGGGCGAGCACCACGTAGCGGCTCATGGCGACTCCGCGGGGAGCTCGACCACGAAGCGGGCGCCGCCGCCGGGGCGGTCCTCCACCCAGGCGGTGCCGCGGTGACGGCGGACGTGCTCGGCGACCAGGGCCAGGCCGAGGCCGACGCCGACCGCGGAGGAGGAGCGGCGGGCGGCCGGTGAGCCGCGGGCGAAGCGCTCGAACACGCGCTCGCGGTCGGCCGGCGGCACGCCGGGGCCGGCGTCGTCGACCTCGATGCGTGCGCGGCCGTCGCGCGACAGCACGGCCAGCCGCACGAGGCCGCCGCCGTGCTGGTTCGCGTTGTCCACGAGGTTCGCGATCACCCGCTCCAGCCGCCGCCGGTCGGCCGGCACCACGGTCGCGTCGCCGGAGGTCTCCACCGGCGGGCGGGTGCCGGGCAGGGTGGCGCACGCCCGGTCCACCAGCTCCGCCACGTCCACCGGCTCCAGGACGAGCTCGTCGTCGCCGCGGGAGATGTCCAGCAGGTCGTCCACCATGCGCCGGAACCGCCGCAGGTCGGCGCCCAGCAGCTCGACGGCCTGCCGGGCGCTCGGCGGCAGCTCGTCACGCCGCCGTTGCAGCACCGCCATGGCGTTCAGCATGGTGGTGAGCGGCGACCGCAGCTCGTGGCTGACGTCGCCGGCGAAGCGCTCGTCGCGGGCGACCCGTCGCTGCAGCCGCTCGGCGGTCTCGTTGAACGCGGCGGACAGTGGCGCCAGGTCCGGGTCGCGGGTCGCGGGCAGCCGGACCGCGAGGTTGCCGGCGGCGGCCGCGGCGGCCACCCCGGTCAGGTCCGTCAGCGGCCGCAGCGCGTGCGTCGCCGCCCAGCGGCCGATGAGGGCGCCGGCCAGGCCGCTCACGGCGATGCCCGCCACCAGCATCCAGCTCAGGAAGCGCAGCGTGCGGTCGAGCTCGCGCAGCGGCGACACCTCGACGTAGCTGGCCTCGGCCGCCGGGATCGGCAGCCCGACCACGAGCGAGGGCACCCCGTCCAGCACGACGCGCTGGTGGGCGGCCCGGCCGCCCTGCACCATGGCGACCAGCCCGGCGGGGAGGTTGCGGGTGTTCACCAGGTTGCCGCTGGTGATCCACTCGCCGTCGTTCACCAGCAGCACGCCGGACTCCACCTCGGCTCCGAGGCCGGTGAGCAGCTCGGGCAGGCCGGCCGGGCGCCGGCTCATGGTCGCGTCGACGAGCCGGGCGTTGACCCTGGCCTGGCGCACGGCACTGCGCTCGCGCTGGTCGAGCATGTACGAGCTGCTGAGCTGCCAGGTGGCCACCGCGAGCAGGCTGGTGATCGCCATCGAGGCCAGGCAGAACGCGGCCATCACGCGGGTGCGCAGCGGCAGCCGCTCCACCGGCCCCAGCCCCGGCCGCCGCATCACCGGCCCGGCTCCCGGGTCATCGGCCCGGCTCCCGGCTCCCGGGTCATCGGCCCGGCGCGGCCATCGGCCCGGTCCGGCGTCATTGGTCCGGTCCTCGTGGGGCGCGGTAACCGAGGCCGCGCACGGTGAGCACGATGCGCGGGTTGCCCGGGTCCGGCTCGACCTTGCGGCGCAGCCGCCGGATGTGCACGTCGAGCAGCCGCGTGTCGCCGAAGTAGCCGTACTCCCAGACCCGCTCCAGCAGCTGCTCGCGCGTGACCACCCGGCCCTGCGCGGCGGCCAGCTCGCACAACAGCTTGAACTCCGTCCGCGTCAGCCTCAGCTCGCGCTCACCCCGGTGGACCCGCCCCTCCGTCGGATGGATCCGCAGGTCCCCCACCAGCAGCACCTCGGCCGCCGCGCCCCTGGCCCGCCGCAGCAGCGCCCGGATGCGCGCCGCCAGCTCCCCGGCGTCCAGCGGCTTGGTCACGTAGTCGTCCGCGCCCGCCTCCAGGCCCGCGATGACGTCCGCGGTGTCGGTGCGCGCCGTGACGATGATGATCGGCAGGTCACCCCGCTCCCGGACCGCCGCGCACACCTGGAGCCCGTCGATGCCCGGCAGCATCAGGTCGAGCAGCACCACGTCCGGCTCCGGCTCGTGGTCGAGCAGTTCCAGCGCCCGTTCCCCCGTCTCGGCCTCGGTCACCCGGTAGCCCTCGTCGGCCAGCGCCAGGCCGAGCGCCTGCCGGATCCGGGAGTCGTCCTCGACGAGCAGGACCGTGGTCATGCCAGGCACGCTACTCGTGACCAGCCCCGATGATCATGACGGTGACGTCCCGTTCACGGTGCCGCGACGGATCGTCAGGTATTCGCAAGGCGGGACGCCCCCCGCTCCGGGCAGGATGAGGGCATGACCGCTGCACGACCCGTGGACCGGCCCCATGACCGACCCCTCGACGACCGTTGCGTCGCCGACGTGTCCGAGCGGCTGATGATCGAGTACGAGGCCGACCTGCCCCTGGGCACCGTCACCTCCGTGGTGCTGGACGCGCACCGCGACCTGGCCGGCCAGATCCCACCCACCGCGCTCGCCGAGATGCTCGAGCGCCTGGCCCGCTACCGCCTCGACCGGCTGCTCGCCGCGGCCGGCTGAGCCGGGCCGCCACCGAACCCCCTCCGATAGACCGAACGGGCCGACCACTGCAGGGGTGGTCGGCCCGTTCGGCACCAGGACTCGCACCGTGGACCACCCCGGGCCGCGGTCAGCCGGCTGCGGTGACGCGGCGGGCGCGAGCCACGGCCAGCAGGCCGAGGACCACGGCGACCAGCCCGGCCACCAGGGCCATGGCACCGCCGACGATGCCGGAACCACTGCCGGGGCCTCCGTCGGCGACGAGCACGACCAGGCCACCGATGACCGCGGCGGCCACCCCGGCCCCGAGAGCCACCGGGGCGGCCCGTCCCCCGGCACCGGCACCGGCACCGGCGCCCGCGCCCGGGCCACCGGGGCGACCG
>DASWTI010000206.1:0-2717 GCA_036402215.1 Pseudonocardiaceae bacterium
GCTCGGCGGCCGCGGCCCGGCCCACCACCTCGACCAGCGCGGGCACCAGGTCGTGCCGGCGTTGCAGCTCGACGTCGATCTGCCGCCACGCCTCGTCGATGGTGTTGCGCTGGCGGACGAACCGGTTGTAGGCGAGCACCGCGCCGAGGGCCGCGACCACCAGCACGGCCAGCACGACCACCAGCACGACGGTCATCTACAGCCCCACGTCGGCGAGGCCGAGCACCGACCGGTACGCCAGCCCGGCGGCGGCGATCGCCTCGGCGGCCCCGGTGGCCCGGTCCATCACGGTGACCACGCCGGCCACGGTGGCCCCCGCGGCGCGCACCGCCTCGACCGCGGTGAGCACGCTGGACCCGGTGGTCGAGGTGTCCTCCACGCACAGCACGCGACGGCCGGTGACGTCCGGGCCCTCGATGAGCCGCTGCATGCCGTGCGCCTTGGTGGCCTTGCGCACCACGAAGGCGTCGAGCGGGCGCCCGGGCGCGTGCAGCATGGCCAGCGCCACCGGGTCGGCGCCGAGCGTGAGCCCGCCGACGGCCTCGAACTCCCAGTCCGCCGTGAGCTCGCGCAGCAGCACCCCGATCAACGGCGCCGCCTCGTGGTGCAGCGTCACCCGCCGCAGGTCCACGTAGTGGTCGGCGGTCGCCCCGGAGGACAGCGTCACCTCGCCGCGCACCACGGCCAGCTCGGCGACCAGGCGGGCCAGGGCAACCCGTTGGCTGCTCGTATCGTCCTTGGACACGAGGCGACTGTAGGGGGCGGGATGGACGCGGCGGTGACTCCGGTCGGCGACGGCGTGGTGGTGAGCGGTGCGCGGCGCCTGTTCGGCCCCGTGGTGGCGGTGCGCGACATGTCGCTGCGCGCCGCACCCGGCGAGGTGACGGCCCTGGTCGGGCCCAACGGCGCGGGCAAGACGACGCTGCTGCTGATCCTGGCCACGCTGCTGGTGCCGGACGCCGGCGAGGTGCGCGTCGCCGGCCACGACCCGGTGCGCGAGTCCGGCGCGGTGCGCGCCCGGATGGGCTGGTCGCCGGACTTCTTCGGGCTCTACGACACGCTCACCGCGCGCGAGTACCTGGAGTTCTTCGGCTCCGCGTACCGGCTCGCGCCGGCCGCCGCCACGGCGCGCGCCGACGAGCTGCTGGAGCTGGCCCGGCTCGGCGAGTACCGCAACCAGCCGGTGCACGTGCTGTCCCGCGGTCAGAAGCAGCGGCTGGCGCTCACCCGGGCCATGGTGCACGGTCCGTCGGTGCTGCTGCTGGACGAGCCGGCGTCCGGCCTGGACCCGCACAGCCGCGTGGAGCTGCGGACGTTGCTGCGGCGGCTGGCCGGCGAGGGCACCGCGGTGCTGGTGTCCAGCCACATCCTGTCCGACCTGGAGGAGATGGCCGACCGCGTGGTGTTCATCGACCAGGGTGCCACGGTCGGCGAGCACCACATCTCGGACCTGCCGCGGGTGGAGCGCCGCACCTGGCGCATCCGCGCGCAGGACCAGGCCGTGCTGCTCGCCGCGCTGGGCACCCGCGAGCACGGGCCGCCGGGGCCGGCCGGCGTGGACGTCGAGCTGACGTCCGAGGACGCCGCGGCCGAGCTGCTGGCCGCGCTGGTGCGCGACGGCGTACGGGTGACCGCGTTCGCCCCGGTGGGCGGCGCGCTGGAGGCGGCGTACCTGCGGCTGGTGGACGACGGGGTGGCGCGATGAGCACGTTCCTGACGGGGGTCCGCACGGTGGCGGCCCAGGAGTTCCGGCTGCGGCTGCGGGCCGGGCGCTGGCGCTGGCTGCTGGCGTCCTGGCTGGTGGTGGTCACCGCGTTCACCGTGGCGGTGCGGCTCTCGCTGAGCGCCACGGCCGAGGCGGTCCGGGACGACAGCACGGAGCCGTTCGGCACGCCCATGTACGGCGCGCTGATGCTGCTGGTGCTGGGCCTGGGGCTGCTCATCGTGCCGGCGCTCACCGCGCAGTCGGTGAACGGCGACCGGGAGCGCGGCACGCTCGCCACCCTGCAGGTGACGCTGCTGCGGCCGGCGGAGATCGCGGTCGGCAAGCTGGTGGCCGCCTGGGCGACGTCGCTGGTGTTCCTGGCGCTCACCCTGCCGCTGGTGGTGTGGTGCGTGGCCGAGGGCGGTGTGCCCGGCGGGCGGCTGGTGGTGACCCTGCTGGTGGTGGCGCTGCTGCTCGGCGTGACGTGCGCGATCGCCCAGTGCCTGTCCGCCGTGCTGGTGCGCAGCACCACGTCGGCGGTGCTGTCCTACCTGGTGGTGTTCGCCCTGACGATCGGCACGCTCATCGTGTTCGGCCTGGCCACCGCGATGACCCAGGAGCGCGTGGAGCGCACCGTCACCTACCCGGACACCCGGGAGAGCTACACGTACACGACCACGCAGTCGCGCACCGACAAGGTGTGGTGGCTGCTCGCGCCGAACCCGTTCGTGGTGCTCGCGGACGCCGCGCCCGCGCTGCCGCACCGGATCGACCCGGTGACCGGATGGCGGGAGCCGGTGGGCTTCGACCCGCTCGGCGAGATCGGCCGCGCGGTGCGCGAGCTGCGCCTGCCGCCGGCGGAGCCGATGGCCGCCAGGTACTCCGACGCCGTTGTCGAGGACGTGGTCACCGAGGAGCGGGCCGAGGGCAAGTGGGTGTGGCCCTACGGGCTCGCGCTGAACGTGCTGCTCGGCGCCGCCGCGCTGGCGGTGACCACGCGGCGGCTGCGGAC
>DASWTI010000207.1:0-3222 GCA_036402215.1 Pseudonocardiaceae bacterium
GTCCCGGCGCCGGCCGACGCGGCGGCGCTGGCCTCCGGCACGGCCGGCTCGGCCGGGGCCGGCACGGCCGGCGGGGTGAACGTCCAGTTGGTGGTGGGGAACGTGGTGGCCATCGTGACCTCGGCGAACGGCTGCTGGTCGTCGAAGGAGCCGATGACCTGGGCGAACGCCTCCAGCAGCTCGTGCACCGTTTCCAGCATCCGCCGGCCGTGGCCGCGCAGCTCGGTGATGTACGAGCCGGCCCGCAGCTCGCCACCGGCGGGCAGCAGCATGGCCATGGACACCCGGTCCGCGCCACCGGCCAGCATGTCGACGGTGTCGGTGACGAGCTGGTGCATGGTCTCGGCGAGGCGGTCCAGGATCTCGGCCATCGCCGCCATGGCGTCGGAGGCGCTGGTGCCGGCCTGGCCGACCTGGCGCATGTGCTCCAGGAAGGAGTCGGACACCGCGCCGTGCCACATGGCGTCGAGGGTGCCGAGCGGCTTGGTGACCTCGCTGGCCACCTCCTCGATCGCGGCCGCCGCCCGGCGCCAGACCTCGGCCTGGGCGTGCAGGTCGCGCCAGCGGCCGACGATCGGGCCGAAGTACTCCTGCACCGGGTCCGGCAGCCCGAGCTGCACGCTCACCTGGGACAGGTAGTTGAGCTGGGCGCCGGCGCCGGTGACCACGCGGTCGGCGTCGGCGGCCTTGGCCAGCGCGGCCGGGTCCGGCCGGAACTGGCCCTGCGCGCCGGCGTCCCGTGCGCGGAGGTTCTCGAAGCGGGGGTCAGCGGGTCGCATCGGTGTCACCCGCCTTCTTGGTCAGGCCGAGCGCGCCGTCGAGGTCGGTGCCCTGGTAGTGCTCGGAGACCTCGCGCAGCGCGGCGGCGGCGGCCGAGAGCACCTCCTCGGCGCGGCCGAGCTGCGTGTACAGCGACTCGGCGGCGCGCTGGTAGGAGCGCGGCGTGCCCATTTCCTGGCCGACGTCGCCGAAGGCCTCGTCGGAGAGCCCGTGCGAGCGCAGCGAGGTGAGCGTCGTGCCCGCCTCGTCCGCGTGCCGGTCCAGCAGGGCGGCGTAGTCCTCCAGCCAGTCGACGTTCACTCTGACCTGGTCCACGCCACTTCCCTTCATCCTGCGAAGGCCCGGGGCCACTGGCCTTCGTCACCCGATGGTTCGTCACCGGACCGGGTCGGCCGGTCGCGCCGAGTTCCGACGTCCCCGCCACCGCGTCCGGTTCCCCGGTACCGGCGACGGATGTCGGAGCGGCGCGGGCCGGCCCGGGTCAGCCTCCTGAGCCGTCGCCCTCACCCTCGCCCGCTCCCCCGCCGGGCAGCGGGTTGAACGGGTCCACCACCTCCTCGCCCTCGACGGGCGGCTCGACCGGGGCGAGCGGCACGGCCTGCTGGTCCGGCTGCGGCAGCGTGGCGCCGGCCCCGTCCACGACCGGCACCGAGTCGAAGGTGCGCACGGCCTGGTCCGGGTCGAGCGCCGGCCCGCTCGGCAGC
Organism: Pseudonocardiaceae bacterium; assembly: GCA_036402215.1. Classification (GTDB taxonomy): domain Bacteria; phylum Actinomycetota; class Actinomycetes; order Mycobacteriales; family Pseudonocardiaceae; genus DASXTS01. Next base: position 1,485 of record DASWTI010000207.1, read on the forward strand.
AGCCGCAGGATGGCCTCCGGCGCCGGCCGGATGGTGGTCAGGCCGATGGCGCCGGCCAGCTCGGTGGCGCTGCGCCCGTTCCAGCTCGGCACGCCGAACTTCGCGCCGTTGTCCGTGACCAGGAAGATCGTGCCGGTGCCGTCCGGCTGACCGGGCACCACGCCGCGCACGGCCGCGCCCCGCCCGGTCGGCACGAACACGTAGTCCAGCCGGTCGCCACTGCCGTCGTGCTGGGCGAGCTTCACCGGGCGCTGCTTCTCGGAGGCCATGGTGAGCTGGTTGGCCACGGTGATCGAGGTGCGCTGCTGGCCCTCCACGATCGTCCAGTTCAGGCAGGCCAGGCGGCTGTCCGCGACGGACAGCACCTTGGGCAGCTCGGCCGGGAAGCCGCTGGTGTCCAGCTCGCTGCTCTTGGGCACCTTCACGATGTCCTCGGGCGAGACCTTGAAGAAGTCCTCGTCCTCGCTGACCGTGAACCGGATGAGGTCCGCGAGGGACTTCGGCACCTGCTGCACGCCGCCCTGGACGATCACGTAGTACTCGAACGTCTCGACGCGGGCCACCTCGATGACGGTGCCGACCGGGCGGCCGTCCAGCTCCGGCACCGCGGACGGCTCACCGAGCTCGGTGATCGGCGAGACCAGCGCGGGCGCCTCCGGGATGGCGTTGAGCAGGCCGGTGCTGATCCGCCGCTCGTCGCGCATGACCGTCTCGCTCACGGCGGCGATGCCGAAGGCCAGCTGGACCGCGTCGTTGGTCACGTCCACCGCGGCGCGGCGGCCGTCGAACACCAGGAAGTACTTGCCGTCCACCGCCTTGACCAGCAGCGCCTCACCGGGCGCGAGGTCGCGGCCAGGGCGGTCCATGCCGACGATCGCGGTGGTCTCGATGGTCGGCCGCTCGATGCGCGCCACCTCGGGCAGCGACTCGTCCTGGGTGGTGGTGTCGCACAGCGTCCACTTGGGGTCGACCAGCTCGTTGGCGCCGGGGATGTCCGCCGGGGCGCCGGGGATGCCGGCGATGGGCTCCCGCGGCACGTCCTTGAGCACGTCGTCCTTGACCCGTCGCGGGGTGGCGGTGGCCGCGTTGCCGACGCCGCCGTTGCCCGCCTGCTTGACCAGGATGAGCCGCGCGGACGCCAGGTTGAGCGCCGGCACCAGGCGCTGGGAGGGGTTGTTGAGCAGTACGAACACCGAGCCGGAGTCCGACCCCATCACGATGCCGTCGCTGGTGCCGAGCGCCTCCTTCGGCTTGAAGAAGCCGTAGATGAAGACGCCGGCCACCGCGACGAGCGCCAGGCAGAGCCCGACGATCCCGGCGCGGATGTGCGTACGCATCGGGTCGTGCAGCATGACGGCGTCGCGGCGGACCAGCGCCGACTCCATGCGCTTGAGCACGAACCGGTACGCCTGTACCTGGGACTTGGTGGTCGGTGTTGAGGCCATTCTCGGTTTGCAACTCCCCGGTGCGCGGTACCGTGGCACCCCTGTCCCGGCAGGATAACGGGAGCCGCACCCGCGCGTGGGCGGGTTGCCGGAACCCGGCGTCGGACGCACCGGATCGACGCAGTCACCGAGGGGGAGAGACACTGACCGCCATGACCCCGCCACGTCCGGCCGTTCCGGGTGTACCCGGTGGTGGGCCGGGTGGCCCGCGGTCCGGCCCGCCCGGCCCTGGTGGCCCCGGAGGGCCGGGAGGCCCCGGCGGACCCGGTGGCCCTGGAGGCCCCGGTGGCCCG
>DASWTI010000208.1:0-18815 GCA_036402215.1 Pseudonocardiaceae bacterium
CGTGCTGGCCACCGGCGACCCGGCCCTGCCGACCGCTGCGGACTGCGCCACTCCCGGCACGGCCGACGGTGCCGGCTTCACCGACTGCCTGCGCCAACTCGCCGGCGACGCACCCGACGGCCAGGAGTGCGGCGCCGGCGACCCCGCGCTGGACACCTTCCCCGGCCCGTCCGTGACCTGCGACCTCGGCGCGCCGTACCGCGTCAGTTACACGCACGCCGCCTCCGCACCCGCCGACCAGGTGCTCGCCGCCGCGGCCGCCCGCACCACGGCCGCCCGCGTCGAGGCCGAGTGGTCCGGCAACGGCCTGCGCGGCCGCTACGTGTCCACCGTCGAGGACGGCCGTGGCCTGCTGGTGTTCGCCGTGGCCGACCGGCCGCTGTTCGGCGCCCTCACCGCCGAGGGTGCGGACCTCACCCCCGACGCGCTCGCCGACTACTTCGAGCGCGAGGTGCAGCCCGGTACCTGACGCGGGCCACCGGGCCGTGTCACGATGCCGGACATGCGCCGTGACCTGTTCGAGCCCGAGCACGAGGCGTTCCGCGAGCTGGTGCGGGGCTTCCTCGCCGACGCCGTGGTGCCGCACCACTCGCGCTGGGAGGGCGAGGGCATCGTCCCCCGCGAGGTGTGGAAGGCCGCCGGTCACCTCGGCCTCCTCGGTACCGACGTCGCCGAGGAGTACGGCGGCGGCGGACAGCCGGACTTCCGGTTCAACGTCGTTCTGTCCGAGGAGATCGTCCGGGTCGGCGCCACCGGCCTCGGCTTCGGCCTGCACAACGACGTCGTCGGCCCGTACCTGCGTGACCTCGCCACCGAGGAGCAGCGGCGGCGCTGGCTGCCCGGCTTCTGCTCCGGCGAGCTGATCACCGCGATCGCGATGAGCGAGCCGGCCGCCGGCTCCGACCTGCAGGGCATCCGCACCACCGCCCGCCGCGACGGTGACGACTGGGTGCTCAGCGGCGCCAAGACGTTCATCACCAACGGCATCAACGCCGACCTGGTGATCGTGGTGGCGCGCACCGACCCGGAGGCGCCGGGCAGCCGCGGCCTGAGCCTGTTCGTCGTCGAGCGCGGGATGCCCGGCTTCGAACGCGGCCGCAACCTCGACAAGATCGGCCTCAAGGCGCAGGACACCGCCGAGCTGTTCTTCGACGGCGTGCGCCTGCCCGCGTCGAACCTGCTCGGCGAGGAGAACCAGGGCTTCCGCCACCTCATGCGGATGCTCCCGCAGGAGCGGCTCTCGGTGGCCGTGTCCGGCATCGCCGCCGTGCGCACCATGATCGACCTCACTCTCGAGTACGTGAAGGGACGGGACGCGTTCGGCCGCCCGGTCGGCTCGTTCCAGAACAGCCGCTTCGAGCTCGCCGAGATGCACACCGAGTACTGGGTGACGCAGGTCTTCGTGGACCGCAGCACGCACGACCTCAACGCCGGCACGCTGACCGCGGCGGACGCCGCCATGGGCAAGCTCTGGGCCACCGACCTGCAGCGCCGGGTCGCCGACCGCTGCCTGCAACTGCACGGCGGGTACGGCTACATGACCGAGTACCCGATCGCGAAGCACTACCTGGACGGCCGCGTGCAGTCCATCTACGCCGGCACCAACGAGATCATGAAGGAGATCATCGGCCGCGACCTCGGTCTCGCCGAGCCGCGCTGACCGGGTGGACGCGCGCCGGGCTCAGCGCCGGCGGTTCTGCCACCACCAGCGCAGGGCGACCAGCAACGCGGCCAGCGTGGCCGCGATGCCGAACAACTGCCAGGCCAGCGAGGAGTGGCCGAACGACTCCAGGTCCACGCCGGTGACGGTACCGGCCTACGCTGTACGGCGATGCGCCTCACCCATTTCCGCCAGCAGATGGCCGACGAGTTCGGCCGCATGCGTGCCGACATGATCGCCCGCGACCACGTGTTCTCCGTCTTCGGCGACCGCACCGTCAACCAGGCTCTCGACGCGGGGTTCGACCCCAAGGAGATCTGGCGCGCCCTGTGCGAGGCCTACGACGTGCCACCCGAGCGCCGCTGAACCGGCTCCGCCGCCCTGCCGTCCCTGACGGAGCCCCTGGTCACGGTGCCGGCGCGGGATCCCTGGCGGTGGATCCCGGTGCCGTGGGTTCCGGCGCGGGGAACTCCGGTTCCGCCAGCTCCGGTACCGGCCAGCCGGGATCGGGCCGCCAGTGCTCCCAGCCCTCGTTGAACGGCGCCTCCCAGGACTCGACGAGCCCCGCCACGTCCCGCGCGGTCGCGTGCAGCCCGGCCGCCTCCGCCTCGGTGAACCGCCCGGCGGCCACCGCCGCCTCCAGCTCGTCCTCGTCCTTCCACTCCACGCTGCGATCCGGGTTGACGTGCAGGTCGAGCACGTGGTCGCGGGTCACCACGCCCCGCTCGTCGCGCCGGTGCACGTCCTCCAGGTTCACGTACCAGCTGCGCAGCGCCCAGTCGTCGTCCCAGAACACCCACACCGACCACGGCCGGCCGCGGGGCGCGATCTTCAGCACGCCCTGGCCGTGCCAGACGTCGCGCACCACCCGCCGCGGCAGCCGGAACCGCTGCTCCAGCGGTGCCTCGCGGATCGGCCGGCCGTCGGCCAGCACGGGGCGCAGCAGCGGGGTGCCCGGCGCGAGCCAGGCCACCAGGCCGTTCTCGTCGTCGCGCACCACGGTCACGGGTCTCGTCGTCTCGGGATGCCCCTCTCCGCGGCGGTAGCGCCAGTGGATGTGGGTGCCGGGGGTCCAGGTCATGGGCCGACCATAGGGCGAGGGCGTGTCGCTGCTTGCCTCGAACACGTGTTCGGCTAGCCTGTTGTCCACATCGGAGGCGGTTGTCCACAGATTCGGCCTCCGGGACAGGTTCCAGCCAAGAACGTCGGCCCGACCGCCTAACGTCGGCACCGACCAGCGACAGACCGACGAGATCGGCCCGACACATCCGAGGTGGACGACTCATGGCACCAGCGTTCGACAGGGAGAAGGCGCTCGAGCTGGCCCTGTCCCAGATCGAGAAGCAACACGGCAAGGGCTCCGTGATGCGCCTCGGCGACGAGGGCCGGGCGCCGATCGAGGTGATTCCCACCGGCTCCATCGCGCTCGACGTGGCGCTCGGCATCGGCGGCCTCCCGCGCGGCCGGATCGTGGAGATCTACGGTCCGGAGAGCAGCGGTAAGACCACCGTGGCGCTGCACGCGGTGGCCAACGCGCAGGCCCTGGGCGGCATCGCCGCCTTCATCGACGCCGAGCACGCGCTCGACCCCGACTCCGCCAAGGCGCTCGGTGTCGACCCCGACGCGCTCCTGGTGTCCCAGCCCGACACCGGTGAGCAGGCGCTGGAGATCGCCGACATGCTCATCCGGTCCGGCGCCCTGGACATCATCGTGATCGACTCGGTGGCCGCGCTCGTGCCGCGCGCCGAGATCGAGGGCGAGATGGGCGACAGCCACGTGGGCCTGCAGGCCCGGCTGATGAGCCAGGCCCTGCGCAAGATCACCTCCGCGCTCAACAACGCCAACACCACGGCCATCTTCATCAACCAGCTCCGCGAGAAGATCGGCGTCATGTTCGGCTCGCCGGAGACCACGACCGGCGGCAAGGCGCTCAAGTTCTACGCGTCGGTGCGCCTGGACGTCCGGCGCATCGAGACCCTCAAGGACGGCTCCGACGCGGTCGGCAACCGCACCCGCGTGAAGGTCGTGAAGAACAAGGTCAGCCCGCCGTTCAAGCAGGCCGAGTTCGACATCATCTACGGCCACGGCATCAGCCGGCAGGGTTCGCTCATCGACGTCGGCGTCGAGCAGGGCATCGTCCGCAAGTCCGGTGCCTGGTACACGTACGAGGGTGACCAGCTCGGCCAGGGCAAGGAGAACGCCCGCCGGTTCCTCACGGAGAACCCGGACGTGGCCGCGGACATCGAGAAGCGCATCAAGGAGAAGCTCGGGATCGGCCCCCAGATCGACAACGAGCTCGCCGCCGGCGCCGTCCCCGCCCCCGTCGACTTCTGAGCCGTTCCTGGCGTGACATCCCGGTGTCCACCGGCCGGTCGTCTCCTCCCGAGACCTCGTACTCCGGCCGGTGGGCACCGCCTCGCCAGTGGTGGTCGGGGGAACGCAGAGCCGGTGAAACGGCGCACGGCGGCGGAGTGCGACGCGGCGGCCGAGAGCCCGGGACAGGGCCTGACGGGAGGACGGCGCCGTGACCGAGGTGGCCGGGCGGCGTGGCGGGCGCGGACGGCGTCCGGCGCGGCAGCAGCACGGTGAGGCGGCGGACGCCGAACCCCAGGATCCGGTGGCGCGGGCGCGGGCGATCTGCCTGCGGCTGTTGACGTCACGGGCCCGGACGCGGCAGGAACTGGCGACGGCGCTGGGCCGGCGCGGAGTGGACGAGGACGTCGTCGCCGCCGTGCTGGACCGCTTCGCCGAGGTCGGGTTGATCGACGACGCGGCGTTCGCCGAGAGCTACGTGCACTCCGGTCACACGTACCGCGGCCTCGGGCGGCGCGCGCTGGCCGCCGACCTACGGCGCAAGGGCGTGGACGCGGAGACGGCGGGGGAGGCGGTGGCCGCCATCGAGCCGGACGCCGAGGAGGAGATGGCCCGCACCCTGGTGCGGCGCCGGTTGGCCGGCAGCGCCGGGGTGGCCAGGCCCGGGGACGGCCCGGCGGAACAGGCCGGCCGGATTCGCAAGCTGGTCGGCATGCTCGCCCGGCGTGGCTACTCCGAGGGCCTCGCCTACCGCGTGGTCCGCGACGAACTCCGCGCCGCCGGCCACGACACCGCCGTTCTCGACGACGCCTGAGCCGCCGCCGCCACGACCGGGGGTGTACCCGGCGTGCCGGTGGTCACCCGAAAGCTGTGGCGTTGGTGACATCCGAACGGCGACACGGGGTATGCCTCGTCACCCCGTGCCGATGCTCCGGCGATCACCTGGCACGATGTCGGCACCACCACGACGGAGGCCGGCATTCATGCCACCCGGCTCGTTCGGACACCAGCGCCGACACCGCACTCCAGCGGCGCCGACGCGGCTCCGGCCCGGCGCCCACGCGACGCCAACGAGCCGTGATGACAGGCGATGGCACCACGTGAACCAGGGTCCGAGCCGTGGCGGCCGCATCAGCGTCGATTCGGCCCCGCCCGGGCGGGAGAGGGACTACGGGAGATCATGACCGCTACCACCACCGGCGCTCACGGTCGCGCCAGGATCGCCGAGCGCACGCTGCGTACCGACCGCTGGTGGCTCGCGCCGCTGGTGACGTTCTCCGGGCTGAGCATCTTCGTCATCTACGGCCTGATCCGGTCGTTCATGGCGACGGCCTACTGGTACGAGCCCTATCAGTACCTGGCGCCGTTCTTCTCGCCGTGCCTCTCCGAGGCGTGTGTCGAGGGCTCCAGCCACTTCGGCCAGTGGTTCCCGGACTTCGGGTTCCTGATCCCGCCGCCGGCCTTCGTGCTGCCGTTCATCCTGGGCTTCCGGCTGACCTGCTACTACTACCGGAAGGCCTACTACCGGGCCTTCTGGCTCTCGCCGCCCGCCTGCGCGGTGGCCGAGCCGCACAAGAAGTACACCGGCGAGACGCGCTTCCCGCTGCTCGGGCAGAACCTGCACCGGTTCTTCTTCTACGCGGCGTTCCCGGTGGCCGCCGTGCTCACCTACGACGCGGTGATCGCGTTCCACGGCAAGGACGGCGGGTTCGGCATCGGCCTGGGCACGCTCATCCTCGTGATCAACGTGCTGCTCATCTGGGCGTACACGTTGTCCTGCCACTCCTGCCGGCACCTCATCGGAGGCCGCCTCAAGCACTTCTCCAAGCACCCGGTGCGCTACTGGATGTGGCAGCAGGTCACCAAGCTCAACGCCAAGCACATGGAGCTGGCATGGGCCTCGCTGATCTCCGTCGGCCTGGCCGACCTGTACGTCGCGCTGGTGGCCAGCGGAACCATCACCGATCTCCGGATCTTCAACTGATACAAGGACGAGCGAACCAATGACCGAGGTCGAGCGGCACGTCTACGACGTGGTGGTCATCGGGGCCGGCGGCGCCGGCCTGCGCGCCGCCATCGAGGCGCGCGAGCAGGGCAAGCGCACGGCGATCATCAGCAAGTCGTTGTTCGGCAAGGCGCACACCGTGATGGCGGAGGGCGGCTGCGCGGCCGCCATGGGCAACGCCAACGCCAACGACAACTGGCAGGTCCACTTCCGCGACACCATGCGCGGCGGCAAGTTCCTCAACAACTGGCGCATGGCCGAGCTGCACGCCAAGGAGGCCCCGGACCGCGTCTGGGAGCTGGAGACCTACGGCGCACTGTTCGACCGCACCAAGGACGGCCGGATCAGCCAGCGCAACTTCGGCGGCCACACCTACCCGCGGCTCGCGCACGTCGGCGACCGCACCGGCCTCGAACTGATCCGCACCATGCAGCAGAAGATCGTCTCGCTGCAGCAGGAGGACCACGCCGAGACCGGTGACTACGAGGCCAACCTCAGGGTCTTCGACGAGTGCACGATCACCGAACTGCTCAAGGACGGCGACCGGATCAGCGGCGCCTTCGGCTACTACCGCGAGAGCGGCCGCTTCGTGCTCTTCGACGCCCCGGCCGTGGTGCTCGCCACCGGTGGCATCGGCAAGTCCTTCAAGGTCACCAGCAACTCCTGGGAGTACACCGGTGACGGGCACGCGCTGGCCATGCGGGCCGGCGCCACGCTGATCAACATGGAGTTCGTCCAGTTCCACCCCACCGGCATGGTGTGGCCGCCGAGCGTCAAGGGCATCCTCGTCACCGAGGGCGTCCGCGGTGACGGCGGGGTGCTCAAGAACTCCGACGGCAAGCGGTTCATGTTCGAGTACGTCCCCGACGTGTTCAAGGGCCAGTACGCCGAGTCCCACGACGAGGCAGACCGCTGGTACACCGACCAGGAGAACAACAAGCGCACCCCGGACCTGCTGCCCCGTGACGAGGTGGCACGCGCCATCAACTCCGAGGTCAAGGCCGGCCGTGGCTCCCCGCACGGCGGCGTCTTCCTGGACATCGCCTCCCGGCTGCCGGCCGAGGAGATCAAGAAGCGGCTGCCCTCGATGTACCACCAGTTCAAGGAGCTGGCGGACGTCGACATCACCGCGGAGCCGATGGAGGTCGGCCCGACCTGCCACTACGTGATGGGCGGCATCGAGGTCGACCCGGACACCGGCGCGGCCAAGGTCGACGGCCTGTTCGCGGCCGGTGAGTGCTCCGGCGGCATGCACGGCTCGAACCGCCTCGGTGGCAACTCGCTGTCCGACCTGCTGGTGTTCGGCAAGCGCGCCGGCGCCGGGGCCGCCACTTACGTGGACACGCTGCCCGCCCGCCCCGCGGTGGCCGAGGCCGACGTGGACGGCGCGGCGGCCCGTGCGGTGGCGCCGTTCGAGGTGGCCGCGAGCAGCGGCGGTGTGCCGGAGAACCCGTACACGATCCACTCCGAGCTGCAGCAGACGATGAACGATCTGGTCGGCATCATCCGCAAGGCCGAGGAGATCGAGCAGGCGCTCGGCACGCTGGAGAAGCTGCGCGAGCGCGCCAAGCGGGTCGCCGTCGAGGGGCACCGCCAGTTCAACCCCGGCTGGCACCTGGCGCTCGACCTGCGCAACATGCTCGTGGTGAGCGAGTGCGTGGCCAAGGCCGCGCTGGCCCGCACCGAGAGCCGCGGCGGCCACACCCGCGACGACCACCCGCTGATGGACTCGCAGTGGCGCAACACCCTGCTCGTCTGCACCGCCGACGACGAGGACCGGGTCACCATCGAGCGGCAGGAGCAGGTGCCCATGCGGCAGGACCTGCTGGAACTGTTCGAACTCGGCGAGCTGGAGAAGTACTACACCGACGGTGAGCTCGTCTCCCATCCGCAGAAGGGGGCCTGATTCCATGGGCTACCAGGCGAAGTTCCGCGTGTGGCGCGGTGACGCCGAAGGCGGCGAGCTGCACGACTACACCGTCGAGGTCAACGAGGGCGAGGTCGTCCTCGACGTCATCCACCGGCTGCAGGCCACCCAGGCCGGCGACCTCGCGGTCCGGTGGAACTGCAAGGCCGGCAAGTGCGGCTCCTGCTCGGCGGAGATCAACGGCCGTCCGCGCCTGCTGTGCATGACGCGGATGTCCACGTTCACCGAGGACGAGACCATCACCGTGACGCCGATGCGTGCCTTCCCGGTGATGCGCGACCTGGTCACCGACGTGTCGTTCAACTACACCAAGGCCCGCGAGGTCCGCGCCTTCGTCCCGCCGAAGGGCGTGGCGCCCGGCGACTACCGCATGCAGCAGGTGGACGTCGAGCGCTCGCAGGAGTTCCGCAAGTGCATCGAGTGCTTCCTGTGCCAGGACACCTGCCACGTGGTGCGTGACCACGAGGAGAACAAGGAGTCCTTCGCCGGGCCGCGCTTCCTGATGCGGGTCGCGGAACTGGACATGCACCCGCTCGACGCCGCCGCCGAGCAGGGCCTGGACCGCCGTCGCGTGGCCCAGGAGGAGCACGGCCTCGGCTACTGCAACATCACCAAGTGCTGCACCGAGGTGTGCCCCGAGCACATCAAGATCACCGACAACGCGCTGATCCCGCTCAAGGAGCGCGTCGCCGGCCGCAAGTACGACCCGCTCGTCTGGCTCGGCAACAAGATCCGCCGCCGCGGCGAGTCCTGACCGCACGCCTCACCACCGGCCGCTCCCGTGCTCCACGGGGGCGGCCGGTGCCATGCCCGGGTGACGGCCGGCCCTCGTGGGCGGCGGTGCCGGGCGGTGATGGCTGGGTGACGGTGGGGTGGTCAGGCTCGGGGTATGGCCACGATCGGGCAGCGGCGCGGGCAACTCGGGGTGGCCGCACACATCGGGGCGTCCTGTCTCGTGGTGCTGGCGGCCGTGGGCGTGGTGGGGCTGCTGGCCCGGCAGCCGCTGCTCTTCCCGAGCCTCGGGCCGACGGCGATGCTCATCTTCGACTCGCCGCGGCAGCGGTCCGGGTCGCCGCGCAACACGCTGGTCGGGCACGGCGTGGCGATCCTGGCGGGCCTGGCCTGCCTGACGGCGTTCGACCTCGCGGACAGCGCGCCGGTGCTCCAGGAGGGCATCACGGCCGCGCGAATCGGCGCTGCGGCGGCCTCGGTGGCGCTCACCGTGCTGGTGCTGCGGCTGCTGTCCTGCGCGCACCCACCGGCCGGCGCCACGACCCTGATCGTGAGCCTGGGGCTGCTCAGCGCCCCCACGGAGCTGCTCGCCATCGCTGCCGCCGTCCTGCTGGTGACGCTGCTCGGCGCGCTGCTCAATCGCCTCCTGCGCCGCGACCCGGCTCCCGCTACCGGCTGAACGCGCGACCGGGGGGCACCAGCCGTCCGATCGGGCCGAGCCGTCGGGCTGGCCAGGCCGTCCGGCTGGCCGATCGGGCCGAGCCGTCGCAGCGGGCCGAGTTGACCGAGCCAGGTGTGACGGCCAAGTCGGGTGTGGCCGCCAAGTCGGGTGTGGCCGCCAAGTCGGGTGTGGCGGCCGAGCCGGGTGTGGCCGCCGAGCCGGTGTGACGGCCGCGCCGGGCGTGACGGTGGGCCGACGGACGGGTCACTGGGCGGGGCGGACCGTGGGGCGAGGAGGTGAGGCCGATGTCCATCTGGGAGCCGGCTGCCCCGGTGCGCCGCACCGTCGCCGAGACCACGGTGATCGAGATCCAGTGCTTCGTGACGGCCGCGTTCGTGCCGGACGCGACGTTCGACCAACTGCCGGCCGACCGGGACCTGCTGGCCACCGGGGTGCTCGACGAGCGCGGGCTGCGGCGGATGCTGGGCTGGGCCGCCGCCCGCTACGGCGTGCCGGTCGAGTCGCTCGCCGCGCGCCCGGTGCGCACGGCGGCCGAGCTGGGACGGGCGATCATGGCGGCGCGGGCCGCGGCGCTCGGCCAGGACCCCGACGAGGGCGCGGGAAACCCGGCTGACCAGGGGCGGCGTGCGGCGTAGCGTCCCGCCGCATGGTGGACGCGTCGACGATCATGCTGTTCGTCCTGGCCACGGCGGCGTTGCTCGTCGTGCCGGGGCCGGCCGTGCTCTACATCGTCACCCGCAGCGTGGCGCAGGGTCGTGACGCCGGGCTGGTGTCGGTGCTCGGCGTGCACGCCGGCTCGGTCGTGCACGTGCTCGCCGCGGCGGCCGGCGTGAGCGCGGTGCTCGCCGCGTCGCAGACCGCGTTCGCCGTGGTCCGCTGGCTGGGCGTCGCCTACCTCGTGTTCCTCGGCGTCCGGGTCCTGCACCGCACCGCTCGCGCGGCCCGTGCCGCCCGTGCCGCCCGCGTCGCGGGTGGCACCCCTGCCGGCGGCGCCACGAGCACCGGCGGCCCGGGGCACGCCGATGACCACCCTGCCGCCCGCCCGGCGCTGCCCCTCGTCTCGCGGCGGCGGTTGTTCGCGGAGGGTGCGCTGGTCAACGTGCTCAACCCGAAGACCGGCATCTTCTTCCTGGCCTTCACCCCGCAGTTCGTCGACCCGGCCGGCCCGGTGGCCCCGCAGATGCTGCTGTTCGGCTGCGGGTTCATCGTGCTGGGCGTGCTGAGCGACGGCGGGTACGCGCTGGCGGCCGGCGCGCTGTCCGGCCGGCTGCGCCGCACCGAGCGTGCCCGGCTCGCCCTGGACGGCACCAGCGGCGTGGTGTACCTCGGAATGGCCGTGCTGGCCGCCGTGATGCCCGGGAGCGCCACGGCGGCCGCCAAGTAGCCGGCAGGACGGCCACAGAGCTGCCGAGAGGAGGCCACTGAGCCGCCGGGAGGCCGGCCACAGAGTCGCAGGCAGGACGGCCACTGAGTCGCCGACAGGATGGCCACTGAGTCGCCGGGAGGCCGACCACACCACGCTGCCGCGAGGCCGGCCAGCAGGTGACCGGGGAGGGACCCTCGCGGCCAGCAAGGAGCCGCGAGGGAGCCGCCGGAGCCTGTTACCGGGCCCGGACCCTAGATGGAACCGCTGCCCGGCGGCACCAGCGGGGGCTGCTCGGGCGCGATCTCCGCGGTCGTGCCGCCCTGCACCTTGCGGCTGCGGCGGTTGCGCGACTCCAGGTACGTGGCGAGCCAGCTCAGCAGCAGGCACAGCGTGATGTAGATGGCCGACACCACGATGAGCACCGGGATGAACGGCCGGCCGAACTGCGGGCTGCCGCCGATGTTCTGCGTGTACTTCAGCAGCTCGTAGTAAGTGATGAGGAAGCCGAGCGCGGTGTCCTTGAGCAGCACCACGAGCTGGCTCACGATGGCCGGCAGCATGGCGCGCACCGCCTGCGGCAGCAGCACCAGCGTCATCACCTGGGTCTTGCGCATGCCCAGGGCGTACGCGGCCTCGCTCTGCCCGCGCGGCAGGGACAGGATGCCGGCACGGAAGATCTCCGCGAGCACCGAGCCGTTGTAGAGCATCAGTCCCAGCACCAGGGCCATGAACGGCGTCATCTTCACGCCGGCCGCGGGCAGGCCGTAGTAGAACAGGAAGATCAGGATCAGCAGCGGGATCGCCCGGAAGAACTCCACGATCGCCATCGACGGCACGCGCAGCCAGGCGTGCTCGGACAGCCGCCCCGCGGCGAACACGGCGCCGAAGGCCAGCGCCAGCACCGCGCCGACGGCGAACGCCTGCAGCGTCGCGAGCAGCGCCTTCACCAGGTCGGTCTGGATGCGCTCGTACTGCAGCCAGCTCCACACCCGGCCCTCGAACTGCCCGGTGTCGTAGAACCGGTAGCCGACGTACGCCACCAGGCCGAGGATGACCACCGTGCCGAGTACCGCGCTGAGCCGGTTGCGGGCGATGGCGCGGGGGCCGGGGACGTCGAACAGGACCGCGCTCATCGGGCCACGCTCCAGCGCCGCTCCAGGCTGCGCTGCACGAGCGTCAGCGGGATCACCAGGATGAGGAAGCCGAGCGCCACCCAGCCGAGGCCGATCAGGATGTTCTCGCCACGCTCGGACAGGTTGTCGCGGATGGCGCCGGCCTCGAAGACCGAGAAGCCCGCCGCGATCGTGGTGTTCTTCAGCAGCGCGATCTGCACGCTGGTCAGCGGCGGCACCACGGAGCGCAGCGCCTGCGGCAGCACCACGCTGCCCACGATCTGCGCGAACGTCAGGCCGAGCGCCCTGGCCGCCTCGGCCTGGCCCACGTTGACCGTGTTGATGCCGGACCGCACGACCTCGCAGACGAACGCCGACGTGTAGACGGTGAGCCCGATCGCGGCCGCCGTGAAGAACGAGATCCGCACGATGTCCAGCAGCGGGTAGGCGAACGCGAAGAAGAACAGCACCAGGGTGAGCGGGGTGTTGCGCAGCACCGTCACGTACGCGGTGCCCGCGCCGCGCAGGATCGGCACCGGGCTGACCCGCAGCATCGCCAGCAGGGTGCCGAACAGCAGCGACCCGACCGCGGCGATCAGGAACAGCTTGATGGTGTTGGCGAAGCCGGTGCGGAACAGATCGGTGTTGTCGGCGAGAACGTTCCAGATGTCCGACATCGTGTTGCTCGCACCTCCTTGCCGAGAGCCGGTGGGACCCCAATTCCGCGACCGGTGCGGCACCCGTGGCGGGCGCCGCACCGGTCGCGGTCGGGACTAGCTGATCAGTAGCGCTCGAGCGTGGGCGGGTCGGCCGGGGAGCCGGACTTGCCCAGCGTGGCGTCGTAGATCTTCTTCCACTCGCCGTCGTCGATCGACGCCTGCAGGATGTCGTTCACCTTGTCCCGCAGGGCCTTGTCGTCCTTCGGCAGGCCGATGCCGTACTTCTCGGTGGAGAAGGTCTTGCCGACGACCTTGAACTTGTCGGGCTCCTGGGCGGCGTAGCCCTTCAGGATCGCGTCGTCGGTGGTGACGGCGTCGACCTCGCCCTGGTCCAGCTTGGTGACGCACTCGGAGTACGTCTTGAACTCCACGACGTTCGCGGCGTCGGTGAGCTGCTGCTCACGCACGCGCTGGATCGGGGTGGAGCCGGTGACCGAGCAGACCTTCTTGCCCTGCAGGGCGTCCGGGCCGGTGATCGCGGTGTCGTCCTTGCGCACCAACAGGTCCTGACCGGCCAGGAAGTACGGGCCGGCGAAGGAGATCTGCTCCTTGCGCTTGTCGGTGATCGAGTAGGTGCCGACGTAGTAGTCGATGTCGCCGTTGACGATGGCCTGCTCACGCGAGGCCGACGGGATCGGCTTGTACTCGATCTTCTCGGCGTCGAAGCCCAGCTTCGCGGCGACCAGCCGGGCGATCTCGATGTCGAACCCGGAGAACTCGCCGGTGGTGGCGTCCTTGAAGCCGAGGCCGGGCTGGTCCTCCTTGACGCCGATCACGACCTTGCCGCGCTGCTTCATCTTGTCGAACGTCGGCGACCCCGCCACGGAGACGTCGGCGGCCGTGGTCTGGGCCACCGTGTTGTCACCGCCCGGGGTGCCCTCCTTGCCACACGCGGTGAGGCCGAGCCCCACGGCGAGTACGCCCACCACGAGGGTGCGCAGCTTCATCGTCGATTCTCCTTCAGTGGGTGAGGATCTTGCCAAGGAAGTCCTTGGCGCGGTTCGTCCGCGGTGCGGTGAAGAACTCGTCCGGGGTGGAGTCCTCGACGATCTCGCCGTCGTCCATGAACACCACCCGGTGCGCCGCGCGCCGGGCGAACCCCATCTCGTGGGTCACCACGAACATCGTCATACCCTCGCCGGCGAGGGTGACCATCACGTCCAGCACCTCCTGGACCATCTCCGGGTCCAGCGCCGAGGTGGGCTCGTCGAACATCATGACCTTCGGCTTCATCGCCAGCGCCCTGGCGATGGCGGCGCGCTGCTGCTGGCCGCCGGAGAGCTGCGCCGGGTACTTCTCCGCCTGGTTCGTGATGCCCACCCGTTCCAGGAGTTCCATCGCGGTCTTCCTGGCCTGCGCGGCCGGCAGCTTGCGCACCTTGATCGGCGCCAGCATCACGTTGTCCACGATGGTCTTGTGGGCGAACAGGTTGAACTGCTGGAACACCATGCCGACCTCGGCCCGCAGGTTGGCCAGCGCCTTGCCCTCGGCGGGCAGCGGCCGGCCGTCCACCTCGATCACGCCGGAGTCGATCGGCTCCAGCCGGTTGATCGTGCGGCACAGCGTGGACTTGCCCGATCCGGACGGCCCGAGGACCACCACGACCTGACCCTTGGCCACCTCGAGGTTGATGTCCTTGAGCACGTGCAACGGGCCGAAGTGCTTGTCCACCCCGGCGACGCGGATCATCGGCGTGCCGGTCGCGGCCGCCGGCACCGGATCCACCGGGGTATCACCCGACTGGGGCTCGACCGTAGCGCTCATGGCCGGTCACCCTAATCCGTCCGTCGCCGCTGGTGGGCCGGTGGGCGGCTGCTGTGACCGCACCGGTACCTGATGCACCCGGGTGCGGGATCTACGCTTGCCGTTGGAAAGGGGTGAGCGTGAGCCGCAGTTACCAGATCCGCACCTACGGTTGCCAGATGAACGTGCACGACTCCGAGCGGCTCGCCGGGCTGCTCGAGGAGTCCGGCTGGGTGCGCGCGGCGGCGGACGACGACGAACCCGACCTGGTCGTGTTCAACACGTGCGCGGTGCGGGAGAACGCGGACAACCGGCTGTACGGCAACCTGGGCCACCTGCGCCCGGCCAAGCGGTCCCGCCCGGACATGCAGATCGCCGTCGGCGGCTGCCTGGCCCAGAAGGACCGCGGCGAGATCGTCCGCCGCGCGCCCTGGGTGGACGTCGTCTTCGGCACGCACAACATCGGCTCGCTGCCGACGCTGCTGGAGCGCTCCCGGGTGGAGCGCGCCGCACAGGTGGAGATCGCCGAGGCGCTGGAGGTCTTCCCGTCCTCGCTGCCGGCCCGCCGCGAGTCCGCCTACGCGGGCTGGGTGTCCATCTCGGTCGGCTGCAACAACACGTGCACGTTCTGCATCGTGCCGGCGCTGCGCGGCCGCCAGCTCGACCGCCGGCCCGGCGACATCCTCGCCGAGGTACGCGCGCTGGTCGCCGACGGCGTGCTGGAGGTGACGCTGCTGGGGCAGAACGTCAACTCCTACGGCGTCTCGTTCGGCGAGCGCTCGGCGTTCGCGGCGCTGCTGCGCGCGTGCGGCACGGTGGAGGGCCTGGAGCGGCTGCGCTTCACCTCGCCGCACCCGCGCGACTTCACCGACGACGTGGTCGACGCCATGGCGGAGACGCCGGTGGTCTGCCACCAGCTCCACATGCCGCTGCAGTCGGGCTCGGACGCGGTGCTGCGCGCCATGCGGCGCTCGTACCGGGCGGACCGCTACCTGTCGATCATCGACCGGGTGCGGGCGGCGATGCCGGACGCGGCGATCACCACCGACATCATCGTCGGCTTCCCCGGCGAGACCGAGCAGGACTTCCGCGGCACCCTCGACGTGGTGCGCGCGGCGCGCTTCGCCGGGGCGTTCACCTTCCAGTACTCGCCGCGGCCCGGCACCCCGGCCGCCGAGCGCCACGCCGAGGGCGGCGCGGTGCCCCGCGAGGTGGTGGCCGAGCGCTACCAGCGGCTCGTGGAGCTGCAGGACGAGATCTCCTGGGACGCCAACCGGGCGCTCGTCGGCCGTGAGGTCGAGCTGCTGGTCTCCGAGGGCGAGGGCCGCAAGGACGCCGCCACGGAGCGGATGTCCGGCCGGGCCCGCGACGGCCGGCTGGTGCACTTCACGCCCGCCGGGCTCGCGGTGGACCGCTCGGTGCGGCCGGGCGACGTGGTGCGTACCCGGGTCAGCTACGGCGCGCCGCACCATCTGGTGGCCGACGGGCCCCTGCTCGCGCACCGTCGCACCATGGCCGGCGACCACCACGAGGCCGGGGTCCGCCCGGGCGGCGGGGTGGCGCTCGGCATGCCCACGGTGGGCGCCCCGCCTCCGGCGCCGGTGCCCGCCGCGGCCTGCGGGGCAGGAAGGTGAGCCCGGTGACGGACCCCGATCCGCAGGACGCGCTGCGCGCCGAGATCGAGCAGGTGGAGCGCGACGCCGCGCGGCACGTCGACCCCGGCCGCTGGGTGATGACGGTGGCCGTGTGCGCGGTGGTCCTGCTGCTCGCCGCCGCGCTGCCCTGGGTCGGCTCCGCCAACGGCTGGCAGGTGCTGCTCGGTCAGCTCGCCGAACCGGAGCGGGTGGGCCCGCTGCCGCGGCTGTTCGCCACCAGCTCGCTGCTGTTCGGCGTGGTGCTCTCGGCCGTCACGGTGTTCAACCGCCGCTGGGGCCTGGTGTGGCTGTGCGCCTTCGGCTGCGCGTTCTCGGTGGTGCACGCCATCTGGTCGGTGTGGTCGCGCCAGACGTCGGGGTCCACCGGGCCCGGCGTCGGCATGGTGCTCGCGCTGTTCGCGATCCTCGTGCTGGCGGTGACCTGGGTGCGCCTGGCCTTCTCCCGGCCCCCGACCGTCGCGTCCTGAGTGCTCCGCCGTGCCGATGGTGGTGCTGGCACCACCGTCGGCAGGGGTTTCGCCCCCACCGACACGGAGCCCGGGAGCGGGCAGGCTGAAGGTATGACGATCACGCTCCCCGCGCCGCCGCCGCCGAATACCGGTTCGGCCTCGGACTTCGCCCCGCTGGTCGCCCAGATCCGCGAGCACGGCCTGATGCGCCGGCGTCGCGGCCGCTATGCGCTCATGATCGGGACGCACCTGGCCCTGATCGGCGGCCTCGGCGCGGCGATGGTGGCGCTCGGGCCGTCCTGGTGGCAGCTCGCGCTCGCCCCGGTGGCCGCCGTGCTGTTCGCCCGCACCGGCTTCATCGGCCACGACGCGGGGCACAAGCAGATCGCCCGCACCCACCGGGTCAACCGGCTGATCGGCCTGCTGCACGGCAACCTGCTCATCGGCATGAGCTACGGCTGGTGGGTGGACAAGCACAACCGCCACCACGCCAACCCCAACGACGCCGAGCGGGACCCCGACGTGGCCACCGGCGTGGTCGTCTGGACGCCGGAGCAGGCCGTCGGCCGTCGCGGGATCGCCGCCTGGATGGCCCGCAACCAGGCCAAGGTGTTCTTCCCGCTGCTGCTCCTGGAGTCGCTGCACCTCACCGGGGCGAGCTGGCGCGACATCTGGCGGCGCCGGGCCGTCGGCGATGCCGCGCTGCTGGCCACGCACCTCGCCGGCTACGTGACGTTCCTGCTGGTCGTCATGAGCCCGGCACAGGCGCTCGCGTTCGCCGTGCTGCACCACGCGCTGTTCGGGCTGCACCTCGGGCTCGCGTTCGCGCCCAACCACAAGGGCATGCCGATGCCGAAGCCCGGTGAGCGCTGGTCGCACCTGCGCCGCCAGGTGCTCACCTCGCGCAACGTGCGCGGCGGCGTGGTCACCGACTGGCTGCTCGGCGGGCTCAACTACCAGATCGAGCACCACCTGTTCCCCAGCATGCCGCGGCCGTCGCTGCGGCACGCCCAGCCGCTGGTGCGCGCCTACTGCGCCCAGGTCGGCCTGCCGTACACCGAGGAGAGCGCGGCCGGCTCCTACCGCGCGGCGCTGCGGTACCTCGACTCCGTGGCCTGACTCGCGTTCCGGCCTTCTGGCGACGGCACCCCGCCCCCGGTGATCGGGGACGGGGTGCCGTCGTCGTGCGCCTGGTCCGCGCCCGGGTCAGCGGTCGGCGACCGCCTGCTCGGCGGCGGCCAGCCACTCGCGCCACTGCGCGGCCTGCTCGTCGGCCCGCTTGGCGCGGCGCTCGTCACCGGACGCCCGGGCCTTGGCCGCCTGCGCCTCGAACTGCGCCACCCGCTCCCGGAACTGCGCCACCCGCGCCTGGGTCTCCGGGTCGGAGCGCCGCCACTGGGCGTCCACCGCGCCACGGACCCGCTCCTCGACGGCGCGCATCCGGCCCTCCAGCTCCCGCATCCGCTCCCGCGGCACGTGCCCGATGGCGTCCCACCGCTCCTGCAGCCGCAGCAGGTGCGCCCGGGCGCCCTCCAGGTCACCCGCCGGGTCGATGCGCTCCGCCTCGGCCAGCAGCTCCTCCTTGCGGCGGGCGTTCTCCGTCAGCTCGGAGTCCCGCTCGCTGAACGCCGCCGACCGGCGCGCGAAGAACGCGTCCTGCGCGGCGCGGAACCGCTGCCACAGCGCGTCGTCGGCGTCCTTCGGCGCCCGGCCCGCCGCCTTCCAGTCGATCATCAGCTGCTTGTACCGCCCGGCCGTGGCCCCCCACTCCGAGGAGTCCGAGAGCTGCTCGGCCTCGGCGACGATCTCCTCCTTGCGGGTCTTGGCCGCGCCACGCTGACGGTCCATCTCCGCGAAGTGCGACCCACGCCGCCGGTTGAACGCGTCCCGGGCCTTGCCGAACCGCTTCCACAGCGCGTCATCGGTCTTGCGGTCCACCCCGCGGATGGTCTTCCACTCGTCCAGGATGGCCCGCAGCCGATCACCGGCGGCCTTCCACTGGGTGGCCTCGGCGGCGATCTTCTCCGCCTCCTCCACCAGCGCCTGCTTGCGCGCCGTGGACTCCGCGCGGGCCGCCTCACGGGCCTCGCGGGCGGCGCCCAGGGCCACCTCCGCGCGGGCCATCAGGTGGTCCAGCCGCCGGTCCAGGCCCACCACGTCGCCCACGACGTGCGCCTCGGCCAGGCTCTCCTTGAGCTGCCGCACGGTCGACATGGCCTGCTTGGGGTCGCCGTGGCCGGACTGCAGCCGCGTGGCGATCAGCTCGACCTCGGTGAGCATGTCGTCGAACCGGCGGGCGAAGTGGGCGAGCCCCTCGGCCGGTTCGCCGGCCTGCCACGAGCCCACCGCGCGCTCACCGTCGGCGGTGCGGACGTACACGGTGCCGTCGGCGTCCACGCGGCCCCACCGGGCGGGGTCGCTCAGCGCCGGGCGCACCGGCGGGGCGTGCTCG
>DASWTI010000209.1:0-3888 GCA_036402215.1 Pseudonocardiaceae bacterium
GTGGTCGTGGCCGCCGGGGCCGTGCCGGTCGCGGTGGCCGCCGGACGGCCGTCGCCCGGCGTGCAGCCGGCGAGCGTGGCCAGTTGCGCCACCACCGTCGCCGCGACGGTCGCCATGACGGCCGCTGCGGCAGGTCGTCCACGCACGGGTCCTCCTGGTCGTCTCCCGCACGCTAACTCCGTCCGGCACCCGATCGGCCGTGCGGCGGGAGGTCTTCAGCGCCACCTCAGCGAGGCCGGCGGCGGACGGCTCGGCCAGCGACCGCCGACGACACTCCATCGCCCACGACAGCCGCGGGGGCGGCGGCACCAGCGGCACCGACGGATCGGCGGTGCGGGGCACCGTGACGGCGGGGCTCGGAACGGGCGGGCGGGTGTCGGCCGTCCGGGCTACGGTCGGGGAGTGAACCGGATCGATCACGTGCTGTACGCGGTGCACGACCTGGACGCCGCGGCCGAGCGGCTGCGGCGGGAGTACGGCTGGGGTGTCGCGCCGGGTGGGTCGCCGGCGCCGGGGGTGCGCAACGCCGTGGTGCCGCTGGCGCCGCCGCTGTACCTGGAGCTGGTGACGGTCACCGACCCGGAGGCCGGCCCGGGGGCGACCCAGCTCGCCAAGCGGCTGGCCGACGGCGAGGGGCCGTTCACCTGGGCGCTGGAGCCGGACGACCTGGACGGGGTGGCGCAGCGGCTCGGCCTGACGCCGGACGGCAGCGACGGCAACACCGGGACCTGGCGGATCGTGGGCGAGGTGACTCGGCACCGGCCGTTCTTCATCGACTACGGCGTGCCGCGGTACGAGCGGGAACCGTCCTGGCGGCGGACCTACGAGCGGGTGGCGCACGACCGGCCGCCGGGCGGCTTCACGTTCGTCGCCGCCGGGCCGGGGACCACGGAGTGGGTCGGCGAGACCGACGTCGACCTGCGGGTGGGCGCCGAGCTGACGATCGGCATCGCCAGCGCGGACGGGGAGATCGTTCTGCGGTAGCACTGCGCCGTGTGACGATGACGCCGTGGAGCGAGTCGCCGTGGTGCTGCCCGGCCGCGGGTACACCCCGGCGCGGCCGCTGCTGCACTTCGCCCGGCGGGTGCTCGAACGGCAGGGCTGGACGGTGCGCGAGGTGTGGTGGCAGCCGCCGATGCTGCCGGACTACGACCGCTGGGTCCGCCAGCAGGCGGTCACCGCGCTCGACGGCGTGCCGCCCGCGTCGCTGCTGATCGGCAAGTCGCTCGGCACGCTGGCCGCACCGGTGGCCGCGGAGCGCGAGCTGCCCGCGGTCTGGCTGACGCCGCTGCTGTCCAACCCGCGCGTGGTGGAGGCGATCGGGCGGTCCACGGCGGCGACCCTGCTGGTCGGCGGCACCGGGGACGTGCTCTGGGACTCGGCGCTCGCGCATCGCAGCGGCCACCAGGTGTTCGAGGCGGTCGACGCCGACCACAGCATGGAGACCGAGGACCCGTTGCACTCGGCGGACATCCTGCGCCGGTACACGGCGCGGATCACGGAGTTCCTGGCCGGGCTGTAGGACGCGGCTGCCAGGGCGGAGTGTCCGCCGCCCATCGACCCACCACCCCGGAGACCGTGGGTGAATGGACCGATGCGGGGCCGGCGCGCGCGAGGGGGCGGACGGCTTGAGGACGCCGCCAGGGCCGGGGCGTCACGGTCCGCGTGGCGGGTGGCCGTGGCCGTCCGGCTGCGCGGCCCGGGGTGACGTCCGGGCGGCGGAGCGCGGGTGCCATGGTGTGCCGGTGACGGGAAGGGACAACGAGGCGCCGCGCGGCGCGCTCGCCAGGGTGTTGCTGCTGCGCCGCACGCCGCGCACCGGGCGTGGCCGGTGGTTCGGCATCGCGATCGACCTGATCTGGCCGTTGATCATGGTGTGCACCAGGCCGGTGTGGCGCGGGCGGGCACACGTGCCGCCGGAAGGCGCGGTGCTGATCGCGGCCAACCACCTGTCGTACGTCGACCCGGTCACCCTCACGGCGTACCTGCTGAGCGCCGGGCGGGTGCCGCGCTACCTGGCGAAGGCCGAGCTGTGGCGCAACCGCCTGGTGGGCAAGGTGATGAGCGACGGCGGGCACGTGCCGGTGGAGCGCAGCCCCGGCCGCGGGACGACGAGCTACCGGGAGGCGCTGCGGCTGCTGACCACCGGGGAGTGCGTGGTGGTGTTCCCGGAGGGCACGTTCACCGACGACCCGGACGGCTGGCCGATGGCCGGGCAGGCCGGGGTGGCGCGGATGGCGCTGCGCACCGGGGCTCCGGTGGTGCCGATGGCGCACTGGGGCGGCGAGTCGTTCCTGCCGCCCGGGTCGACGCTCCCCCGGCTGTTCCCCCGGCGCACCGTGACCATCGTGACCGGGCCGCCGGTGGATCTGGACGACCTGCGCGGCGGGCGGATCACGCCGGAGGTGCTGGCCACCGCCACCAAGCGGATCATGGCCGCGATCACGGTGCTGCTGGCGGAGATCCGTCAGCAGGAACCCCCGGCGCACGCCCCGTACCCGCAGCCGGACCCGGAGCCGCAGCCGGAGTCCCGGCCGGAGCCGTCGGGGCCGTCGGGGCCGTAGCGGCAGCCGCGGCCGGTGACGGGCGGTCCAGGGCGGCGATGAGGTCGGCGAGGTCCGGCGGCTCCAGCGGGTGGGACGCGGCGCGCAGTTCGTCGGGCGTGAACCAGCGGGCGTCGAGCAGGGCCTCGTGCTCCATCGCGTTGAGCGTGGTGGGCGCGAGCGGCGCCGCCGGGTCGGCCTCGGCCAGCAGGAAGGGCTCGGGCCCGGCGTAGTGCCGGCCGCCCCACCAGAGGTCGCGGTGCACGATCACCCGCCGGCCGGGCACCGGCACGACGGCCATGCCGGTCTCCTCCAGCACCTCGCGGACGGCGGCGCGCTCCTCGGTCTCCCCCGGCTCGATGCCACCGCCGGGCGGCTCCCAGACGACGTGCGCGGCGTCCGCCGGGTCCCGCCAGCACAACAGGAACACGCGGCCGGCGGGGTCACGGCACACCACCCGCACCGCCCGCCGGTGCGGGTCGGCGGAGCCGGCGGGGTCTGCGGTCACGTCAGCCGGCCGGGGTGTGGGTGAAACCGCCGGGGCGGCCGTTGCGGTCGGCGATGAGCCCGGCGAGCGTGGCGACGGCGATCTCCCCGGGCGTGCGCGAGCCGATGTTGAGCCCGATCGGCCGGTGCACCCGGGCCACCTCGGCCGGGGGCACGCCGAGCTCGGCGAGGGCGGCCACGTGTGGGCCGGCGTGCCGGGGGTTGCCCATCAGGCCGATCCAGCGGGTGCGCCCGGCGAGCGCGTCGCGCAGCAGTTCGCCGAGCTCGGGCCGGTGGTGGTCGGTGACCACGACGTCCACGTCGTCGCCGACGGCGGCCAGCGCCGAGGCCACCGTGGGGTGTGCGTCCGGCGGGCGGCGCACCGGGTCCGGCTCGACGAGCAGCGCGCGGAAACCGGTGTGCCCGGCCAGGTGCAGCAACTCGGCGGACACCGGGGAGGCGAACACCGCGACCACCGCGCGGGCGGTCCCGCCGGCCGGCACCTCGCCGTGCGCCACCCCGCAGGAGGCGTCGGGTTCGGTCATGGCCGCGAGCGTAATCCCGTTGAGGGGACCCGGCGGCGGTGCCACCGTGGGGTGCCATGAAGGTGAGGCTGCACGAGGACCTGTCGACGTTCGCCGCGCTGATGCGGCCGGTGGCCGAGGCCGACCCGGTGCGGCACACCCTGCTGGCCACGCTGGTCACGTCGCGCACCCGGCCGGGCGCGCCGGACGACGTGCTGCTCGCGCTGACCGTGCACGACGACGACGGCGCGCTGCTCGGCGGCACCCTGAGCACGCGCGGCTGGCCGGTGACGACGAGCGCGCTGCCGCCGCACACCGCGCCGGCCGTGGCCGAG
>DASWTI010000210.1:0-3195 GCA_036402215.1 Pseudonocardiaceae bacterium
GGTGCTGCGGCCCGCGGCCACCGGGGCCGGCGGGGCTGCCGAAGGGACGCTGCGGTGGGGCGCCACGCGGGGACCGCGGTGGCGGCGGGTCGTCCTCGTCGTCCCAGGAGGGCTTCCACACCCCGGTGCCGTCCGGCTCGCGGGGGACGCCCGGCCGGTCGGGCCCGGAGCCAGGGGTGCGGGGGCGGGCATCCGGGTCGTCACCCGGACCTGGCCACCACGGTCGCTGGTCGCGCTCGTCGGTCACTAGCTTGGCCTCCCAAGGCCGGTGCCGGATGTCGCAGGCACCGTACGTCGTTCATCCATGCGGCCGCACCCCGGAACGGGTCTACTCGGCAGCCGTCCGCCGGCCCGGCCGTCCCGTGGTGGTGCCGGAACGGAGTCCGGGCGTTCCCAGGACGTACGACTGCACCAGGTGGTTCCAGCTACAGGTGCGGCAGACCTCCACCACGTAGACGGTGAACTCCTCGTAGGCGGCGGCCATCCTGACCAGTTCCTCGGTGCGGCGCGCCGAGCCGGCGGCGTGCTTGAGGGCGTCGCCGTACACCCAGGCGACCAGGGTCAGGGGCTCCTTGCGGCACACCGGGCAGGTGACCGTGCTGGGCTCGCCGTGGAACTTGGCCGCACGCAGCAGGTAGGGGCCGGCGTCGCAGACCTCGGACACCCCGAGACGACCGGAGTAGACCTCCGCGAGCAGCGCTCGGCGCTGCAGCGCGTAGTCCACGACCTGCCGCTGGGTTCGCACCCTGACAGCGTACGCGCGGCTGCCCGGCGGCCGATGAGCCGTTTGGCGCACCGGGACGTCGCCTGAGCGGGAGCCGCCGGCCGTGACCCATGCCGCAGCGCGGTGTTCACTGCGCAGATGTATCGGCGCGATATAGTGAGGTGACCGATCGGCGACGCAGTCCCGTCGCACCGGCCGTCAGGTAGGAGGTGTCCGCGTGATCGAGTTCGCCGTTCTCGGCCTGCTCCTCGAGGCACCGATGCACGGGTACGAACTGCGGAAACGGCTCACCGGCCTGCTCGGCGCGTTCCGGGCGTTCTCCTACGGCTCGCTGTACCCGACGCTGCGCCGGATGCAGCGGGAGGGGCTGATCGCCGAGGAGGACGGCGAGGCGGTGAAGGGCGCGTGGGGGCGCCGCGCACGCCGCGTCTACAAGATCACCGCGGAGGGCAAGGAGCGGTTCGCCGAGCTCATCGCGGACGCCGGGCCGGCGACGTACGACGACGACGGCTTCGGCGTGCACCTGGCGTTCTTCTCGCGCACCCCGGCCGAGGTCCGGCTGCGCATCCTGGAGGGCCGCCGGCGGCGCGTGGAGGAACGTCGTGAGGCCCGGCGGGCGGCGCTCGCCCGGGCCGAGGAGCAGATCGACCGCTACACCCGGGAACTGCATCGCATGGGTCTGGAGACGAGTGAGCGGGAAGTCCGCTGGCTCAACGAGCTGATCGCTCACGAGCAGCGCGAATCGGGAAGCACATCAACGGAAGCAGAAGGGAAGCCCGAGCATGGGTGACAAGCGTGTGCGGGTGGCGATCGTCGGCGTCGGCAACTGCGCGGCATCACTGGTCCAGGGCGTCCACTACTACCGCGACGCCGACCCGGCGACGCGCGTCCCTGGTCTGATGCACGTCCAGTTCGGCGACTACCACGTCCGCGACGTCGAGTTCGTCGCCGCGTTCGACGTGGACGCCAAGAAGGTCGGACGTGACCTGTCCGAGGCGATCGTGGCCAGCGAGAACAACACCATCCAGATCTGCGACGTCCCGCCGATGGGCGTGACGGTGCAGCGCGGGCACACCCTGGACGGCCTCGGCGAGTACTACCGCGAGATCATCAGCGAGTCCGACGAGAACCCGGTCGACGTGGTGCGCGCGCTGCGTGAGGCGCGGGTCGACGTGCTGGTGTCGTACCTCCCGGTGGGTTCCGAGGACGCGGACCGCTTCTACGCGCAGTGCGCGATCGACGCGGGCGTGGCGTTCGTCAACGCGCTGCCGGTGTTCATCGCCTCCGACCCCGAGTGGGCGAAGAAGTTCGAGGAGGCCGGCGTGCCGATCGTCGGCGACGACATCAAGTCGCAGGTCGGCGCCACGATCACGCACCGCGTGATGGCCAAGCTGTTCGAGGACCGCGGCGTCGAGCTGCTGCGCACGTACCAGCTCAACTTCGGCGGCAACATGGACTTCATGAACATGCTGGAGCGCAAGCGGCTCCAGTCCAAGAAGATCTCCAAGACGCAGTCCGTGACCTCGCAGATCCCGCACGAGATGGCCAAGGCGGACGTGCACATCGGCCCGTCGGACCACGTGCCGTGGCTGGACGACCGCAAGTGGGCGTACGTGCGCCTGGAGGGCCGTTCGTTCGGCGACACCCCGCTCAACCTCGAGTACAAGCTGGAGGTCTGGGACTCGCCGAACTCGGCCGGCGTCATCATCGACGCGGTGCGCGCCGCGAAGATCGCGCTGGACCGCGGCATCGGCGGGCCGATCCTCTCCGCGTCGAGCTACTTCATGAAGTCGCCGCCGGAGCAGTACGACGACAACCAGGCCCGGGAGGCCGTGGAGGCGTTCATCCGCGGTGACGTGGAGCGCTAGCCGCTCCCCTGGTCACGCCCCCGTCGCGCCGGCTCGTACCCGGTGCGACGGGGGCGTTCTCATGCCCGGCCGCCGCCGGCGCCGGGGTGCGGGCCGTCGGTCGCGTCAGCGGAGCAGCAGCAACGCCGGGTCGGTGGCGAGCGTGGTGAGCTGCTCCACGGTGAGCGGCGGCAGCTCACCCGGCCGCACCGCCTCGTTCTCCACCAGCACGGTGCTGCCGTCGGGCCGGTGGTGCGCCACCCAGCGGTCGTAGCGCGGCTGCCCGGGCACCCGCGGGCCTCCGCCGCCGATCTCGGTGAGCGGCGTGACCGCGAGCAGGCTGCCGTCGGGGAGACGGGTGCAGGCGGCGCACGGCAGCGGGTCCGGGGTGCGCGCGTCGCTCACCGCGACCAGCACGCGGACCGGGCCCGCGGTGGTGACCAGGTCGACGCGGCCGTGGTAGCGGAACTCGGTGGCCACGAACGGCTCGGCGGTGGCCGCGGTGACCCCGGGGACGACCTGGGGGAGCCGGGCCAGCAGGTGCAGCCGGGCGTCGTCGGCCGCGGCCCGCACGCGCACCGGTGGCAGCGGCTCCGGCGGCGGACCGGGGTCGCCGGGCCCCGG
>DASWTI010000211.1:0-2075 GCA_036402215.1 Pseudonocardiaceae bacterium
TGACACCCCCGGGGCCGGCGCCGCCGGTGGGCTCGGCGCGGCGCTGCTCGCGCTGGGGGCCGTCCGCGAGCCCGGTGCGGGCCTGGTGCGGCGGCTCACCGGGCTCGACGCCGTGCTGGACACGGTGCGCCTGGCCGTCACCGGCGAGGGCTCGTTCGACTGGCAGTCGTTGCGCGGCAAAGTGGTCACCGCCGTGGCCACGGGGGCCGCCGAGCGCGGGCTGCCGTGCGTGCTGCTGGCCGGTCAGGTGGCCGTCGGACGCCGCGAGGCCGCCGCCATCGGCGTGGACGCCGCGTACTCCGTGGTGGACCACGCCGGGTCGCTCGACGCCTCCCTCGCCGACCCGCTCGGCACCCTCTCCGCCCTTGCCGAGCACGTCGCCGGTCAGTGGGGCGGCCGCTGAGATGTGCGACGATGGGTGGCGGGAATGAACGCAGGGCGCCGTGCTGTTGGAAAGAACGGCCCGCAGATCGCCTCGTAGGGAGAGCCATGACCGTCCAGGACGAGACCGCCACGACCGGCGTGCAGGTCACGAACGCCGCCGCCGCGAAGGCGAAGGCGCTGCTCGACCAGGAAGGGCGCGACGACCTCAAGCTCCGGATCGCCGTGCAGCCCGGCGGCTGCGCCGGTCTGCGCTACCAGTTGTTCTTCGACGAGCGCGACCTCGACGGCGACCAGGTGCATGACTTCAACGGCCTGAGCCTGGTGGTCGACCGGATGAGCGCCCCGTACCTCACCGGCGCCGTCATCGACTTCGCGGACACCATCGAGAAGCAGGGCTTCACGATCGACAACCCGAACGCCACCGGCTCCTGCGCCTGCGGCGACTCGTTCAACTGACCTGACCCCGAGCGGGTCGTCCGGCCGACGTGGCCGGGCGGCCCGCTCGGTGCTGTCCGGGCCTAGGCAGGCGGTCGTCCGTCATCGCCGTCGTCCGTGGCCTCCCGGGGGCTCCGGGGTGCCGGGTCCCCGCCGGGGTCCTCGGACGTCTCCGGCCGCTCGGCGGCGCGGGGTTCCGGGCGTGACTCGGTGGGGCGGTCGACGACCTGGGTGGTGTCCCCGGGGGTGTCCGGGGGCGCGGTGACGACCTGCGTGGTGTCGGGGGGTGCCGGGATGCCGTCGGGCGGGGTGACCGCGGTGGTGTCGACGGTGACCGGGGGCATGCCGGAGGGGGGCGTCGGGGTGTCCTGGCCGGGCCACTGCTGCGGCGGGCCCTGCGGGTAGGGCGGCCTGCCGGGCGAGTACGGGCCGCCGGGGTGCGGGCCTTGCGGCTGTCCCTGCGGCTGTCCCTGCGCCACGGGGGCGCGGGCGGCGGAGACCAGGCGGGCGTAGCGGGTGCCGGCGGCGAGCAGCACCAGGCCGGCGCCGAGGAAGGCGAGCACCCGGGCCAGCCCGTCGAGTTGCGACAGGTCGAACAGCACGAGCTTGGCGACCGCGGCCACCACGAGCACGCCGCCGACGACGCGCAGGGCGGGCAGCCGGATGCCGCGCACCAGCAGCACGAGGGCGGCGACCGTCCAGGAGACGGTGACCAGCACGTGCCCGGTGAGGAAGCCGGTGCGGGTGGCGGTGGCCAGCAGCGCGGCGGTCACCAGCACGCCGGTGCCGGCGTAGAGCACGGCGAACGCGGCGGCCACCCAGAGCGGGCCGGCCTCGGCGCGGTCCAGCGTGAGGCCGGTGCGGTGCGCGGCGACCAGCACGGCGACGGCGACCGCCAGCAGCAGCGCGGACACCGCGACGCCCGTGATCAGCGCGGTGGTGTCGGCGGCGCCGTTCACCAGGTACGGCCGCGAGGGGAACGTGAGCAGCGCGCCGACCGGGGCGTCGCGCAGCCCCACGAGGAACGCGCCGACCACGCCGAACGCGGCGCCGATGGCCAGCGGGAAGCGGCGGCGCAGCACGATCGCGGCGATCGCCAGGGCCAGCGCCTCGCCGAGCAGCACGGCCGTGCCGGTGCCACCGCGCAGCGCCACCAGCGTCGCCTCGAACACGGCGACGGACCCCGCCACCGCGGCGACGGCACGCACCGCGCCGGGCAGCCGGAGCCCGGGCAGGACCAGGGCGAACAGCGCCAC
>DASWTI010000212.1:0-12675 GCA_036402215.1 Pseudonocardiaceae bacterium
TGGGCCGACGCCGTGCAGGCCGCCCGCGTGGTCGCCGCCGCGGCGGGCGTCGAACTGCGGGTGACCGCGGGCGACCTCGCGCCGTGGCACCCCGGGCGGTGCGCGCGCCTGCGGGTCGGCGACTGGCCGGTGGGTCACGCCGGTGAGCTGCACCCCCGGGTGGTGGAGGCCCTCGGGCTGCCGCGCGGCACGTGCGCCATGGAGCTGGACCTCGACGCGCTGCCGTTGCAGGAGCGCCACCCCGCGCCCACGGTGTCGGCCTTCCCGCCGGTGCTGCAGGACGTCGCGCTCGTGGTGCCGGTCGAGGTGCCGGCAGCGGCGGTGGCCGACGCGCTGCGCGCCGGCGCCGGCGACCTGCTGGAGGACCTGCGCCTGTTCGACGTCTACAGCGGCGCGCAGGTGGGGGAGGGCAAGCGGTCGCTCGCGTTCGCGCTGCGCTTCCGTGCCCCGGACCGCACCCTCACCGCAGAGGAGGCCGGCGCGGCCCGCGACGCCGCCGTCGCCTCCGCCGCCGCCCGCCACTCCGCCGTTCTGCGCTGACGCCGGCGCCCGTCACTGCGCTGTCCTGGGCTCAGGCCGGCGCCCGTCCGTCCTGCGGTGAGCCCGGCACCGCGTTCCTAGTGGCACCGTGGTCCGTCGTCACATGACGAATTGAGCCCGGAGTCCGGCCGCCGTCACGCCGGGAGGTACTTGCTCGCCTCCCGGCGGGAGAGCCCCGAGAGGCCGGGGTGCGCCGCGACGAACGCCGCCACCCACACCGGGTCGGTCTTGCTGTACTCCCGCAGCGCCCAGCCGATTCCCTTGCGCAGGAAGAACTCCCGCTCCCCGATCGCCCGTTCCACGGCGTGGGTGAGCAACTCCGTGTCGGTGCCGGCCTTCGAGCCGAGCTGGCAGATGATCGCGCTGCGTCGCAGCCAGGTGTCCTCGCCATCGGCCCACGCGCGCACCACCGGCGTCACCTCCGCCGGGTACGTCCGCAGCAGCGGCCCGACGCGGTGCGGCGCGATCGTGTCCACCAGGTCCCACCAGGCGCCGGTCACGATCAGCTCACGGTAGAAGGGCAGCAGCGCCGGCTTCTGCCAGGCCGCGTACCGCCGCTCCCCGGTGAGCTGCAGCGCCACGTAGCGCTCCTCGCGGTAGCGCGCCCCGTGCCAGAGCTCCCGCACCGTCGCCAGCAACGTCGGCAGGTCCGCGCACGGGTACGCCGAGGCGAGCCGCCGGGCCAGCGGCCGCCACACCGGCGTGCCCACGCCGCGGTACGGCAGCTCGGATCGCATGTACCGCTGCATGTCCGGGGCCTTGGCCGGATCCCCGAGCGCCGCCAGCTCCTGGCGCACCGCCCGCACGAGCGGCCGCAGCGCCACCCCGTCGTCCATGCGCGGCACGGTAGCCGGAGTCCCTGACGACGTGTCCGAGTGATCACCGCCACTCGCTCTTGGATGATGTTGCACGATGGTGCATAGTTATCCGGGTGGGTGACGTACGGGTGGCCGTGGCCGGGGCGAGCGGATACGCCGGCGGCGAGCTGCTGCGGCTGCTCCTGGCCCACCCGGCGGTCGACCTCGGCGCCCTGACCGCGGGCGGCAGTGCCGGGAGCCTGCTGGGTGACCACCATCCGCACCTGCCACCCCTGGCCGATCGAGTGATCGCCGACACATCTCCGGACACCCTGGCCAGCCACGACGTGGTGTTCCTGGCCCTGCCGCACGGCCACTCGGCCGCCCTGGGTCACGAGCTGGACACGATCGTCCTCGATTGCGGCGCCGACCACCGGCTGATCGACCCCGCGCCCTGGGGTCGCTGGTACGGCGGACCCCATCCGGGAGCCTGGCCGTACGGCCTGCCGGAGCTGCTCGGTCACGAAGGGGTCAAGATCCGCGAGGAACTCCGGGGTTCGACCCGGGTCGCCGTGCCCGGCTGTTACCCCACGGTGATCTCTCTGGCCCTCGCGCCGGCCGTCGCGGCGGAAAAGTCTGTGACCCGCGCCACGATCACCGCCTTCTCCGGCACCTCCGGGGCCGGCCGGACGGCCAAGCCGCACCTCTCCGGGTCCGAGGTGATGGGTTCCGCGACCCCCTACGGCGTCGGTGGTGACCACCGTCACACCCCGGAAATCGCCCAGAACCTGGCCCGAGCCGCCGGCCGGAGGATCGCCGTGTCCTTCACCCCGGTGCTCGCCCCGATGCCGCGCGGCATCCTCGCCGTCTGCACCGTGCCGACCACCCGCGCCGAGGCCGAGATCCGCTCGGACTACGAGAAGGCGTACGGCGACGAGCCGTTCGTGCACCTGCTGCCGCCGGGACGTCAGCCGGCGACCGGCGCCGTGCTCGGCTCGAACTGCGTGCACCTGCAGCTCGCCGTGGACCCCGGCGCCGGCGTGCTGGTGGTCACCGCGGCCGTGGACAACCTGACCAAGGGCACCGCCGGCGCCGCCGTGCAGTGCATGAACCTGGCCCTGGGCCTCGACGAGACCCTGGGCCTGCCGATCACGGGAGTGGCCCCATGAGCACCGGAGTGACCGCCGCGCAAGGGTTCCGCGCCGCCGGGGTGGCCGCGGGCCTCAAGTCCGGCGGCCGCCGCGACGTCGCGCTCGTGGTCAACGACGGCCCGTCCGACGCCGCGGCCGCCGTGTTCACCCGCAACAAGGTGCGCGCCGCCCCGGTGCTCTGGACCCACCAGGTGCTGACCCACGGCCGGGTGCGCGCCGTGGTGCTGAACTCCGGTGGCGCCAACGCCTGCACCGGTCCGCAGGGCTTCGCCGACACGCACGCCACCGCGGAGCACGCCGCCAAGGTGCTGGACCTCGGCGCGGCCGACGTGGCCGTTTGCTCCACCGGCCTGATCGGCGAGCTGCTGCCGATGCCCGCGCTGCTGGCCGGGGTCGAGCTGGCCGCGGCCGCCCTCGACGACACCGGGGACGCCGCGCTGGCCGCCGCCGAGGCCGTGATGACCACCGACTCCGTGCCCAAGCAGGCCGCCCGCACGCACCCCGCCGGATGGACCGTCGGCGGCCTGGCCAAGGGCGCCGGGATGCTCGCGCCGAGCCTCGCCACCATGCTCGTCGTCCTCACCACCGACGCCGCGGCCGACGCCGCCACCCTGGACCGGGCGCTGCGCACAGCCACCCGGCGCACCTTCGACCGGCTCGACGTGGACGGCTCGTGCTCCACCAACGACACCGTGCTGCTGCTCGCCTCCGGTGCCACCGGCCACGCGCCCTCCGCCGACCAGCTCACCGAGGCGGTCACCGCCGTGTGCGCCGACCTGGCCGCCCAGCTCCAGGCCGACGCCGAGGGCATGACCAAGCGGGTCGCGATCACCGTCGGCGGCGCGGTCACCGAGGACGACGCGGTCGCAGTGGCTCGCGCGGTGGCCAGGGACAACCTGGTCAAGACCGCGCTCTTCGGCTCCGACCCCAACTGGGGCCGGATCGCCGCCGCGGCCGGCATGGCCGACGCCGAGCTGGACCCGGACCGGCTGGACATCACGATCAACGGCGTCACGTTGTGCCGCAACGGTTACGCCGCCACCGACCGGTCCGCGGCCGACCTGTCCGGCCGCGACGTGACCGTCCACATAGGACTCAACCTCGGCGATGGCGAGGCGACGGTGCACACCACCGACCTGTCGCACGCCTACGTCGAGGAGAACAGCGCGTACTCGTCGTGACCACGGTGGAGACGGCGAAGGCCGCGGTGCTCGTCGAGGCCCTGCCCTGGCTGCAGCGCTTCCACGGCGCGACGGTCGTGGTCAAGTACGGCGGCCACGCCATGCTCGACGACGACCTCAAGCGGGCGTTCGCCCAGGACATGGTGTTCCTGCGGCTGGCCGGGGTGCGGCCCGTCGTGGTGCACGGCGGTGGACCCCAGATCACCGCCATGCTCACCCGGCTCGGCATGACCGGCGAGTTCCGCGGCGGCCTGCGGGTCACCACGCCGGAGACCATGGACGTGGTCCGAATGGTGCTCGTCGGCCAGGTGAGCCGGGAGCTGGTCGGCCTGGTGAACGCCCACGGTCCGTACGCCGTCGGCATCTCCGGCGAGGACGCGCGGCTGTTCACCGCGGCCCGGCGCACCGCCACCGTGGCCGGCGAGCAGGTCGACGTCGGTCTGGTGGGCGACGTGGTCGGCGTCAACCCGGACGCCGTGCTGGACATCGTGAACGCCGGCCGCATCCCCGTGGTGTCCACGGTGGCCCCGGACGTGGACGGCGTCGTGCACAACGTCAACGCCGACACCGCCGCGGCCGCGCTCGCCGTGGCGCTCGGCGCGCACAAGCTCGTCGTCCTCACCGACGTCGAGGGCCTGTACGCGGACTGGCCGGACCGCGGCTCGCTCATCCCGGAGCTCACCGCCGACGAGCTGGAGCCGCTGCTGCCCGGCCTGGACGCGGGGATGCTGCCCAAGATGGAGGCCTGTCTGCGTGCCGTGCGCGGCGGCGTCGGCCAGGCGCACGTCATCGACGGCCGGCTCGCGCACTCCGTCCTGCTGGAGGTGTTCACCGAGCGCGGGGTGGGCACCATGGTGACGCCGGGAGGTGGCTCATGACGTACCAGGAGCGCTGGCGGAACGCGCTGATGGACAACTACGGCGTGCCTGGCCTGACCCTGGTCCGCGGCGAGGGCCCCTACCTCTGGGACGCCGGGGGCGAGCGCTACCTCGACCTGCTCGGCGGGCTCGCGGTGAGCGCCCTCGGCCACGCCCACCCGGCCGTCGTCGAGGCGGTGTCCCGTCAGGTTTCGACGCTCGGCCACGTGTCCAACCTGTACGCCCACCCCACCGGCATCGCGCTCGCCGAGCGGCTGCTCGACCTGCTGGTGCCGCCCGGGCACGAGGGCCGCGTGCTGCTCTGCAACTCCGGCGCCGAGGCCAACGAGGCCGCGTTCAAGATCGCCCGCCGCACCGGGCGGCCGGCCATCGTGGCCACCGAGGGCGCCTTCCACGGCCGCACCATGGGCGCCCTCGCGCTCACCGGGCAGCCGGCCAAGCGCACGCCGTTCGAGCCGATGCCACCCGGCGTGGTGCACGTGCCCTTCGGTGACGAGGCCGCGCTGGACGCCGTGGTCGACGAGCACACCGCGGCCGTCGTCCTGGAGCCGGTGCTCGGCGAGGGCGGCGTGGTCCCGGCCCCGCCCGGCTACCTGGCGCACGCCCGCCGGATCACCGCCGAGCGCGGCGCGCTGCTCGTGCTGGACGAGATCCAGACCGGCCTCGGCCGCACCGGCACCTGGTTCGCGCACCAGCAGGCCGGCGTCACCCCGGACGTGGTGACGCTCGCCAAGGGCCTCGGCGGCGGCCTGCCGATCGGCGCCTGCGTGGGCCTCGGCCCGGCCGCCACGCTGCTGCGCCCCGGCGACCACGGCACCACGTTCGGCGGCAACCCGGTGTGCTGCGCCGCCGCGCTCGCCGTGCTGGACACCATCGCCGCCGACGGCCTGGTGGAGCACGCCGCGGCCCTCGGCAAGGACCTCGCGGCCGGCATCGAGGAACTCGGTCACCCGCTCGTGGACCACGTGCGTGGCGCCGGTTTGCTGCTCGGCATCGGCCTCACCGCCGGGGTCGCGGGCGCGGTGACCGAACGGGCCGCACGGGCCGGCTTCCTGGTGAACGCCGTCCGGCCGGACACCGTGCGCCTGGCCCCGCCGCTGGTGCTCACCACCGAGCAGGCCCGCGGGTTCGTTGCCGCGCTCCCGGCGATCCTGGACGGTGCGCGGTGACCAGGCACTTCCTGCGCGACGACGACCTCACCCCGGCCGAGCAGGCCGAGGTGCTCGACCTCGCGGCGGAGTACAAGCGGGACCGGTACGCCGGCGACGCGCTGCGCGGCCCGAAGGTGGTGGCCGTCATCTTCGAGAAGACGTCCACCCGCACCCGGGTGTCCTTCGAGACCGGCATCGCCCAGCTCGGCGGGCACGCGCTCATCATCGACGCCCGCACGATGCAGCTCGGCCGCGAGGAGACCATCGAGGACACCTCGCGGGTGCTGTCGCGGTACGTGGACGCCGTGGTCTGGCGGACCTTCGCGCAGAAGCGGGTGGAGGCCATGGCCTCGGTGTCCACCGTCCCCGTGGTCAACGCCCTCACCGACGAGTTCCATCCCTGCCAGGTGCTCGCCGACCTGCTGACGATCCGCGAGCGCCTCGGCGGCACGGCCGGCCGCACCCTCACCTACCTCGGCGACGGCGCCAACAACATGGCGCAGTCGCTGCTGCTCGGCTGCGCCACCGCCGGCATGCACGTGCGGGTCGCCGCGCCCAAGGGCTTCGAACCGGACGCCGCCGTGGTGCGCGCCGCCGAGACCCGCGCCACCGCGACCGGCGGCAGCGTCGCGGTCACCGAGGACCCGCTGGCCGCCGTCGACGGCGCCGACGTGCTCGCCACCGACACCTGGACCTCGATGGGCCAGGAGAACGACGGCCGCGACCGCGTCGGCCCGTTCCGCCCGTACCGGGTGGACACCGCGCTGCTGGCCGCGACCGGGACCACCACCACCGTGCTGCACTGCCTGCCGGCGCACCGGGGCATGGAGATCACCGACGAGGTGCTGGACGGTCCGGCGAGCGCCGTGTGGGACGAGGCGGAGAACCGGCTGCACACGCAGAAGGCGTTGCTGGCCTGGCTGCTGACGCCCGGCCACGAGCCCGGGAACGCCGATGGGGACGCCGCTGGGGACGCCGCTGGGGACGCCGCCGGGGACGAGAACGAGGGAGGACCGTCATGACGTCGGCGACCCGGGTGGCCCGGCAGGCCCGGATCGTGGAGCTGATCACGCACCGTGCAGTGCGCAGTCAGTCCGAACTGGCCACGCTGCTCGGCGCCGAGGGCATCGAGACCACCCAGGCGACCCTGTCCCGGGACCTCGACGAGCTCGGCGCGGTGAAGCTGCGGGGGGCCGACGGGGGCGCCCCGGTGTACGTCATCCCGGACGCCGGTAGCCCCGTCCGTGGCATCGAGGGCGGCACCAGCCGGCTCAGCCGCGTGCTGTCCGAGCTGCTGGTTTCCGTGGACTCCAGCGGCAACCTCACGGTGCTGCGAACCCCGCCCGGTGCCGCGCAGTTCCTTGCGAGCGCGATCGACCGGGCCGCCCTGCACGACGTCGTCGGCACCATCGCGGGCGACGACACGATCATCGTCGTGGCCCGCGAACCCCTCACCGGAGCACGGCTCGGCGAGCGCCTGGAGGCTCTCGGCCGGGCAACCAACCAAGGAGAGAAGTAACCATGAGTGACCGGGTTGTGCTCGCCTACTCGGGCGGGCTCGACACGTCGGTGGCGATCGGCTGGATCGCCGAGCGCACCGGGGCGGAGGTCGTGGCCTGCGCCGTGGACGTCGGGCAGGGCGGCGAGGACCTGGAGACCATCCGCAAGCGCGCCATCGCCTGCGGCGCCGTGGAGGCCGTCGTGGTCGACGCCCGCGACGAGTTCGCCGACGGCTACTGCCTGCCCGCGCTGCGCGCCAACGCCCTCTACATGGACCGCTACCCGCTGGTGTCCGCGCTGTCCCGGCCGGTCATCGTGCGGCACCTGGTGGACGCCGCCCGGGAGCACGGCGCCGGCACGGTGGCGCACGGCTGCACCGGCAAGGGCAACGACCAGGTGCGCTTCGAGGTCGGCATCGGCGCGCTCGCCCCCGAGCTGTCCGTGCTGGCCCCGGTGCGCGACTACGCCTGGACCAGGGAGCAGGCCATCGGCTACGCCGAGGCCAGGGACCTGCCGATCGACGTCACCCGGCGCTCGCCGTACTCGGTCGACCAGAACGTCTGGGGCCGCGCGGTGGAGACCGGGTTCCTGGAGGACATCTGGAACGCGCCGATCGAGGACGTCTACGACTACACGCAGGACCCGGCGGTGCCGCGCGAGCCCGACGAGCTGGTGCTCACCTTCGAGCGCGGCGTGCCGGTGGCCATCGACGGCACCCCGGTCAGCGTGCTGGGGGCGATCACCGAGCTGAACCGGCGTGCCGGGGCGCACGGCGTCGGCCGCATCGACGTGGTCGAGGACCGGCTGGTCGGCATCAAGAGCCGCGAGGTGTACGAGGCGCCGGGCGCGATGGCGCTGATCGCAGCCCACCAGGAGCTGGAGAACGTCACGCTGGAGCGTGACCTGGCCCGGTTCAAGCGCGGTGTGGAGCAGCGCTGGGGCGAGCTGGTCTACGACGGCCTCTGGTTCTCGCCGCTGCGCCGCGCGCTGGACGCGTTCGTCGACGAGACCCAGCAGCACGTCAGCGGTGACGTGCGGCTGGTGCTGCACGGCGGCCGCGCGGTCGTCACCGGCCGGCGCAGCGAGCAGTCGCTGTACGACTTCAACCTGGCCACCTACGACGCCGGCGACACGTTCGACCAGTCGCTCGCCACCGGGTTCGTGCAGCTCTGGGGCCTGCCGAGCAAGATCGCGGCCAAGCGGGATCAACAGGCGTGAGCGACCCGCCGACGACCACGCTGTGGGGCGGGCGGTTCGCCAGCGGGCCGTCCGCCGCCCTCGCCGCCCTGTCGCGCTCCACGCACTTCGACTGGCGGCTCGCGCCGTACGACCTGCGCGGATCGGCGGCGCACGCCCGCGTGCTGCACCGGGCCGGTCTGCTCACCGGCGACGAGCTCGCCGCCATGCTCGGCGCGCTCGACCGGCTCGCCGCGGACGTGCGGTCCGGCGCGTTCGCCCCGTCGCCGGCCGACGAGGACGTGCACGGCGCCCTGGAACGCGGGCTCATCGACCGGGCCGGCCGCGACCTCGGCGGCAAGCTCCGCGCCGGGCGCTCGCGCAACGACCAGATCGCCGCCATGTTCCGGATGTACCTGCGCGACGCCGCCCGGCGGATCGCCGCGCACACCCTGGACCTGGTGGACGCCCTGATCGCGCAGGCCGCCGCGCACCCGGACGCCGTGCTGCCCGGCCGCACGCACCTGCAGCACGCGCAGCCCGTGCTGCTCGCGCACCACCTGCTGGCGTACGCCCAGCCGCTGCTGCGCGACGTGCAACGGCTGCGCGACTGGGACGTGCGTGCCGCCGAGTCGCCGTACGGGTCGGGGGCGCTCGCCGGCTCCTCGCTGGGGCTCGACCCGGTGGCGGTCGCCGCGGATCTCGGCTTCGACCGTCCCGCGACCAACTCCATCGACGCCACCGCGTCCCGCGACTTCGCGGCCGAGGCGGCGTTCGTGCTGGCCATGACGGCGGTGGACGTCTCCAGGCTGGCCGAGGACGTGATCATCTGGGCCACCGCGGAGTTCGGGTACGCGGCGCTGCACGACTCCTGGTCCACCGGCAGCTCGATCATGCCGCAGAAGAAGAACCCGGACATCGCCGAGCTGGCCCGCGGCAAGGCCGGCCGCCTGGTCGGCAACCTGGCTGGCCTGCTGGCCACCCTCAAGGCGCAGCCGCTCGCCTACAACCGCGACCTGCAGGAGGACAAGGAGCCGCTGTTCGACTCCGTCGACCAGCTGGAGCTCGTGCTCCCCGCGATGGCCGGCCTGGTCGGCACGCTGCGCTTCGACACCGCGCGGATGGCCGAGCAGGCGCCCGCCGGGTTCACGCTGGCCACTGACGTGGCGGAGTGGCTGGTGCGCTCCGGCGTGCCGTTCCGCGACGCCCACGAGGCGGCCGGTGCCTGCGTGCGCGCCGCCGAGGAACGCGGCGTGGGCCTCGACGGCCTGGACGACGCCACGCTGGCCGCCGCGCACCCGGCGCTCACCCCCGAGGTGCGCGCCGTGCTCACCGTCGAGGGCTCCGTCGCCTCGCGCGACGCCGTCGGCGGCACCGCCCCCGCCCGGGTGCGCGAGCAGCTCCTGGCGGCCCGCGCCGTCGTCGACGGACACCGCACCTGGGTGTCCTGAGCGGGGCCTGATCGGTTCCGGCCGGTTCCGGCCGCCGATCGCCGCTAGCGTGGCGCGGTGCCGCTCATGCCCCGCGCCGCGCTGGCGGTGGACGTCATCGCCGCCGCGCACGCCCTGCTGGGCGCCGTGCTCACCGCCGACACCCCGGACGGCGAGGTCGCGGTGCGCCTCGTCGAGGTGGAGGCCTACCGCGGCGCCGACGACCCCGCCTCGCACTCCTACCGCGGCCGCACGCCGCGCAACGCCGTCATGTGGGGACCACCGGGCCACCTGTACGTGTACTTCGTGTACGGCATGCACTTCTGCGCCAACGTGGTGTGCCTGTCCGACGGCGTGGCCGGCGCGGTGCTGCTGCGCGCCGGCGAGGTGGTGTCCGACCCGGCCGTCGCCCGCCACCGCCGGCCCACTGCGCGCACCGACGCGGAGCTCGCCCGCGGCCCGGCCCGGCTCGCCACCCTGCTCGGCCTGGACCGCGCCGCCAACGGCCTGGACCTCACCGACCCGGCGTCCCCGGTACGCCTGTGCCAGGGGACGCCGGTGCCGCCCGAGCGGGTCCGGTCCGGCCCGCGGGTCGGGGTCGCCGCCGCCATGGACACCCCGTGGCGCTTCTGGGTGGACGGCTCGCCCGCGGTGTCCGCGTACCGTCGTGGCGGAAAGCGCCGCCAAACGGTTTGAGCCGGTGGGGGAGGATCTGCAGGCGTGACCGAGCACATCCTCGACGAGCTCCAGTGGCGCGGCCTGATCGCGACGACGACCGACCTCGACGCCCTCCGGCGCGACCTCGACGCCGGCCCGCTCACCCTCTACGCCGGCTTCGACCCGACGGCCCCCAGCCTGCACGCCGGCAACCTGGTGCCGCTGCTCACGCTGCGCCGTTTCCAACGCGCCGGGCACCGGCCGATCGTGCTGGCCGGCGGCGCCACCGGCATGATCGGCGACCCGCGTGACCAGGGCGAACGCACGCTGAACCCGCTGGACGTGGTGGGCGAGTGGACCGAGCGCATCCGGGGCCAGCTGGAGCGCTTCGTGGACTTCCACGACGGCCCGACCGGCGCGCTGGTGGTGAACAACCTCGACTGGACCGGCTCGCTGCCGGTCGTGGACTTCCTGCGTGACGTCGGCAAGCACTTCTCGGTGAACGTGATGCTCCAGCGCGACACCGTGCGCCGACGGCTGGAGACCGACGGCATCTCGTACACCGAGTTCAGCTACCTGCTCCTGCAGTCCCACGACTACCTGCAGCTGCACCGCGCGTACGGCTGTTCGCTGCAGGTGGGCGGCTCGGACCAGTGGGGCAACATCGTCGGCGGCGTCGACCTGGTGCGCCGGGTGACCGGCGACCACGTGCACGCGCTGACCACGCCCCTCATCACCGACGCCGAGGGCCGCAAGTTCGGCAAGTCCACCGGGGGCGGCGACATCTGGCTCGACCCCACGCTGACCACGCCGTACGCCTGGTTCCAGTACTTCGTGAACACCGGCGACGCCGAGGTCGTCCCGTACCTGCGCATCTTCAGCGACCTGTCCCGCGCCGAGATCGACGACCTGGCCGAGCAGACGGTGGCCCGCCCGCAGGCGCGCGCCGCGCAACGCCGGCTCGCCGAGTACCTGACCACGCTCGTGCACGGCCCGGAGCAGACCGCGCGCGTCATCGCCGCCAGCAACGCCCTGTTCGGCCGCGGCGAGCTGCGCGAGCTCGACGAACCGACCCTGAGCGCCGCCATGGCCCAGGCCCCGACCGGCGAGGTGCGCCTCGCGGACCGGCCGACGATCGTGGACCTGCTGGTCAGAGCCGGTCTGGCGGACAGCAGGGGGGCCGCGCGCCGGGCCGTGAACGAGGGCGGCGCCTACGTCAACAACGCCAAGGTCGCCGACGAGTCCTGGACGCCGGCCGTTACCGACCTGTTGCCTGGAGGTTGGCTCGTTCTTCGCCGCGGCAAGCGCTCGACGGCGGGCGTACGGGCCCTCTGACCTGCGGAAACACTGGGGCGCGCGCCCCGTGACCAGCCGATTTGACTTCGGTGCGCGCGCCCCGTAACTTTCTCCATGTCAGCGGCGCCCCGAACGAAAGGGCCGGAGCCAAGAGGCTCAGGGCCCACAGGTCGGACCGCAGGCCGCAGAACCAAGTAGCCAGACTACCTCGGTAGGATGTTGCCGCTGGTTCACCCCCGGGACGGACCCTGGTTTGCCAGGGTGTCCAGGACCGGATAGACTGAGCAGGTTGCCCTGGAGCAGGCCGAGAGGTCAGCGAAGGTGTGCGCTTGTTCCTTGAGAACTCAACAGCGTGCCGAAAGTCAGTGCCAATATGCACTAACCCCGTGCGCTCCGTAGTCAAACCGGAGCGCTGGGATTCCTTTGGTACAAAACGAGCAGAACCAGCTCGATTTGAACCAGCGATCAACACAGTTGAGACATCAACGGAGAGTTTGATCCTGGCTCAGGACGAACGCTGGCGGCGTGCCTAACACATGCAAGTCGAGCGGTAAGGCCCTTCGGGGTACACGAGCGGCGAACGGGTGAGTAACACGTGGGCAACCTGCCCTGCACACTGGGATAAGCCTGGGAAACTAGGTCTAATACCGGATACGACCTCACGAGGCATCTCATGAGGTGGAAAGTTCCGGCGGTGCAGGATGGGCCCGCGGCCTATCAGCTAGTTGGTGGGGTAACGGCCTACCAAGGCGACGACGGGTAGCCGGCCTGAGAGGGCGACCGGCCACACTGGGACTGAGACACGGCCCAGACTCCTACGGGAGGCAGCAGTGGGGAATATTGCACAATGGGCGAAAGCCTGATGCAGCGACGCCGCGTGAGGGATGACGGCCTTCGGGTTGTAAACCTCTTTCAGCA
>DASWTI010000213.1:0-17020 GCA_036402215.1 Pseudonocardiaceae bacterium
CCACCGCGGCCGCCGCGTTGAGCAGCACCGCGTCGCGCACCGGGCCGTGCTCGCCGGCGAACAGCCGCCCGGCGATCTCCGCGTTGAGCGCGGGGTCGCCGCCGCGCAGCTGCTCCGGCGTGGACCGCGCGACGCCCACCGCGGCCGGGTCGAACGTCAGCTCGGCCACCACGCCGCCGCTCACGTGCCAGACCGAGGTCGTGTCGCCGGTGGTCAGCTCGTCCAGGCCGTCGTCGCCGCGCACCACGAGCGCGGTGGCGCCGCGCTCGGCGAGCACCCTGGCCAGCACCGGCGCCATCCGCCGGTCCGCGCAGCCGACCAGCGTGGCGTCCGGCTGGGCCGGGTTGGTGAGCGGCCCGAGGAAGTTGAACGCCGTCGGGATGCCGAGCTCGCGCCGGGTGGAGGCCGCGTGCCGCATCGCCGGGTGGAACACCGGCGCGAAGCAGAAGCCGATGCCCAGCTCGCGCACGCACGCGGCGACGCCCTCGGGCGGCAGGTCGATCGCGACGCCCAGCCGCTCCAGCAGGTCGGCCGCGCCGCACCGCGAGGAGGCCGCGCGGTTGCCGTGCTTGACCACCGGCACGCCTGCGGCGGCCACCACCACGGCGGCCATGGTGGAGATGTTCACGGTGTGCGCGCGGTCGCCGCCGGTGCCCACGACGTCCACCGCGGGTCCGTCGAGCCGCACCCGGCGGGCGTGCGCCAGCATCGCCGCGGCGAGCCCGGCGATCTCCCCCGGCGTCTCGCCCTTGGCCCGCAGCGCCACCACGAAGGCAGCGATCTGGGACGGCGTGGCAACGCCATTCATCACCTGGTCCATCGCCCATTCGGCGGCGGCCGGCTCCAGGTCCTCGCCGCCGATGAGCTGGGTGAGCAGCCCCGGCCAGTTCGTGTCGGCCACCGCCCGCTCAGCCCCGCGTCGCCGGCAGGCGGTGCGCGCGCATGACCTCGGCGACCGTCTCGGCGGAGGCCAGCGGGTCCAGCGGGTGCACCAGCACCGCGTCGGCCTGGGACCAGGTGGCCAGCCAGCGGTCGTCCTTGCGGCGGACGGCCACCACGATCGGCGGGCAGTCGGCGATCTCGTTCTTCAGCTGCCGCGACAGGCCCATGCCGCCGGTGGGCTGCGCCTCGCCGTCCAGGATCGCCAGGTCCACGCCCCCGGCGTCCATCTCGGACAGCACCTGGGCGATCGTGCCGGCCTCCAGGTAGCGCACCCGGGGCAGGTCCGCGGCGGGCCGGCGGCCCACCGCGTCGATGATCGCTTCGCGGACCTCCGGCCGGTGGCTGAACACCAGGACGGTGGAGCTCGGGGTGCTGGGAGTGCTCACGCCCGCGATGCTATCCGTGCAGCGTGGACGAGCAACGCGCCGGGCACACCCGGGCGGGCCGGGTGAACATCGCCAGGCAATAATGCTGCGCGTGACCACGACCAGCGCGGCAGCACCTCAGATCAGCCACCGCGTGCACTCGCTGAACCGCCCGAACATGGTCAGCGTCGGCACCATTGTCTGGCTCTCCAGCGAGCTGATGTTCTTCGCGGGCCTGTTCGCCATGTTCTTCACGGTGAAGGCCCAGACGGAGGGCGACCACTGGCCGCCGGAGCCCACGCACCTGAACGTGCCGTACGCGCTGGGCGTGACGATCGTGCTGGTGGCGTCCTCGTTCACCTGCCAGTGGGGCGTCTTCAAGGCCGAGCAGGGCGACGTGTTCGGCCTGCGCCGCTGGTACCTGATCACGCTCGCCATGGGCACGTTCTTCGTGCTCGGGCAGGCGTACGAGTACGTGCAGCTCGTCGGCGAGGGCACCACCATC
Source organism: Pseudonocardiaceae bacterium (assembly GCA_036402215.1). Taxonomy (GTDB): domain Bacteria; phylum Actinomycetota; class Actinomycetes; order Mycobacteriales; family Pseudonocardiaceae; genus DASXTS01. The sequence goes on from DASWTI010000213.1 coordinate 1,813, forward strand.
TCCTCGTCGGCCTACGGCACGGTGTTCTACCTCACCACCGGCTTCCACGGCCTGCACGTCACAGGTGGCCTCATCGCCTTCGTCCTGTTGTTGATACGGACGAAGATGTCGAAGTTCACCCCGGCTCAGGCCACCGCGGCGATCGTCGTGTCGTACTACTGGCACTTCGTGGACGTGGTGTGGGTCGGCCTCTTCTTCTGCATCTACCTGCTCCCGTGACCCGAGGTTGCCCGAGACGATGAACGACCGAGAAGAGAAGGGCCACGCGATGGCGGACGAGCCGACGCCGGCGACGGAGCCCACCCGGCGACGGAGCCGTCCCCACGGCAAGCTGCGGCGCCGGGTGTCCGGCGTGCTGGCCATGGGGATCGCGCTGCTGGCCTCCGGCGGCCTGTACACGGTCGCGGCGCCCGAACCGCAGACCGCCACCGCGCAGGGCGAGCCCGCGCTGGTCCGGCAGGGTGAGCAGCTCTACAACAACCACTGCATCACCTGTCACGGCGCCAACCTGCAGGGTGTCCCGGACCGCGGCCCGAGCCTGATCGGCGTCGGCGAGGCGGCCGCCTACTTCCAGGTGTCCAGCGGCCGGATGCCCGCCGCCCGCCAGGAGGCGCAGGCCGAGCGCAAGCCCATCAAGCCCTTCTCCAGCCCGATCGGCGAGGAGATCTCCCAGGAGGACGCGGCGAACGCGCTGGCCGCCTACATCCAGGCGAACGGCGGCGGCGAGGAGCGACCCGAGGAGCGCGGCGAGGCGCTGCGCGGCGAGGACCCGGCCCGCGGCGGCGAGCTGTTCCGGCTGAACTGCGCGTCCTGCCACAACTTCACCGGCCGCGGCGGCGCGCTGTCCTCCGGCAAGTTCGCGCCGGACCTGGACGAGGCCACCGAGGAGCAGATCTACACCGCGATGCTCTCCGGCCCGCAGAACATGCCGAAGTTCTCCGACCGCCAGCTCACGCCGGAGGAGAAGCGCGACATCGTGGCCTACGTCAAGTCGGTGGCCGGCCAGCAGAACAGCCCCGGCGGCTACGCGCTCGGCGGCTTCGGGCCGATCTCCGAGGCGCTGGCGATCTTCCTGTTCGGCCTGACCGCCCTCATCGGCGTCACGCTGTGGATCGGAGCGAAGGCATGAGCACGCACTCGCCTGACCTGCCCGGCGACACCGACGTCGCCGAGCTGAGCCGGGAGGAGCTCGTCCGGCTCGGCATGAAGCTCGACGGCGTCGAGGTCCAGCACGAGAGCGACCGCTGGCCGGTCAAGGGCACCCGCGCCGAGCGGCGCGCCGAGCGCGGTGTGGCGGCCTGGTTCCTGCTGGCCGGCCTCGGCACGCTGGCGTTCCTCGGGGTGTTCCTGTTCTGGCCGTGGGAGTACCAGCCGGCCGGCAGCGACGAACACGTGGTCTACCTGCTGTACACCCCGCTGGTCGGCCTGACGCTGGGCATCGCGGTGTTCGCGGTGGGCGCCGGGGTCATCGCCTACGCCAAGAAGTTCCTGCCGGACGAGGTGTCGGTGCAGCAGCGCCATGACGGCCCGTCGGCCGAGGTGGACCGCCGCACCATGGCCGCGCAGCTCGCGCACGCCGGCACCACCAGCGGCATCGCGCGGCGCTCGCTGATCAAGCGGTCGGCCGGCTTCGGCCTGGGGGTGATGGGCCTCGGCGTCGGCGTACTGGCGCTGGGCGGCCTGATCAAGAACCCGTGGAAGGGCGGCGACAAGGCCGCGCTCTGGACCACCGGCTGGGCACCGGCCACCCCGGGCGAGAAGGTGTACCTGCGGCGCGACACCGGGCACCCGACGGACATCGCGCTGGTGCGGCCGGAGGACCTGGCGGCGGGCGCCATGGAGACGGTGTTCCCGTTCCGGGAGAGCGAGCGCGACGACGAGGAGGCCCTCATCCGGGGCCTGCGGCGCGCGGACAGCCCGGTCATGCTCATCCGGCTGCGTCCGGGCACGCCGACCGTGCAGCGGGCCGGCTACGAGAACTACAACTACGGCGACTACTGGGCCTACTCGAAGATCTGCACGCACCTCGGGTGCCCCACGTCGCTGTTCGAGCAGCAGACCAACCGCATCCTCTGCCCGTGCCACCAGTCGCAGTTCGACGCCACGCAGTACGGCAAGCCGATCTTCGGCCCGGCCACGCGTGCGCTGCCGCTGCTGCCCCTGGACGTGGACGACGAGGGATACTTCGTCGCGAGAAGCGACTTCGGTGAGGCCGTCGGGCCGGGATTCTGGGAGCGCAGGTCATGAGCGGTATGACGACCCCCACCAAGACCACCGGGATCGCGCAACGGCTCGGCAGCGCGGCCAACGAGTTCGACACCCGGTACCGGGCGGCCGGCGGCCTGCGCCGGCAGATCAACAAGGTCTTCCCGAACCACTGGTCGTTCATGCTCGGTGAGATCGCCCTCTACAGCTTCATCATCCTGCTGTTGTCGGGCACCTACCTGGCGCTGTTCTTCGACCCCTCGATGCAGGAGGTCGAGTACCAGGGCTCGTTCGAGAACCTGCGCGGCATCCACATGTCGCGGGCCTACGAGTCGGCGCTGGAGATCTCGTTCGACGTGCGCGGCGGCCTGTTCGTCCGCCAGGTGCACCACTGGGCGGCGCTGATGTTCATGGCCGCGATGGTCGTGCACATGATGCGGACGTTCTTCACCGGCGCGTTCCGCAAGCCGCGCGAGACGAACTGGATGATCGGCATCACGCTGTTCGTCCTGGGCATGTTCGAGGGCTTCACCGGCTACTCGCTGGCCGACGACCTGCTGTCCGGCACCGGCCTGCGGATCGGCTCCGGCATCACGCTCTCGATCCCGGTGGTCGGCACCTGGATCCACGCGCTGGTGTTCGGCGTGGAGTTCCCGGGCACCGGCGAGATGATCCCGCGGCTCTACACGATCCACATCCTGTTGCTGCCGGGCATCATCCTGGCGCTCATCGCGGCGCACGTCGGCCTGGTCTGGTACCAGAAGCACACCCAGTTCCCCGGGCCGGGGCGCACCGAGGACAACGTGGTCGGCGTCCGCATCCTGCCGCTGTTCGCGGCCAAGGGCGGCGGCTTCTTCGCGGCCACCGCGGGCGTCATCCTGCTCATGTCGGGGCTGTTCCAGATCAACCCGGTCTGGAACTTCGGCCCGTACAACCCGTCCCAGGTGTCGGCCGGCTCGCAGCCGGACTTCTACATGGCCTGGACCGACGGCATGGGCCGCCTGTGGCCGGCCTGGGAGCTCTACCTGGGCAACTACATGGTGCCGGCGATCTTCTTCCCGCTGGTGCTGGGCATGGGCATCGTGTTCACGCTGGCCGCGGTGTACCCCATGATCGAGCGCAGGTTCACCAAGGACCACGCGATGCACAACCTGCTGCAGCGCCCGCGTGACGTCCCGGTGCGCACCAGCCTCGGCGCGATGTTCCTGGCGTTCATCGTCGTGGTGATGATCGCGGGCTTCAACGACATCCTGGCCTACAAGTTCGACGTCTCGCTGAACGCCATGACGTGGATCGGCCGGGTCGCCGTGCTGCTGTTCCCGCCGCTGGTCTACTGGGCCACGTACCGGATCTGCATCGGCCTGCAGCGCGCGGACCGGGCGGTCCTGGAGCACGGCGTGGAGACCGGCATCATCAGGCGCCTGCCGCACGGCGAGTTCATCGAGGTCCACCAGCCGCTCGGCGGCGTCGACGAGCACGGCCACCCGGTGCCGCTGGAGTACCAGGGCGCCTCGGTGCCCAAGCGGATGAACAAGCTCGGCTCCGCCGGCAACCCGATCCCCGGCTCGTGGACCAAGCCGGACCCGATCGAGGAGACCGTGGCCCTGGACCGCGCCCGCGCCGAGACCCATGCCTCCGGCGCCGGCCACATCTCCGAGGCCCCGATCGAGACGCCGGCGGAGACCCGCGAGCTGGCGGGCCGCCCGCAGCAGCCGACCGCCGAGCACTCCCCCGCGCCCCCGAGACGGGCGGCACCCGTATGCGGGGGCCGCCCTTCTCGTCCGTCCGGGGCACGGACGACGATGTGCGTGCGCCCAAGCCCGACGACGTCTGCGGAATCGTCCTCGTACGTGGTACCGATGCCCCCGGGCCGGGCTCCGCGCGGCCACCGCTCAGCCGCCGCGAGGTCGGCGGTCACCCAGCGAGGCAGCACACCGCCGGCGGTACACGTCGGCTCATTACCGCCCGCTCAGGTCAGCCCGGTGGCGCGGGTTTGCTCGTCAACCCCTCGGCGCCGGCAGAGCATTGCAGGACATCATCAACTTCCGCGCCCAGGGTGAACTGCACCAGCGAACCGGAGCGGCCGTCTCAGCGCCTGTACACCGCTCTCGGCGCGACGTGCGCCTTCGTGGCCGGCCCCCGCTGCCGCGCACGCAGGGGCATTACGGCGGGGCGCCGGGGTCGGACAGCAGAACGGCCGCGTCCCCGCCGGGCGGGTGACGCGGCCGTTGTGCGGGCCGGGGCCGAGGTCAGTCGTGGCCCGGGCCGGTGTGGTACTCGAAGACCAGGCCGGCCACGGTGGCGAGCACGGTGACGGCGGCGACGACCATCAGCCAGGGGTAGAAGAAGGCGATGGAAATGCCGGCCAGGGCGGCGCCGGCGGCCAGGCCGAAGGGCCAGTAGGAGCCGGGGCTGAAGAAGCCCAGCTCACCGGCGCCGTCGGAGATCTCACCGTCGGGGTTGTCCTCCGGGCGCAGCTCGACGCGCCGGGAGACGAACCAGAAGTACGTGCCGATGATGAAGCACAGCCCGCCGGTGAGGCTGATGCCCACGATGCCGACGACCTCCTTCGCCCACCAGGCGTACACCACCGTCGAGATGAAGCAGAAGACGGCGATGGTCAGGAAGATCCGGGACTCGGTCTTCAACGAACCCTCCCTCAGTTTCCGCCGCCGGCGGCGCCCGCCGAACCACCGGTGAAGGTGTTCGCGTCACGACGGGTGTCGAACGGCCGGGTGGTGATGGCGGTCGGCGTGCACAGCTCGCCGCAGTCCAGCTCGGCGAGCGCCTCGCCCGCGGTGTACGGGACGGCGGTGGCCGGGTTGGTCGTCCGGCGCAGCTCGATGTAGCGGTCGTACAGGTCCGGCTCCAGCGCCCGCACCTCGAAGTTCATCATCGCGTGGTACGTGCCGCACAGCTCGGCGCAGCGGCCGACGAAGGCGCCCGGCCGGTCGATCGTGTTCTGGAAGACGTTGTCGGTGTTGTTCTTCTCCGGGCGCGGGAACATGTCGCGCTTGAACAGGAACTCCGGGACGAAGAACGAGTGCAGCACGTCCTTGGCGCTGATCCGGTACTCGATGACCCGCTCGGTCGGCAGCACGAGCAGCGGGATGACCTCGCTGGAGCCGACGGTGGACACGACCTCGCCGTCGGAGGTGCGCTCGTCGGGGTAGCGGAACTCCCAGTTCCACTGGAAGCCGACGACCTCGACCGCCACGTCCGGCTCGGCCTCCTGCTCGTCGATGAAGTTCTGCGCGCCGACCGCGTAGTAGAAGAGCACCAGGATGATCACGAACGGGATGCCGGTGTAGATGACCTCCAGCGGCAGGTTGTACTGCGTCTGGCGCGGCAGCTCGTCGCTCTTCTTGCGGTGGAAGACGACGGGCCACAGCATCAGGCCCCACATCAGCACGCCGACCACGAGCGCGGCCACCGTGGACCAGGTCCACAGCTCGCGCATCCGCTCGGCCTGCGGCGTGATCCCGGTCGGCCAGCCGAACCGGAGCACCTCGTCCACGGAGCAACCGGTGGCGGTCAGGCCGACCAGGCCGGTCGCCCCGATCACCTTGGCCGTCCGGGCCAGGCGGGTCACCCGGGTGCGCACCACGTCTCCTCCGACCGAGTCCGGCGATCACTGTTCGAAGGGAGCCTAGACCAGGGCCTGGCGGCGCCGCCCCACAGGTCAGCCGTCGGCGTGCCCCGGCGCGGCGGCATACTAGGGCGGGTGTGCGGGCTCCTGGGACTGGTGACGGCGAACGGTGACGCGGCGGACCGCGCGGGGTGGGTCAGGGAGGCGCTGCACTGCCAGCGGCACCGCGGCCCGGACGAGACGGGGACGTGGCACGACCCCGACGTGGTGTTCGGCTTCAACCGGCTGTCGATCATCGACGTCGACAAGTCGCACCAGCCGCTGCACTGGGACCCCGCGGGACCCCCGGCGGACGGCGGGAACGGCGAGGGGTCGCGCTACACGATCCTGTTCAACGGTGAGATCTACAACTACCTGGAGCTGCGGGCGGAGCTGAGCGCGCGGCACGGGGTGCGGTTCGCCACGGACGGCGACACCGAGACCATCGTGGCGGCCTACCACCACTGGGGCCCGGCCGCGGTGGAGCGGCTGCGCGGCATGTTCGCGTTCCTGGTGTGGGACTCCCAGGAGCGCGTCCTGTTCGGCGCCCGGGACCCGTTCGGCATCAAGCCGCTGTTCTACGTGGTGGCCGAGCGCGGCACGGCGTTCGCCAGCGAGAAGAAGAGCCTGCTGCACCTGGCCGCGGAGGCCGCCGGTGGGCTGGACACCGTGGCGCTGCAGCACTACCTGCAGCTGCAGTACGTGCCGGAGCCGGAGTCGCTGCACACCGGCATCCGGCGCATCGAGTCCGGCTGCCGGTTCACCGTGACGCCGGGCCAGGTGGAGCCGACCGTGGAACGCTACTTCCACCCACGGTTCACCGCCACGGCGACCGATCCGGCGGCGCTGTACCGGGAGATCGCCGACGTCATGCGCGACTCCGTGGCCAAGCACATGCGCGCGGACGTGACGGTCGGCGCGTTCCTGTCCGGCGGCGTGGACTCCACGGCGATCGCCGCGCTGGCCAAGGAGCACAACCCGAACCTGATCACCTTCACCACCGGCTTCGAGCGGGCCGGCTACTCCGAGATCGACGTGGCCGCCGAGTCGGCCGCCGCGATCGGCGTGCGCCACGTGGTGCGCCCGGTGAAGCCGGACGAGATGATCGACGTGCTGCCGCTCATCGTCTGGTACCTGGACGACCCGGTCGCCGACCCGGCGCTGGTGCCGCTGTGGTTCATCGCGCGCGAGGCGCGCAAGCACGTCAAGGTCGTGCTGTCCGGCGAGGGCGCCGACGAGCTGTTCGGCGGCTACACGATCTACCGGGAGCCGCTCTCGCTGGCGCCGTTCGAGCGGGTGCCGGGGGCGCTGCGCCGGGCGCTCGGCAAGGTGTCGTCCGCGGTGCCGGACGGGGTGCGCGGCAAGGACCTGCTGCGCCGCGGGTCGCTCGCGCTGGAGGACCGCTACTACGGCAACGCGCGCATCTTCCGCGACGACCAGCTCCGCGCGGTGCTGCGCGACTACGACGAGACGATCGGCCACCAGGACGTCACCGCCGAGGCGTACGCGCAGTCGGCGGACTGGGACCCGGTGTCGCGCATGCAGCACGTGGACCTGTTCACCTGGCTGCGCGGGGACATCCTGGTCAAGGCCGACAAGATGACCATGGCGAACTCGCTGGAGCTGCGGGTGCCGTTCCTGGACCCCGAGGTGTTCGCCGTCGCCTCCCGGGTGCCGCTGACCGAGAAGATCACCAAGCAGACCACCAAGCACGCGCTGCGCCGGGCGCTCGCCGAGGTCGTGCCGCCGCACGTGCTGAACCGCCGCAAGCTGGGCTTCCCGGTGCCGATCCGGCACTGGCTGCGCGCCGAGATGTACGACTGGGCCCGCGCGGTGATCACCGACTCCGGCACCGACCACCTGCTGGACACGCAGGCCGTGCTGCGCATGCTGGACGACCACCGCGACGGCACCCTCGACCACAGCCGGCGGATCTGGGCGCTGCTGGTGTTCATGCTCTGGCACGGCATCTTCATCGAGCGGCGCATCCACGTTGACGTGCCGGAGCCGCAGTACCCGGTCAAGCTGTAGACGCCGGCGCCGCGCACCACGCGGCGGGGCCGGGCGGCGGGCTACCGCGTCAGGTGCGCAAGGACCGCCGCCCGGAACAGGTCCGGCCGCTCCACCCACGGCAGGTGACCGGCGCCCTCGACCACCACCCGCGTCACCGAGGGCAGCGCCGCGCACAGCGAGTCCACCGCGGAGCGCGGCCGCAGGTCCGCCGCGCCGTCCACCACGAGCGTCTGCACGGTGAGCGACCGGCAGGCCGCGACCAGGTCCGCCTCCCGCCAGGTCACCTCCTCGGCCGCCATCGCGTGATGGCACACGTGGTTGATCGGGAACCACGGCGTCGCCATCCGCTCGGCGTGCCCGGCCGCGGTCGCCGGGTCGGCGAAGTCCGCCGTCCACTGCCGCACCGCCCGGTCCCGCTCGGTCTCACCGTCCCTGGGGTGCTCGCCCGCGGGCCCGAGGACCGCCTCGCGGGCCCGCCGGTACGGCGCCTTCCAGTCCCGCCCCAGCCCGGTGCCGGACACGTACACCAGCGCGTCCACGCGGTCCGGGTGCGCCAGCGCGTACCGCAGCGCGAGGTGCGCGCCCCACGAGTGCCCCAGCACGGCGACCCGGTCGTACCCGTGGTGCCGCCGTACGGCGTCCAGGTCGGCCACCGAGCGGGCCACGGAGTACGGGCCGCGCAGCTCGGAGCGCCCGCAGCCACGCTGGTCCCAGCGAACGGCCCGCGCCCGGTCGGCCAGCAGCCCGGCCAGGTCGCCGAACATGTCCCACAGCCCGGGGCCGCCGTGGCACAGCACGAGCGGCACGCCGTGGCCGGCGGCCACCGTCCACAGGCGGCAGCCGTCGTCCGCGACCGCGTCCGCCCCGGGCATCCGGTCCGGGGCGCTCAGGCGGGCGTCAGGATCGGGGCCAGGTCCGTGGCGGCGTCCGGGCCGTAGGCGTCGCGCACCCGCTCCAGCGCCACCGGGCGGTCGAGGACCCACTCCTGGGGGCCGACCGTCTCCAGCACGGTGACCGCGATCAGGCAGCCGAGCTGGGCCGCGCGCACCAGCGGCAGACCGGCGCCGATGCCGGTGAAGAACCCGGCGCGGAAGCCGTCGCCGACGCCCGTGGGGTCGACCTTGGCGAGCTCGGGGACGGCGGCCACGTGCACCGGGTCGACGCCGGCGCCGGCCAGCTCCACGCCCTTCTCGCCGAGCGTGGTGACCCGCATGCCGACGCGCGCGAGCACGTCGTCCTCGGTCCACCCGGTCTTGTTCAGCAGCAGCTGCAGCTCGTAGTCGTTGGTGAACAGGTAGCGCGCGCCCTCCACCAGCGAGCGGATCTGCTCGCCGGACATGCGGGCGAGCTGCTGCGAGGGGTCGGCGACGAACGGGAAACCGCGCTGCCGGCACTCCTCGGTGTGCCGGACCATGGCGTCGGGGTCGTTCGGGCTGACCAGCACCAGGTCGAGCGGCCCGCACCGGTCGGCGATCGGGCCGAGCTCGATGAGCCGGGCCTCGGCCATCGCCCCCGCGTAGAAGGTGGCGATCTGGTTCATCTCGTCGTCCGTCGTGCAGACGAAGCGCGCGGTGTGCGCGACGTCCGACACGCGTACCCCCGAGCAGTCGACGCCGTGCCGCTCCAGCCACGAGCGGTAGTCGGCGAAGTCGGCCCCGACGGAGCCCACCAGCACCGCCCTGGCCCCCAGCACGCCCATCCCGAAGGCGATGTTGGCGGCGATCCCGCCGCGGCGCACCACCAGGTCGTCGGCGAGGAAGCTCAGGGAGACCCGGTCCAGTCGTTCGGCGACGAGTTGTTCGGCGAACCTGCCGGGAAAGTGCATGAGGTGGTCGGTCGCGATGCTTCCGGTCACGGCAATGGGCACGAGCCGCAACACTACCGGGCCGTAGGCCTGTTGCGAGAGTGGTTGATCGGCATACGGTCGGTATCCATGAGCGCACTCGCGGAGCCCGAGACCCTGGCGGACCTGATCTCCGGCTGCGCCGACCTGCCCGCGGAACTGCGACCGGCCGAGGCCTCCGAGCTCATGGCCCCGACCCACTGGGCGGCCGGCGACCCGCCGGCCTGGCTGATCGACGACACCTGCCTGGCGCGGGTCGCCGGCATGGACGACTACGGGAGCTGACCCGCCGGTCCACGTCGCGGACTCACCACCGACCAGGTTCGAGCGCCGGGCGCGGCTGGTCGCGGACCGTCCCGGCCAGGAGTGAGCCGCGCGTACGCTGCGCGCCATGAGCTTCCTGCGGACCCCGGACGAGGGCGACGACGCCGGGCTGTACGCCGCCGACCGGGCGGCCCTCGGGTATGTGCCGAACTACACGCGGGTGTTCGCGCTCAACCCCGGCGTGTACGCGGCCTGGCAGGGGCTGAACGCCGCGGTGAAGCAGGACATGGACCTGCGCCGCTACGAGCTGGCCACGTTCGCCGCGGCGCGCGCCCTGCGGTCCAGCTACTGCGCGCTCGCCCACGGCTCGCTGATCCGCGACCGCTTCCACGACGCCGCCACCGTGGCCGCCATGGCCACCGACCACCACCAGGCCGGCCTCTCCGAGGCGGACGTCGCGATCATGGACCTCGCCGCCAGGGTCGCCACCGACGGCCCGTCCGTCACCGCCGAGGACCTCGACGCCGTCCGCCGCCACGGCCTGTCCGAGGCCGAGATCTTCCAGGTCGTCCTGGCCGCCGCCGCCCGCTGCTTCTTCAGCACCGTGCTGGACGCCACCGGCACCGAGCCGGACGCCCGCTACCGCGACACCGTGGACGAGAGCCTCCGCACCGCCCTCACCGTGGGCCGTCCCGTCGCCGAGACCGGGTAACCACCTCGCCCCACGTGACGCCGCCCACACCTGCCCCGCAGAACCGGGCGGCCTCGTGGGATTGCCGTTGACGGTTCCCTAAGTACGTGGTGCAGGCCGGACGTCAGCAGGGAGGCCGACACCGTGCGTAGACGACGAATTCGACGACCACGTCAGAACCGGGACTGGATCCCGTTGGCCACCGCGGCCTGCCGCCTGCTGGCGGCGCTGGTGCTGCTGGTGCTGTTCCTCATCGGGCAGTGAGACCGGCGGGGGTGCGGACCGAGGCCCCCACCCCCGCCCCTGAGGACCGTCAGCAGCACGCCCCCGAGAGCGCGAGGTCATCGGTGTCCCAAACCCGGGCCGAGATCAGGCCGAGCTCTTGGCCCACCTCGTCCAGCCAGGGCCCGTCGTCCGCCGAGGTGCTGGGCGGCGACTCGGCGACGTCGCGGCACAACCGCGACATGACACACGACTGCATCCTGATCACCGCCTCGACGTCACGGCTGAACACCCGGGCCGTGGCCTCCACGCCGAGGCCCACCATGGCCCGGAGGACGAACACCCGCTGCAGCTCGCCCGGCAGCCGTCGGACAGAGTCCTTCAGACGGTCGGACACGTACCGGCCTTCGTCACAGCCGTCCCGCTCGACCGGCGGGCTGCTCCACCACTGCCGCCTGAGCTGGCCGTGGTGGAACGTCCGCTCCGAGATCGACACGTCCCGGACGGAACGCTCCGCCACCTCGCAGATCGCCGCCAGCAACTCCGACGAGCCGTGGTGGGAGTTGGCCCTGATGAGCGACCTGACCTCGTCGGTGGCCTGCCGGCACGCTCGCTGCGTCACCCACCGGGACGCCTGGCCCAGCAGCTCGACCGCCCGACAGTAGCGGCGGATGGCAGTCCAGGCGATGCTCAGCAGTTCCGACTCGGCCGTCGGATCTCCGTCCCGGATGCGCGCGACCAGGTCGTCGATCGCGTGCCGGCTGATCCGCGGCATGGCCCGTCCGGCCGCCGACGCCCGGCGGTCGTCGGTGGCCGCCGGCAGCCACCACGCCCCGGTGGGGGACGCCACCGAGACCGGTCTGCCGAGCCGGTTCCTGCGGAGGGTCTCCGTCCGCCCGGCGAGCATTGTCAGGTCCTGGACCAGGCCGGCCAGACCGGCCCGCGCGTCGCGGGGCGGTTCACCGAGCGGCGAGCGGGGCTGGGCGACCACACCGCGTAGCCCGATGGCCGTCCCCCGGCCGGCGTCCTCCACGGCGCGCCTCCGGTACGCGGCGAGCTGGGCCAGCGCATGACCGGCGATCCTGTCCACCAGCTCGTCCGGCACGACGGACGCGGCGGCGTCCATCTCCTCCCCACCGAAGGACGACGCAGGGAGGTACTCACGCCAGTCCTGCCCCGTCGCCCTGGGAGCCGTTCCCGGAGGAACACCGCGCTCGGCGGGAGTTCGTATGGGCCGTCCCTCCCCCGGCCTTTCTCCGTGTCGTTCCTGCACTGCGTCCTCCTTCCAACGCTCCTAGATTTCCTCGCTCGGGCGATGACGCACCCGGTACAGCCGTCCTTCGATCGCCCTCGGCGTGGTGCCGTAGTGCTCCGCCAGCTCCTGCTGCGAGAACCCCAGGCCGGCGGCGAAGCTCAGCTCGTCCGCCTCGCCGAGTTCGCTCCTGGCCAGGGCGACCCGCTCCGCCGAGGGGGCGTGCCGGCTCGCCGGCTCGTCGCCCAGCTCACCGACCGGTATGCCGATCTCCCGGCGCCGCCGCCAGTGGTCGTAGTGGTCGGCGTACTTGCCGGCGCAGTACGCCAGCAGGAGTGTGGCCAGCGATCCCTTTCGCGGATCCCAGCCGCCGCTCACCAGCGCGTCGTTGTGGAACGCGACGTAGCCGTCCTGGACGCTGCTCGCGACCAGGTCCCGCACCTCCTGTTCGGTGGGCCGCGGCTTGGCACCGCGCCGGCAGCGGTTCATCTTGCGCAGGTGGTCGAACACGGCCCCGCTGCGGGCGAGCGCCAGCAGCTGGCCGGTGACCCGCCTCATCAACTCCCGGGCGCACGCGTCGTACTCCGGCCCCTCGAAGTCCATCGCCCGCATCGCCCCGTACAGCTTCGTGTCCGCCGCCCCGTGGTCCGCCGACGTTCGCGCTCCGCCGTCAGCACCCGCATCGGACATCGCCGAGCCTCCTCGCCCTCGCGCCCCACGACCGTGTCCTGCCCACCCGATCCGTCACCCTGTAGGGGACACAGCACCCGCAGCCCACGACGCGTCAGCGAATTATTCGCGAATGCGAATCACCATGGTGACCATTGACATCCGGCGGATGAGGGAACGGAGGGCCCGGGTTAGTCGGGCGACTGGCCGCGGGCGAGGCGGGGGCGGGGGGTGCGCAGGCGGCGCAGCATGGTGGCGCGGGTGAAGGCGTAGAAGGTGAGCCCCGCGGGCCGGATGTTCTCGTTGGGGAACTTGGCGCGCACCTTCTGGTTGATGTAGCGGCCGAGGAACAGCGTCTCGACGACCATCACGGCGAGCATGGCCATGGTGAGCAGGCTGATGGCGCTCTGGATCGCCGGGTCCTGCACGAAGATCGTCAGCAGCACCACGCCGGCGAGCGGCATGAACAGGCCCATGAGGTGCCAGCGCGAGTCGACCAGGTCACGCACGTAGGCGCGGACCGGGCCACGGTCGCGGGGCAGCAGGTACTTGTCGTCGCCGGACAGCATCCGCTCGCGGCGCTCGGCGCGCTCGGCGCGGCGCTCGTCCTTGTTGCCGCGCATCCGGCGGAAGGCCTCGCGCTGGGTGCGGGGCGGAGGGGCGACGGGGCCGCGCCGCCGGTTCTCGGCGTCGCGGCGCTTCGGGGTGGGACGGCCCTTGCCAGCGGAACCGCCGGCCTCCGCGGTGCTCGCGGCGTCGGGGGCGGTGTCCGCGGGCTGGTCGGACGAGACCTCGGCGGGGGCGGCGTTGCGGCGGAGGAACCTCACCCTGGTGAGGGTAGCGGCGACGTGGACGTCACCTGACAGGGTCCTGGCCGGTGGCGAGGCCGGCGAGCCGCCGGCCCACCGCGGGGGCGAACTTGAAGCCGTGCCCGGAGCACGCGGAGCCCACCACGACCCGGCCGCGCCGCTCCAGCACGAATGCCTCGTCGGCGGTGGTCGTGTACCGGCACGTCTGCGCCGCCACCGGCCGCGGATCCGCCGTGGCGTGCACGGCGGCGACCCAGGCGGCGGCCCGTTCGACGATCGCCCGGTCCGGCGGGGGCGCCGGCGCGAGCGGGTCGGTCGGCACGCCCGCATGGTGCACGCCGACCTTGAGCCCGTGCACCGGGTCCCACAGCGAGTACAGCGCGATCCGGGTGCTGAGCTCGACGACGGACGGCGGCACCGGACCGCCGCGGTCGAAGTACACGACGGTCTCGGTGGTCACCCGCACCGGCACGTCCGGCACCAGGGTGCGCACCCAGGAGCCCGCGGTGACGACCACGGCGTCGGCGTCCACGGCGTCCGGTGACGCCACCGGTGAGTGCTCGTGCAGGCGCACGCCCCGGCGCAGCGCCCCGTCCAGGAACGCCCGCAGGGCCAGGTCCGCGCGCACCGCGCCGGCCAGCGGCTGGAACAGGGTGTCGCAGCCCCCGGGCACCCGCAGGCCCCAGCGCCGCCGCACCTCGTCCGCCGTGGGCCGGGTGAACTCCGCCCCGGCCGCGGTGAGGGCGGGCGCCGAGTCCACCCCGGGCGGCGCGAACTCCACCAGGCCGCTCAGCTCCAGCAGCCGCTCGCCGCTTTCCGCCTCCAGGGCCCGCCAACCGGCCATCGCCTCGCCGGCCAGCCGCACCCAGTACGGGTCCGGGTAGGCGAGCCGCACGATCCGGGTGCGGCCGTGGCTCGACCCGTGCTCGTGGCCGGCCTCGAACCGCTCGTACAGGTCCACGTCGTGCCCGTCCGCGGCGAGCGTCCACGCGGTCGCGCAGCCCATGATCCCCGCTCCCACCACCGCGACCCGCATCGCGCCATCACACCGCAGCGACCGCACGATCTCCAGCGTGCGGTGACCCGGGAAGCCGGCCCGGCGGCGGTCCTCCGGCCGGCCCGGCCGGGCGCGGGGGTGTGACACGGTAGCCGTCATGCGAGTGCTGATCGCGCCGGACGGATTCGGCGGCACCATGACGGCGGAGCAGGCGGCACGCGCGATCGCCGCCGGCTGGTCGGCGCGCCGGCCGGGCGACGAACTGGTGACGCGGCCGCTGTCCGACGGCGGGCCGGGGTTCGTGGACGTGCTGGCCGCCGCGCTGGACGGCGCGACCACACATCTGGTGGAGGTGACCGGGCCGCTCGGCGAGCCGGTGGACGCACAGTGGCTGGAACACGACGGCACCGCCTACCTGGAATCCGCGCAGGCGTGCGGGCTGGCCCTGGTGCCGGAGGACCGCCGGGACACCGGCCGGTCCACCACCCGCGGCGTCGGCGAACTGCTGCTCGCCGCGCACGCCCACGGCATCCGCCGCGCGGTCGTCGGCCTCGGCGGCACGGCCACCACGGACGGCGGCGCCGGCCTGTTCGCCGCGCTGGGCGCCGTGCCGCT
>DASWTI010000214.1:0-6399 GCA_036402215.1 Pseudonocardiaceae bacterium
CGGCGGCACCGGCGGCCCCCGGCGCCGCGCCGGACGCGGCCGGAGCGCCACCGGCGCCCGAGGCGGCAGGAGCTGTGGAGGTGCCGGCAGCCGCCGGGGCGTCGCCGAGGGTCTCGGCCAGGCAGGAGGCGAACTGGCCGACGATCTTGTTGGAGACCTCGGCGATCATGCCGCGGCCGAGCTGGGCCGGCTTGCCGGTGATCGCCAGGTCCGTCACCAGGTGCACGGACGTGCTGTCGCCGTCCGGGGTGAGGGTGCCGGTGATCCTCGCTTTGGCCTGGCCGCCGCCGCGGGAGTCACGGCCGGTGGCGTCGATGACCACCCGCCGGGCCGCCTCGTCGCGCTCGGTGAAGGTGCCGGTGCCCTTGTAGATCATGGAGATCGGCCCCAGCTTCAGCTTGACCGAGCCCGTGAACGAGTCGCCCTGCACGGACTCCAGAGTGGCCCCGGGAAAGCAGGGCGCCACGCGCTCCGGGTCGTTGAGCGCGGCCCAGGCCCGGTCCACGCCCACCGGCACGACGAAGGTGTTCTCCAGCTCCATCGTCCCAGCGTGCCGCCCCTGTGGCCGGTGGGCAACACGACGCCCGGTCACGACGGGGTGAGCCCGGTCGGCGTCATGGGCACGAGCAGCGCCTCGGCGTCGCGGGCCGGCAGCGGCGGTGCGAACAGGGCACCCTGCGCCAGGTCGCACCGGTGGTCCCGCAGCCACCGCCGCTGCACGTCGGTCTCCACGCCTTCGGCCACGATCTCCAGGCGCAGCCGCCGCCCCAGGTCGAGCAGTCCGAGCACCAGCTCGGGCACCTCGGCGTCCCCGGTGATGGTGGCGATGAACGAGCGGTCGATCTTCAGGATGTCGGCCGGGAACCGCCGCAGGTGGCTCAGCGACGAGAAGCCGGTGCCGAAGTCGTCGATCGCGATCCGCACCCCGAGGCGCCGCAGCGCGTGCAGCCGCTCCGCGGCCTCCGCCTGGTCGCGCACCAGCATGGTCTCGGTCATCTCCAGCACGAGCGCCGAGGCCTCCAGGCCGCTCGCGTCGAGCGCGTCGGCCACGTCGTTCAGCAGCCCGGGCGACTCCAGCTGCCGCGCGGAGACGTTGACCGCCATGGTGAACGGCCGCCGCACCCCGGGCGCCTGCCGCCAGCGCGCCGCCGTGCGGGTGGCCTCCATGAGCACCCAGCGGCCGATCGGGACGATCAGCCCGGTCTCCTCGGCGATGCCCATGAAGACGTCGGGCGCGAGCGTGCCGTGCCGGGGGTGCTGCCAGCGCAGCAGCGCCTCGAAGCCCGCGGCCAGCCCGGTCTCCAGGTCCAGCACGGGCTGGTAGAGCAGCCGGAGCCGGCCGGCGGCGAGCGCGTCCCGCAGGTCCGCCTCCAGCTCCAGGCGGGCCGCGGCCGACGTGCGCATCCCCGGTTCGTGCACCACCCACCGGCCCTTGCCGTCGGCCTTCGCCCGGTACATCGCCACGTCGGCGTCGCGCAGCAGCCCGGCGGCCGTGCTGTCCCGGTCGCCCACGGCCACCCCGAGGCTCGCGGTGAGCGTCACCCGGTGCCCGCCGGACAGCGTGACCGGCGCGGAGAGCGCGCGCAGGATTCGCTCCGCGGTGGCGACGGCGTCCGCCGCCGGGTGCTCGCCCCGCTCGATGAGCACGGCGAACTCGTCGCCGCCGAGCCGCCCCACGGTGTCGGTCCGGCGCACCGCCGCGGCCAGCCGCCGCGCCGCCTCGCGCAGCAGCTCGTCGCCGGCGTCGTGGCCGAGGCTGTCGTTCACCAGCTTGAAGCCGTCCAGGTCGAGGAAGATCACGGTGGGCCCGGCGGCGCCGCGCCCGGTGCGGTCGAGCGCGTGCCGCAGCCGGTCGCGGAAGAGCGCACGGTTCGGCAGCCCGGTCAGCGCGTCGTGGAACGCCAGGCGCTCGAGCTCCTCCTCGGCGCGCTTGCGGTCGGTGATGTCGCCGAGGTTCACCACTACGCCGCGCACGTCCGCGTGGCCCAGCAGGTTGACCAGGCGCGCCGACAGCCACCTCGGCCGGCCGTCGCCGCGCCGGACCCGCAGCGTGGTCTCCAGGACGGCACCCGGGCGTTCCAGCGCGCGGCCGAACACCGCGGTGGCCTCCGCGGCGTCGTCCGGGTGCACCAGCGCGGACAGGTTCCCGCCGCGCAGCCCGTCCTCGTCGATGCCCAGGAACTCGGCGAGCCGCCGCCCGTCGCCGATCGGCCGCGCCCGGTCGTCGAGCACCAGCACGGCGTCCGAGGAGTTCGCGGCCAGGGCGGCCGAGTGGCGCTCGCGCGACGCCATGCGGTCGCGCGCGGCCTGCCCGGCGGCCACCAGGCGGGCGGCCCGCAGGTAGGTGAGGCCGAGCAGCAGCACGGTGGCGACCGCCAGCAGCACGAGGTTCGGCCGATGGCCGGTGGCCGCGCTGCCGAGCTGCACGCCGACCGGCACCAGCACCGGCACCAGTCCCACGGCCACCCGGCGCCGCGTGACCTCGCGCGGGGTGCCGGCCGTGCTCGCCGGGTCGGACGGCTCCCGGACGTGCGTGCTGGCGGCGAGCAGCACGGTGCCGACCAGCCAGCCGGCGCTGAACAGCCGTCCCAGCGTGCCGCCCGGGGCCACCAGCAGCAGCCCGAAGTCGGCCAGCAGCCAGCAGGTCACGCCGATCGCCACCGTGGCGCCGTGCCGGCTGCGGTGCCGCATCACCAGGCGCACCACGAGGGCCAGCAGCACGGTGTCCAGCACCGGGTAGAGCACGGACACCAGACGGGCCACGAGCGGCCGCGAGGTGTCGCCCAGCAGCTCGGGGAACACCAGCTCCACGAGCACCAGCAGCGCGGCGACGAACGCCACGGCCGCGTCGATCATGCCCTCGGCGTCCCAGCGGCGGCGGCCCTCACGGTGCAGCAGCGTGAGCAGCGCCAGCACCACGGCGCCGTAGCCGGCCACCCAGAGCACGTCGGCCGGCGAGACCGCCGGCGGTGTCGGCGCGGTGGCGGCCAGCACGCCGTGCACGACGCCGCCCAGGGCGGACGAGGTGACGGCGGTGGCCAGCAGCAGGGCGAACCGGCGGTAGCCCGGCGTGGACCGCGCCACCCCGCGCCAGGCGGCGACGCCCGAGCCGGCGATCGCCAGCAGGAAGGCGACGGTGCCGGCGACGCCCGTCGGGTCCACGAGGTGGACGACGACGAGCACCGCGGCGACGGCGATCGCCATCCGTCCCGGGCGCCGGATCATGGGCATACGGCCAGGGTGCCTGGCGGCCCGGCGATCGACGCCCGGCGCGAAGCGTCACCATCGGGTGAACATTGACTCCGTTCGGTGAGGGGCCACGGCCGAGCGGTGAGGTGGGGCGTGACGCACGGGCACCCGGACGGCAAGGCCGCGGCGGCCGGGCCGGACGGCAGGCACGGCGGCAGGCACGGGTGATCATCCCCAGGACTGTGGACAACGTTGTGGACGGAACGAACGGCTGATCAGCCTCTGGCACTGCACGCCACTTCCGGGGCACACTCCGTGGCGTTACTCCTTCACAGACAATGGGGTGATCAGGTTGAGGGATGTCGCATCCCGGCTCCGGATCGCGGTGATCGCCGCGTCCGCGGTGGGAGCGCTGGTCGGCGTGCCCGTGGCGTCGGCACAACCGGCGGACCCGGCGGGTGCGCCGGCCGCCCAGGACGTGCCGGTCCGGCCCACGGGCGACTGCCCGACGCCGGACCCGAACGTGCAGAAGCGGCAGATGCGCGCGGTGTGGATCGCCAGCGTGGTCAACATCGACTGGCCGTCGCGGCCCGGCCTGTCGATCGAGCAGCAGAAGGCCGAGTACATCTCCTGGCTCGACGACGCCAAGCGCAACCGGCTGAACACGGTGATCGTGCAGGTGCGGCCCACCGCCGACGCCTTCTGGCCGTCGACCATCGAGCCGTGGTCGCAGTACCTGACGGGCGTGCCCGGCCAGGACCCCGGATACGACCCGATGGCGTTCCTGGTCAGCGAGGCGCACGCCCGCAACCTGGAGTTCCACGCCTGGTTCAACCCGTACCGGGTGGCCATGCACGCCGACCCGAGCCGGCTGGCGCCGAACCACCCCGGCCGGGTGCACCCCGACTGGATCCTCCCGTACGGCGGCAAGCTGTACTACGACCCGGGCATCCCCGAGGTCCGTGAGCACGTCCAGAACGCGATCATGGACGCGGTGCATCGCTACGACATCGACGGCGTGCACTTCGACGACTACTTCTACCCGTACCCGGTGGCCGGGCAGACCTTCGCCGACGAGGCCACGTACCAGCGGTACGGCGCGGCGGACTTCCCGGTGAAGGCCGACTGGCGGCGCAACAACACCGACCGGCTGATCCAGGAGCTCGACCAGCGCATCCACGCCGCGAAGCCGTGGGTGAAGTTCGGCATCAGCCCGTTCGCGGTCTGGCGCAACATCGCCACCGACCCGGAGGGTTCGCGGACCACGGCCGGCGTGCAGACCTACGACGACCTGTACGCCGACACCCGGCGCTGGGTGCGCGAGGAGTGGATCGACTACCTGGTGCCGCAGGTGTACTGGAACATCGGTTTCGCCCCGGCCGACTACGCGCTGATCGTGCCGTGGTGGTCGCGGGAGATCGCCGGCACCGACGTGCAGATGTTCATCGGCGAGGCCACGTACAAGGCGGGCACGTCCACCCAGCACCCGGCGTGGATGGACCCGAACGAGGTCTCCCGGCACCTCACGTTCACCCAGCAGTTCCCCGAGGTGACCGGCCACGTGTTCTTCAGCGCCAAGGACGTCCGCGCCAACCGCATCGGCAACATGGACATCGTGGTGCGGGACCACTACCAGCACGAGGCGCTGCCGCCGGTGGCGTCGCACCTGGGTGGCCGGGCCCCGTGGCCCACGGTCGTCACCTCGGCCCGTCGCACCGCGGACGGCGTGGACCTCGGGTGGCTGCGCAACGGCGCCACGTCGTACGCCGTGTACCGGTTCGACGGCGCGGTGCTGCCGCGGCCGTGCGACCTGGCGGACGCCCGCAACCTGCTGACCACGCGGCGCGGCACCACGAGCGTGCTGCAGGCGTACACGGACACCACCGCGGTGGCGGGTCAGCGCTACACCTACGTGGTGACCGCGCTCGACCGGCTCGGCCACGAGAGTCTGCCGAGCCTGCCGAGGGTCGTCCGCTAGCCCTCGACCGGACGACAGTGGCGCCCCGCCGCACGGTGGGGCGCCACCGTCATGTCCGGGGCCGGCCGTGCCCGCCGCGGTGGCGAACGGCGGCCCGGGGGAGACCGTTCGGTCCACAGTGGACGGCCCGATCGCGGGGTGTTTGCGCTGGGTGATCAGGGTCCGCCACGTTTGGAGCAACCGCCTGCCGACCGGCGAACGGTCAAGGGGACCGCCGGTGTGAAGTCCGCCGACCGGTCACCGACCGATGCGCGCCGCCGGTCGCAACCGCCCACGCCGCCGATATTGCCCGGCCGCCCGGGTTGGTACGCACTGTTGTGCAGGACCGTAGCGGCGTCCGACCGGCGCCGAGACCGACCCCTGGGGCGGCCGACCCGCTTCCTGGCGTGCGAGGTGAGAGAGTGAACGACCTGACTTCCGTGTCGGCGGCCGCGACCCAGCAGGCGCCGCCGATGCCGCCGGTCGAGCTGCCCCCGCTGCCGGACCGGTTCGCCCCACAGGTTGCCGCCGAGCTCGGCTGGGGTGGCACCGTGCTGCCGCCCATGGTCGTGCTGGGCCGCCGCGTGATCATCGTCGCGGAGCTGCTGGAGAACGTGCACCGGGACCGCGTGCTGCGCGGCTGGGACCCGGTGACCGACCGGGTGTCGGTGCAGACGTGGGCCTGGCCCGAGCTGGCCGCCACGGCGCCCGACCCGGCCGTGCGGATCACCGGCGTGATCGCCTCGGCGCGGCACTGGCGGACCGCGCTCACCTGCGCGGCCCCGTTCGTCGGCATCTCGGCCACCGCGATGCTGCTGCCGCCCGGCCCGGCGCGCGACGCCCACTGCCTGTCGCAGGCCGAGTTCTACGGCGCCGCGGTGGTCGCCACCGCCGAGCGTGACCTGGTGGACCTGGTGCAGCCCGGCCGTGGCGGGCGGCTGGCCACCGCCGGCTCGACCACCATCACCCGCTGGGTGCACGAGGTGGTCTACGACCGGCTGGTTTCCGAGGCCCTCTGAGGCCTTCTGCGGCCGGCTGCCGGGCGTCGGCCCGGGCTCCGGCCGCTACCCCGCCGGCCAGGTCACGCCGATCGTCCCGGCGATGACCCCGCGGTGAGCGGTCGTCAGCGGTTCGAGGCGTTGGGGTAGCCCGGTCCGGCCAGCCCGGCGGCGGCCGCCCAGGTGCCCAGCGCCGCCTGCGGGGGCAGGCCGTGCAACGGCACCGCCAGGTCGTCGTGCCGGTGGCTCGCCCCG
>DASWTI010000215.1:0-2193 GCA_036402215.1 Pseudonocardiaceae bacterium
GTGGCCACCGGGGCCGGCGCCACCGCGGTCACGGACGCCTCGACGGCGCCGGGCTCGCCGGTCGTCGCCGGGTCCTGTGAGGGCCCGTCGCCGGCGTCCCCGGTGGTCCTGGCGGCGTCCGGCGGGCGCATGCCGTACCAGCCGGCCGCCACGCCGATCGCGCAGGCCGCGGCGCACCAGAGCCAGACGTCCGTGCCCACCAGGTTCCACAACGCCAGCCCGAGCGCCGGGCCGATCGCGCCGCCGATGCTGAACATCGCCGAGGCGGCGCCCAGGTAGCGGCCGCGCAGGTGCTCCGGCCCGGCCATCGCCGGGTAGGCGAACATCGTGGGGCCGGCGATGATCTCCGCGAGCGACCAGACGAGCGTGCCGACCACGAACACCGCGGCGCCGAACGGCAGCGCGTAGCAGGCCAGGCCGCCGCCGAGCAGCACGAAGCCGACGACCACGATGATCCGCATCGGCATCCGCTGCACGACCTTCGTGATCAGCAGCTCGCAGCTGATCACGATCACACCGTTCAGCGCGACCATCGCCCCGAACCAGGTGGGGCCGAGGCCGGCGGCGGTCATCGCCACCGGCAGGGTGCCCAGGTACTGCACGTAGACGGCGGCGTTCACCAGCAGCGCGAACAGGAACACCGTGAAGCGGCGGTCGGCCAGCACGGACAGGTAACCCCGGTCCGGGGCCTCCTCCGCGGTGTCCTTCGCCGCGCCGGCGTCCACGGTGCCGCCCGCGGCGTCCGCGTCCGGCGCCCCGGCGGCACCGGTGCCGCGCCGGGGGAGCGCGATCGCCGCGATCACCGCGTACCCGAGCGCCGCGGCCGCCTCGCCCCAGAACAGCAGGTCGTAGGAGACGGCCACCAGCGCGGTGCCGATCAGCGGTGCCGCCGTGCCGCCCAGGTTCGAGGCCAGCCGCAGCATCGCGAAGATCATCACCTGCCGGCTCTTCAGCGTGAGCTCGGAGATGAGCAGCTTCGCCGCCGGGCGGTAGGCCGCGTTGATCGCGCCGACCGCGACCACGGTCGCCAGCAGCAGCGCGAAGTTGTCCAGGTACAGGATCGCCAGCGTGAAACCGGCGGTGCCGGCCATGCTCACCAGGATGGTGCGGCGCGGGCCCAGCCGGTCGGTGAGCGTGCCACCGATCAGCACGCCGAACACCGCGCCGGCCGCGTACCCGCCGAGGGCGATGCCGGCCTGCACCGTGCTGAAGCCGCGGGTGGTCATGAACAGCACCAGGAACACCTGGATGAACGCGCCCAGCCGGTTCACGAAGATGCCGGCGAGCAGCGCCTTCACGGGCAGCGGCGACTCGCGCCACGTGGTGAGGATGCGCGCATCCTGGGCCGGGGGTTCGGTCGCGCTCACGCGGCCGTCCTCACGTCGGGGCCTCCTTGTACTCCGGTGACTCCCCGCAATCTAGCGGCCAGCACAGTGAAGCCGGATGAGCCGATCAGGCGACGCACCGGTGCAACGTGTAGCGGAGAGTACCTAGGCCCGCACCGACCTGTCAGCGCCGGTCCGGTGGCCGACGGGCCCCGCCGGCTCAGGCCGGTCGGGAGGTCGGAACGGGCCGGTTGACGCGGGGGCGGACCGGCGAGACGTGGGATCGCGCCGGTGGTCGGCGGACCGGTGGAACGTGGGATCAGGCCGGTGGCCGGGCCGGTGGGGACGGGGGTCAGGCCGGCGGCCGGGCCGGTGGTCAGGCCGCCGGGAGGGCGTCGTCCGCGGCGGCCACGACGGCCTGCCAGGCCGGGGGCCAGGCCGCGCGGGTGACGAGCCGCCGCACCTCCTCGCGCTCCACGATGCGGCCGGCGGCGAAGGCCACGTCCAGGCCCGCCGCGTCCCCCAGGCCGGCGAGCAGCTCGCGCACCCGCTGCTGCGCCACGCAGGCGTCCTGGTGGTCGCCGAGCACGTCCTGCATGGCGGTGGTGGCCTTGAGCAGCCGCCGCACCTCCTTGCGACGTCCGGCGTCGGCCAGGGCGGGCTCGACCAGCTCCGCCGTGTAGCGCAGCCGCTTGCCGAGGATGCGCAGCTCGTGCAGCACCGCGTCCGGCGGCTCGGCGCCGGCCGCCGACACGGCCTTCGCCAGCCGCCGGTACTCCTTGCGCACCAACGACTCCAGCGGCGGCCGCGGCCCGTCACCGGCGGCCGTCGGCAGCGGCGCGGAGACCGCGGCGGCCAGCGCGCGGAC
>DASWTI010000216.1:0-3624 GCA_036402215.1 Pseudonocardiaceae bacterium
CGGCCAGTTCCGGCCGGACCGGCGCCGCCGCGCCGCCGATCAGCCCGCCGATCAGCCGCCGTCCGGCCGGGCGTGCTCCGCGCGTTCCCGCAGGGCCGTGTTCATCAGGTGGAAGCCCTCCTCGGTGCGGCGCAGGGTGCCACGCAGGAACGGCACGAGCAGGCCACGGAACTCCTCGCGGTGGCCGAGCCGGGTGCCGCCGTCGTGCGGCTCGACGCTGAGTTCGTGCCGCGCGTCGAGCAGCCCGGGGATCGCCACCCTGCCGTGCCAGCGCAGCAGCCGCCCCGGCTCCAGCGCCACCACCGTTGGCCGGTGCACGCTCGTCCGGCCACCCGCCGGCCGGATGCCCAGCGTGAGCTTCCCGCCGACCGTGAGCTCCCCGGCCGCGTGGATGACGAACGGGTTCCACTCCCGGTAGGCCGCGAGGTTCGTGACAATCCCCCACACCGTGAGCGGTTCCGCCGCGATGTCCACCGCGGTGTCGATGACGTGCACCCGACCATCATGGCCCCCGGTCACCCGTCGCGCCCGGGTCCGCCAGGTGGGCGATGCGGTGCGCGTGAGATCTTGCGCGGCGGCGGGGGTGCGGTCCGGGCCGTGCGCGTGGCGGTTAGGGCTGTCGGTCAGGAGCCGAGGAGGCGAGCAGCGTGTCGGACGTGGGTACCGCGAGGTCGGCGGAGGCGGTGGGCGGTGACTGCGTCCACTACGCGGCCGGCCGGCGCCGGTCCGTGCCACCCGCCGAGGCGAGGCGGGTGGCCGAGACCTCCGGCGGCTTCGTCTGGATCGGCCTGTGGCAGGCCGGCCACCGCGAGATCGCCGGCGTGGCCGACCAGTTCGCCCTGCCGGCGCTGGCCGTCGAGGAGGCCATCACCGCCCATCAGCGCCCGAAGCTGGAGGAGTTCGACGACATCGCCTTCCTGGTCCTCAAGCCCGTCCGCTACGTCAACCACGACGAGGTAGTGGACGTCGGCGAGATCTCGCTGTTCCTCGGCCGCGACTTCGTGGTCACCGTGCGGCACGGGGAGAGCGACGTGCTCGGTCGCGTCCGGCGGGAGCTGGCGGAGCCGGACCCCGAGCGCCCGGACTTCGGCCCGACCACCGTGCTCTACCTGGCCGCCCACCACATCGTCGACGACTACCTGGACGCCACCGAGCGGATCGTGGTCGACGTCGACGACATCGAGGCCCAGGTGTTCGGCCCCGGCGAGCAGGACCACTCGGAGCGGATCTACAAGCTCAAGCGCGAGCTCGCGGAGTTCCGCCGAGCCGTCGCCCCGCTGCTGCGACCACTGGAGGACCTCGCCGGCGGCAACGTGGCTCACGTCGACCCCGGCGCCGCCCACCACTTCCGCGGCGTG
This sequence comes from Pseudonocardiaceae bacterium, assembly GCA_036402215.1. Classification (GTDB taxonomy): domain Bacteria; phylum Actinomycetota; class Actinomycetes; order Mycobacteriales; family Pseudonocardiaceae; genus DASXTS01. The sequence continues at coordinate 1,359 of DASWTI010000216.1, forward strand.
CTGGAGAACGCCCTGCGGGTCGCCGACGAGGTCGAGGGCCTGGACCGGCTGCTCACCGACATCCTGCAGGCCAACGTCGCGCGGGTCACCGTCGGCCAGTCCAACATCGCGCTGCGCCAGAACGAGGACGTCCGGCGGATCTCGGCCTGGGCGGCCATCGCCCTGGTCCCCACGGCCATCGCCGGGATCTACGGCATGAACTTCGACACCATGCCGGAGCTGCGCTGGCGGTACGGGTACTTCGGCGTCCTGGCCGTCATCGCCGTGGCCTGCTGGGTCCTGCACCGCCTCTTCCGGCGCAACGGCTGGCTGTAGCAGCCGGGAGCCGCCGGCTCGCCGGACCCGGCGCGGCAGGCGTAGGACCGGGCCGCCGGTGGGTATGCCGGAGCCATGTTCCCGGGATTCGAGCTCGACCACGTCGACGTCGGTGACGTCCGGTTGCGGGTCCGGCACGGTGGTGACGGACCGGCGGTGCTGCTGGTGCACGGGCATCCCCGCACGCACACCACCTGGCATCTCGTCGCGCCCCGGCTGGCGGCGGCGGGGCTGCGCGTGGTGTGCCCGGACCTGCGCGGCTACGGCGGGTCCACCGCGCCGCCGGACCGGCCCGACCACGCCCAGGCGAGCAAACGGGCGATGGCCGCGGACCTGGTGTCGCTGATGGCGTCGCTGGGCCACGAGCGGTTCTCGCCCGTCGGTCACGACCGCGGCGGCTACGTCGTCCAGCGCCTGGCCCTCGACCATCCGCGGGCGATCGAGCGGGTGGTCGTCCTCGGGGACGTCCCCATCGGGGAGGCCCTGGCCCGCTGCGACGCCCGCTTCGCCGAGGCCTGGTGGCACTGGTTCTTCATGGGTCAGCCGGCCCCGCTGGCCGAGCGGCTGATCGACGCCGACGTGGACGCCTGGTACCACCTGGACGCGGCCACCATGGGCGCCGGCAACCACGCCGACGTCACCGCCGCGGTGGCCGACCCCGCGGTCCGGCACGCCATGTGCGAGGACTACCGGGCCGGCCTCGGCGTCGACCGCGCCGCCGACGACGAGGACAAGGCCGCCGGCCGCCGGATCACCAGCCCACTGCTGGTGCTGTGGGGCGAGGACGACGACCTGCCCCGCCTGTACGACGACGACGTCCTCGGGGTCTGGCGGCCCTGGGCCACCACCCTCTCCGGCCACGCCGTCCCCGGCGGCCACCACATGATGGAGACCCACCCCGGCGAGCTCACCGAGGCCCTGCTGCCGTTCCTCCTCCCACGGTGAGGACGGCGGCCAGGGCCGACCCGGCGCCGATGACGAGGAGCAGGCGTCGCCACGGCCTCCGCGAGGCCGGTGACGGAGGGGGCGAGGTCTCCGGTGACGACAGTGCAGAGGCGTAGGACGGTGTGTGGCGCCGGGACCGCGGCGGTGCGGTCCCGGCGCCGCCGCGTCAGTCGTTGGCCATCTGCTCGCGGAGGCTGCGGGGCCGCATGTCGGTCCAGACCTGGTCGACGTAGGCCGAGCACTCGTCGCGGGTGCCCTCGCGGCCGACCGGGCGCCAGCCGGCCGGCACCTCGTTGTGGGCCGGCCACAGGGAGTACTGCTCCTCGTCGTTGATCAGCACCTGGTAGCGGATGTCGTCGTTCATGCCGGTACGTCCTTTCGCGATTCGTCGGGATAGCTGCGCAGGGTGGGGTTGACGGTCACCAGGGCGGTGACCACGGCGATGCCGGCGGCACAGACCAGGACGGCCCGGTCGCCGGGGACGAGGTGCAGGAGCAGCCCGCCGAGGGCCGGGCCGAGGGCGGCGGCGACGCCGGTGGCGACGCCCATGGCGCCGGTGAGGCGGCCGCGCAGCTCGTCCGGGGTGAGCAGCAGCTGGTGGGTGTTGATGGTGGTGTTCGCGGTGGGGGCCAGCAGGGCCATCACGGCGAACAGGCCGCCCATCAGGTAGCCGTCCTCGACGAGCGTGGCCAGCGGCGTCAGGACGGTCAGCAGCCAGAAGACGCCGGCGATCGCCAGGTACGGGCTGAGCCGGCGGTGCAGGTACGGCGCCAGCAGCGATCCGAGGATGCCGCCGACGCCGAGCATCGCGGCCATCACCCCGATCTCCGCCGCCGGCACCCCGCGGGCCTGGGCGAGCACGATGATCACCAGGTAGAACGCGTTGAAGAACAGGTTGAGGCTGACCGCGCACCAGGCGGTGACCCGGATCTCGCGCCGCCGCCACACCCAGCGCAGCCCGTCGGCGATGTCACGCCCGAGCCGGTGCGACCGCGGCGCCGCCGGT
>DASWTI010000217.1:0-1712 GCA_036402215.1 Pseudonocardiaceae bacterium
TCACCGCGGCCGAGCTCGGGCTGCGCGCCGGCCGGGTCGGCGAGCTGGTCGCGGTCGCCGCGTCGGAGCGCTTTCCGTTGCCCGTCACGGGAATGACCCACGAGCACGGCGGGCTGCACCCGGACGAGCTGCTCATCCCACTGGCGCGCTGGCCGGCTCCCTGGCCGGCCGGGTCGCCGGACCGAGCCTGAGCATCACCAGCCCCACCAGCAGGAACACCGTGGCGTCGAACAGGTACACCGGCCGGAAGCCCACCGACGCGATGATCAGCCCGGCGACACCGATGCCCAGCGCGTACGGCAGGTCGATGATGGCGTCGGCGGCCGCGGTCGCCCGGCCCTGCATCCCGGCGGCCGTGCTCCGCTGCACCAGCGTGATCTCCGCGACCAGCACCATGGGCAGCCCGAGCCCGATGAGCACCCCTCCGGCGAGCACCAGCGGCAGCGTCGCGGTGCACGCCGACACCAGCCCGGCGGCGTTCAGCAGGAAACCCAGCGCGGCCACCGAGAACTCCCCGCGCCGCCGGATGAGCGGCCCGACCAGCAGGCCGGCCACCACGCTGCCCGCGCCCTGCACCGCGCCCAGCACGCCGATGAACGTGGCCGCCCGGCCCAGGCCGTCCTCGATCATCGCGTACACCGCCACGTTGATCGTGCCGGCCGCGCCGAACGCCACCGCGCTGGCGGACACCATGCGCCGCAACGAGATCGTGGTGAGCACGTGCCGTGCGCCGGCCAGCAGCTCGACGGCCAGGGTGGCCGCGCGCTCCTCCGGCGGCGGGCGCCCCGGCTCCCGCCCCGGGCGCAGGGCGACGAGCGCCATCGCGGACAGCACGAACGTGGCGGCGTCCAGCACGGCCACCGCCTGCCCGCCGGCGAACGCGAACAACGTGGCACCGGCCAGCGGGCCGACGATGCGCATGCCCTGGTTGAGCGAGCCGAACAGGCCGTTGACGTCCCCCAGCAGCCGCTGCGGCACCATCGAGTGCACCAGCCCGGCGCGGGCCGCCCGGTAGACCACGCCGGAGCAGCCGTAGCCGAGCGCCACCACGTACAGCAGCCACACGTCGCCGCCGTCGTCCACGGTGAGCAGCGTCAGCAGCAGCGCGGCCGAGGCGAGGTCGTTCACCACCAGCACCCGGCGGCGCGGGAAGCGGTCCACCAGCAGGCCGGTGAACGGCGCGGCGAGCGTGGGCAGCGCCAGGAACACGAACACCAGCCCGGCCGCGCCCGGCGAGCCGGTGAGCGTCACCACCCAGACGCTCAGCATCAGCACCATGGCCGAGGTGCCGAACATGGTGAGCGTCTGGGCGAGCAGCAGCAGTCGCAGGTCCCGATCGCCGGCCAGCGTCCTCAGCATGCGTCCTCCGGGTCCGGGCCGGTGGCGCCGTCCAGCGCCGCCAGGAACGACCGCGCCACGGTGCGGTGGATCGGCAGCTCGCTCGCGCACGCCGCCCACCGGATCACCCCGGCGACGTCCCGCCGGCCGTCCACTCCCCGCGCCAGCGCCAGCAACTGGGCGTACCCGCCGCCGCGGTCGGCGGCCAGGAACGGCTCCAGCGTCCGCCGGGCCTCCGGGGGCGCCAGCTCCAGGAACCGGCGCAGGTTGAACGGGCCGCTCCGGCGCGGCCGGGGGACCGCCGCGGAGCGCTCCTGCGGTGGCGGCGGGCCGAGCAGCTCGGCGATGCCGTCGGCCGTGGCGTCCACCAGCCG
>DASWTI010000218.1:0-14767 GCA_036402215.1 Pseudonocardiaceae bacterium
GCCCGCTGCCGGGGTTGCCGTGCCGCCTGCGGCCGAGGCCCGGAGTGCCGGATCGCCGGCCACGGGTGGAGTGTCCGCCGAACCCGGGAACCCGCGGACCGCGAGCCCCGTGCCGCCGGTTCGCAGGCGCTGGGGCATCGCGCCGCCGACCGGCGCCCCGGTGGCGCCCGACCCCTGGGCCGCCGACGTCCCCGGTGGGGGTGCGGTGGGGGCTCACCCGGCGGCCGGGCGCCTCGCCGCACCGATCCCGTCGCCATCCGCCGCACCGACCGTTCCCGTGCCGCCGCCCGCTGCCGAGCGGAGCCTTGCCGGGTCCGGCCCTGAACCGACTGCCGCCGGGCCGGGGGCCGTTGTCGGACACGTGGGCGTCGAGCCGGGGGCCGTCGGCAGGCAGGCGAGTGTCGAGCCGGGGGCCTTCGTCGGGCAGCCGGGCGTCGAGCGGGGGACGGTCGGCAGGCAGTTGGCTGTCGAGCCGGGGGCCTTTGCCGGACAGCTGGGCGTCGAGCGGGGGACCGTCGTCGGGCAGGCGAGCGGTACTGCCGGGGCGGCTGCCGGCGGGGCGGCTGCTGCCGGGGTGGATGACTCGCGGGCGTTGGCGTGGGGGGCGGGTGGCCTGCTGGACGGCATGGCCGAGCGCGCGGCCGAGCTGGTCGGCGATCTGTCGCACCTGGCTGGCCGCGCCACCTCCGAGGAGGACGACCGGTGGCCGGTCGCCGGCGCGGCGCCGGCGCACGACATCCACGCCGACGAGCGGCGGCGGCTGACCGGACGGCCCTCGGGGCCGACCGCGGGGGGTGCTTCCACGGCGGCCGCCGAGAGCCCGTGGGGAACGACCGTGGACGCCGCCCACGGGGCCTCGCATGCCGCCGCGACCGGCGACCACGGAGGGCTGCCGCTGGGCGACGGGCGGGGGCCATTCGGCGAGACGCGCCCGGAGCGGTCCGGCCGGGGGACGGGTGACGGGGCGGTCACGGCGGCCTCGGAGGAGCCACTGGCGGCGAAGCCGACGGTGCGGTGGACGGACCTGCCGCGCGAGCTCGTGTGGCGCGAGCCGGGCACATCCCGCCACTGACCGTGTTCGAGCCGGCGGCACCCGGCGGCACCCGGCGGCATCCGGCGGCATCCGGCGCTGGCCGGTCGCGCCGAGCCGGGTCCACCGCACGCTGTCGATCCCTGGCACCGTCGGAGGTTCCGCGCCGTCGAGGGTTCCGCGCCGCCGCGCGCTTCACGTCGTCGAACCGAGCGTTCGTCCGCGGTGTCACGCTGTGCTGGCTCGGGTCCCGGCGGCGGGTGCCGGGGGCCACGGCGGCGGGAGTCGGGACGGCCGATGGACGGGCCGCGCCGGCGGTGACCGAGCGGTGGCTGGGGAGCGCCGAGCGGAGCGCCGGGTGACGTGTTGCCGAACGGCCTGACCTATCAAGCGCCGGACGATGTGCGGCCGGGCGTCCCGGCAGAGCTTAGGGTTGTGCGGTCAGGCACAGCGGAGTGCCGGATGAGCACTGGGAGCCGGTGAGGATGACCACGACAGCGCCGCCGTTCGTGAAGCGCGGCAACCAACCGAGCGACGTCCAGGACGACCTCCTGCGGCGTGCGACCGAGCAGGCGCCGGAGCTGGCGGAGCTGATCCGGCTCTACTTCCGGCACGTGCCCGCCGAGGAGATGCTGGACGACCTCCCGGACGACGTGGTCGGGGTGGTGCGGGCGCATCAGGAGCTCGCGGAGCAGCGACCGGCCGGGCGGCCGACCATCGCGGTGCTCAACCCGAGCCGCGCGGAGCACGGCTGGGCGTGCCCGAAGACCGTCATCCAGATCGTCACCGACGACATGCCGTACCTGGTGGACTCGGTGGTCGCCGAGCTGCGCCGGGCCGAGATCACCGTCTACCGCGTGGTCCATCCGATCGTGGTGGTCCGGCGCTCGCTCACGGGTGACCTGCTGGACGTGCTGCCGGACGCCGACCCGGCCGGGCCGCCGCAGGACGCGCTGGCGGAGTCGTGGATGTACCTGGAGGTCAGCCGCATCGCCGATGCCGAGCTGGCCAAGCAGGTGCAGCAGCGGCTGGTCACCGTGCTGAACGACGTGCGCGAGGTGGTCGAGGACGCCACCAAGATGAGCACCCAGGTCCGCCAGATCGCCCGCGGCCTGCGCGACGACCCGCCGGCCGGACTGCCGGAGGAGGAGGTGCGCGGGGGCGCGGCCTTCCTGGACTGGCTGGCCAACGGCAACTTCACCTTCCTCGGCTACCGCGAGTACCAGGTGGTCGGCGCGGACGAGCCTGGCGAGGAGACCGGGCTGCGCGCGGTGCTCGCCTCCGGCCTCGGGGTGCTCCGCAAGGACAGCCTGAGCCCGCGCGGCTTCGGCGGACACGGGCCGCACGCCGAGCAGGCGCTCTCCAAGGAACTGCTGGTGCTCACCCTGGCCGGCACCCACTCCACGGTGGTCCGCCCGGTCCACCCGTACTACGTCGGCGTCAAGACCTTCGACGAGCACGGCCAGGTGAGCGGCGAACACCGCTTCCTCGGCATGCTGACCTCGTCGGCGCTGCACGAGAACGTGCTGGACATCCCGGTGATCAACCGCCGGGTGCTCGGCGTCATCCAGCGCGCCGGCTTCCCGCTGGACTCCTACTCCGGCCAGCGGATGCTCGACGTCATCCAGAACTACCCGCGGGCGGAGCTGTTCTCCACCGACTCCGACACGCTGTACAACACCGTCACCGGGGTGCTCTCGCTCGCCGAGCGCCGCCGGCTGCGCCTGTTCCTGCGGCGCGACCAGTACGGCCGCTTCTACTCGGCGCTGGTGTACCTGCCGCGGGAGCGCTGGACCACGACGGCCCGGCTGCGGATGCAGGACGAGCTGATGGCCGAGCTCGGCGGCACCGACGTGGAGTACAACGCGCGGGTCGGCGAGTCGCCGCTGGCCCGGGTGTACTTCATGGTGCACACCGACCCGGCGGCGCCGCTGGACCGTGAGCCCGACCTGGCGCGCCTGCAGGACGCGCTCACCCAGGCGATGCGCACCTGGGACGACCGGCTCGCCGAGGCCGTGCTGGGGGCCTCCCCGGACGACGTGGACGCGGCGACCGAGCTGGTCGAGCGCTACGCCGCGGGCATCCCGGAGAGCTACAAGGAGTCCTACACCGGCGGCGAGGCGCTGCACGACCTGCGGCGGCTGGAGGCGCTGGTCGCGCCCGAGGGCCTGGACATGGCCTTCTACACGCAGCCCGGCGCCGAGGACGGCGAGCTGCGCTTCAAGCTCTACCTGATGCGGGGCGGTGTCACGCTCTCCCAGGTGCTGCCCGTGCTCCAGACCATGGGCGTCGAGGTGGTGGACGAGCGGCCGTACCACCTCACCCGCCAGGACGGCGCGCAGTTCTGGATCTACGACTTCGGGCTCCGGGTCGACCCCGCCGTGCTCAAGGCCGTGCCCGAGGACCGCCGTGAGGAGTTCGGCACCAACTTCCACGAGGCCTTCCGCGCGGCCTGGCAGAACGAGGCCGAGGTCGACCGGTTCAACGCGCTGGTGCTGCGCGCCATGCTCACCTGGCGGCAGGCCATGGTGCTGCGCGCGTATGCGAAGTACCTGCGCCAGGCCGGTTTCCCGTACAGCCAGGACCTCGTCGAGGACGTGCTGCTCGCGCACACGCACATCGCGTCGGCGCTGGTGGAGCTGTTCGAGGCGCGCTTCGACCTGGACACCACCGACCACGAGCGGGCCGAGCGCGTGGACCGGCTCACCGCCGAGATCGGCAAGCTCATCGACGAGGTCACCGGGCTCGACTCCGACCGCATCCTGCGCGGCTACCTGACGCTCGTCAACGCCACGCTGCGCTGCACGTACTCCGTCGGCACCGGCGACTACCTGGCGTTCAAGCTCGACCCGCAGGCGATCCCGGACCTGCCGCGCCCCCGGCCGCGCTTCGAGATCTTCGTGTACTCGCCGCGCGTCGAGGGCGTGCACCTGCGGTTCGGCCCGGTGGCCCGCGGCGGCCTGCGCTGGTCCGACCGCCGCGAGGACTTCCGCACCGAGATCCTGGGCCTGGTCAAGGCGCAGGCCGTGAAGAACTCGGTGATCGTGCCGGTCGGTGCCAAGGGCGGCTTCGTGGTCAAGCGCCCGCCGGCCCCGACCGGCGACCCGGGCCGCGACCGCGAGGCCCTGATGGCCGAGGGCATCGCCTGCTACCGCATGTTCATCGGCGCGCTGCTCGACCTCACCGACAACCTGGTGGCCGGCCGCGTGGTGCCCGCGGAGCGCGTGGTGCGGCACGACGGCGACGACGCGTACCTGGTGGTGGCGGCCGACAAGGGCACGGCCACCTTCAGCGACATCGCCAACGAGGTCGCGGTGTCCCGCGGCTTCTGGCTGGGCGACGCCTTCGCCTCCGGCGGCTCGGCCGGCTACGACCACAAGGCCATGGGCATCACCGCCCGGGGCGCCTGGGAGAGCGTCCGTCGGCACTTCCGGGAGCTGGGCGTGGACACCCAGACCGACGAGTTCACCGTCGTCGGCATCGGCGACATGTCCGGTGACGTGTTCGGCAACGGGATGCTGCTGTCCGAGCACATCCGGCTGGTGGCGGCGTTCGACCACCGGCACGTGTTCCTCGACCCGGACCCGGACGCCGCGGCCTCGTTCGCCGAGCGCGCCCGGCTGTTCGCGCTGCCGCGGTCCAGCTGGGAGGACTACGACCGCTCGCTGATCGGCGAGGGCGGCGGCGTGTACCCGCGCTCGGCCAAGTCCATCCCGATCACCCCGCAGGTGCGGGCCGCGCTCGGCCTGCCGGACGACGTGGTCAAGCTGTCGCCGCCGGACCTGCTGCGGGCCGTGCTGCTGGCCCCGGTGGACCTGCTCTGGAACGGCGGCATCGGCACCTACGTGAAGGCCACCGGCGAGACCCACGCCGACGTCGGCGACAAGGCCAACGACGCGATCCGGGTCAACGGCGCCGAGCTGCGGGTCAAGGTGATCGGCGAGGGCGGCAACCTGGGCCTCACCCAGCGCGGCCGTATCGAGTTCGCCCGGTCCGGCGGCAAGGTCAACACCGACGCCATCGACAACTCGGCCGGCGTGGACTGCTCGGACCACGAGGTCAACATCAAGATCCTGCTGGACCGGCTGGTCGCCGACGGCACGCTGCCCGCCGAGCAGCGCAACCCGCTGCTGGCCGAGATGACCGACGAGGTCGCCGGCCTGGTGCTCGCCGACAACTACGCGCAGAACCAGATGCTCGGCATCGGCCGCGCACACGCCCCGGACATGCTGTCCGTGCACTCCCGGCTGGTCGACCACCTGGCCGCCACCCGCGGCCTGGACCGCACCCTGGACGTGCTGCCGACCCGTGAGCAGTTCGAGGCGCTGGAGCAGGCCCAGCAGGGCCTCAGCTCGCCCGAGCTGGCGACGCTGCTGGCGCACGTCAAGCTCGCGCTCAAGGCCGACCTGCTGGACAGCGACCTGCCGGACACCGACGTGTTCGCCGGCAAGCTGCCCGGTTACTTCCCGACGCCGCTGCGCGAGCGCTACCGCGAGGCCATCGGCGCGCACCCGCTGCGCCGGGAGATCATCACCACGGTCGCCGTCAACGAGGTCGTCGACGGCGGCGGGGTGACCTTCGCCTACCGGCTGCAGGAGGAGCTGAGCGTCGCCCCGACGGACGCCGTGCTGGCCTTCGCCACGGCCACCGGGGTGTTCGACCTGGGCGGCCTGTGGGAGCAGGTCTCCGCGCTGGACAACGTGCTGCCGACGGGCGTGCAGGACGGGCTGATGCTGGAGTCGCGGCGGCTGCTCGACCGGGCCGCGCGCTGGTTCCTGTCCAACCGGCCGCAGCCGCTGCGGGTCGGCGAGGAGATCGCCCGGTTCGCCCCCGTGGTGCGCGAGCTGGTGCCCGTGCTGCCGGGCCTGCTGCGTGGCCAGGAGGCCGCCGCGATGAGCGCGCAGAGCGAGATCCTGCTGGCGCGCGGCGTGCCCGCGCGGCTGGCCACCCGGGTCGGCGGCCTGCTGTTCACGTTCGGCCTGCTCGACGTCGCCGAGGTGGCCGCGGCCGCGTCCGAGCAGGGCGAGCCGCGCACGCCGCTGGAGGCCGCCGAGCTGTACTACGCGCTCTCCGAGCACCTGCGGATGGACCGGCTGCTCACCGCCGTCACGCTGCTGGAGCGCGGCAACCGCTGGCACTCGCTGGCCCGGCTGGCGCTGCGCGACGACCTGTACGGGTCGCTGCGGGCGATCACCCTGGACGTGCTGCGGACGGCGGAGGCGGGCACCTCGGCCGCGGAGCGGATCGCGGCCTGGGAGCAGGCCAACGTGGCGCGGCTGGACCGGGCCCGGGTGGCCCTCACCGACCTGGCGCAGGCCGACACGCTGGACCTCGCCTCGCTGTCGGTGGCGGCCCGCCAGATCCGCACCATGGCCGGCTGACGGTCGCCGCGTCGCCGGAGTCCCCGCCACCCGGGGGACTCCGGCGCACCGGCTAGGCTCGGCGGTCGTGAGGTTCGCGGTCGAGGTACCCGTGCGCTGGTCGGACATGGACGCCTACGGCCACGTCAACCACGCGCGCACCGTGACTCTGCTGGAGGGCGCGCGCACCGAGCTGCTGTTCCGCGAGTCGCGGCGGCGTGGCACCGGCGGCTTCGACGGCGCCATCGTGGTGGCCAAGCTGTTCGTCGACTACAAGGCCCCGATCCTGTACACCGACTCACCGTTGCACGTCGAGGTGTGGGTGACCGAGCTGCGCACCGCGTGGTTCGTGCTCGACTACTCGGCGCGCGCCCTGAACGACCCGAAGGTACTGGTGACCGCACGGACCACGATGGCGCCGTTGGAGGCCGGCACGAACCGGCCGCGCCGGATCAGCCCGGCGGAGCGCGAGTTCCTGTCACTGTGGACCGTGGAGGAGCCGGTCGGAGCGGTGGGGGAGCGCGGTGCCTGAGCTGTTCGTCCCCGACGCCTCCGAGCGCGACGACCTGGGGGCCTTCGTGGCCCGCGCCGTCCGGCTGGAGCAGTCCGCGCCGGTGCGGCTGCGCCAGCGCCGCGACGACGAGGACCGGCTCGACCTCTGGGTGTCGACGCCGTTCGACGCCCTGGTGACCCGCTCGGTGGCCGGCCGGGTCACGCCGTCCGATCTCACCGTGTCCGGCTCGGAGCTACTGGCCGCGCTCGCCGTGGTCGGCGGCGAGCGGATGGACCCCGGCGTGGCGCGCGACCTGCTCTGGCGTTCCGCGCTGCCCCCGGTGACCGGCTGGACCCTCGTCGACGAGGTGCCGGCCGCGGTGCTGGGCGACCTGGCCGACCGCGGCGTTGCCCTGGCCCGCGAGCACGTCGGCCCGCAGGGCACGCCGCCCGCCTCGCTGCTCGACCAGACCGTGCTCACCGTCTCCGGCGGCGGCTTCGACGTGTCCGTGCCGTTGCGCTGCCTGTTCGCGTTGTCCGGCATGGGCTTCGTGTCCACGGCGAGCGCCGGCCCCGGCCCCCGGCCCGGCGGCGAGTCCGTCCTGGTCCGCGCCACCGACTCCTGGCTGCGCATCGACGCCCGCTACGGCGCCGTCGTCCGCCGCCGCCACGCCCTGCTGCCGCTGCTCGTCTGACCCCGGACACGGCGGTGGGCGGGACCCCCGGGAGAGGCCCCGCCCACGGCGCAGGGTGGAACGGTGGATCAGACGCCCGCGATGGACTGGATCCAGGTGCGGTAGCGGGTGATGTTGGTGTACGCGGTGCGCGTGGCGCGGTCGCTCGTCGAGGCCACGCCGACCTGGCGGCCGGAGGCGAACATCGGGCCACCGGAGTCGCCGCCGGCGGTGATGCCGTCGATGCGGCTGGCGCACACCGCGATGCCGCCGCGGTAGTCACTGCAGCTCACCGAGTAGACGCGCACGTTCGCGTACTTCAGGCGCTGCGACTGGCAGTTGATCTCCGGCTGGTTGGTGCACGTGGCGCCCCAGCCGTAGACCTGGACGGTCTGGTTCACGTAGACGTTGCTGCTGGTGCCGAGCGGCGAGTACGTCGCGGACACCGAGCGGTCGAGGCGGATGATCGCCAGGTCGGCCGACGAGTGCGTCCAGTAGCTGACGCCGTTGGCCACGGTGCCGCCGTTGAACTGGTCGAGGCTGCCGATGCGGAACGAGAGCGCGCTCGCGGCCACGCCGGCCACGCAGTGCTGCGCGCTCAGGATGTACGTCGGGGCGATGATCGTCGCCGAGCAGCGCTGCTGCCCGTTGGCGAACATGCGGGCGGCCCACGGCGCGTTGGTCGCGTAGCCGCCGCCGATGATCTGGACGCCGACGCCACCGTCGGACGCCGGGGCCTCGGTGGCGCCCGCCGCCGGGACCAGGCCGAGCACGGCCAGCGCCGAGGCGGCGGCGGCCACGAGCAGGGTGCGGAGCTTCATGTGATCACTCGATTCCGCGGCGAGCAGGCCCGCCGCTGCAGGGTGGAATCAGGGACAGACGAAGCTCACTCGATTCGGCCGGACGGGAAGAACCTCCGAAAGTGTGGACTTTGTGCGACTGAATGAACACTCACCGTGTCATTGCGCCGGATGGAGTCCGGTCACGTACTCACAACGAGCCAAGCCGCGCCATCCGTCGGCAGCGCGCCGTCGACCAGCTCGCAGCTCGCCAGGAGCAGCTCCCCGGGCGGCAGCGGCACCGCGTCGCCGGACGTGTTGAGCGCGCAGATGAGCCCGGTGCCCTTGCGGCGGAACGCGAAGCAGCCCGACGGCGCGCCGTACCACTCCAGCTCGGCCGGCTCGTGCCGGTCGCCGAACGCCGGGTGGGTGCGCCGCAGCTCCAGCGCCGACCGGTACAGCGAGAGCACCGAACCCGGGTCCTCCAGCTGCGCCTCCACGGTGCAGCGCTCCCAGCCGGCCGGCATCGGCAGCCAGGGCGCCGCCGCACCCGCCGGGGAGAAGCCGTAGGACGGCGGGCCGCCCTGCCACGGCACCGGCACCCGGCAGCCGTCGCGACTGGACTTGTGGCCGGTGCGCTCCCAGGCCGGGTCCTGCCGCACCTCCGGCGGCAGGTCCACCTCCGGCAGCCCCAGCTCCTCACCGTTGTAGAGGAACACCGTGCCGGGCAGCGCCAGCTCGACGAGCGCCATCGCGCGGGCCCGCCGCACGCCGCGCTCCCCGCCGCCGTAGCGGGTCACCTGGCGCGGCACGTCGTGGTTGGACAGCGTCCAGGTCGGCGGCGCGCCCACCGCCGACACCGCGGCCAGCGACTGCTCGATGGCGTCCCGCACCATCGCCGCGTCGAAGGTCGCCGCCACCAGCCGGAAGTTGAACCCGAGCTGCAGCTCGTCCGGCCGGACGTAGCGGGCGAACGCCTCGTTGTCCTTGACCCAGATCTCGCCGATCGCGACGCGCCCCGGGTACTCGTCGAGGACCTTGCGGACCATGCGGTGGATGTCGTGCACGCCCTCGGCGTCGAACCGCAGGTCGTCGTCCGGCAGCGAGCCCGGCGGGGGAGCGGCCGGCAGGTCGAAGTCCGGCAGCCCGGCGGGCTTGGCCATACCGTGCGCCACGTCGATCCGGAAGCCGTCCACGCCGCGGTCCAGCCAGAACCGCAGGGTGCGCTCCAGATCGCTCCACACCTCGGGGTTGGCCCAGTTGAGGTCCGGCTGCTCCGGCGCGAACAGGTGCAGGTACCACTGGCCGTCCGGCACCCTGGTCCAGGCCGGTCCGCCGAACACGCTCGGCCAGTTGTTCGGCGGCAGCTCGCCGGACAGGCCGCGTCCCTCGCGGAACAGGTAGCGGTCCCGCTCGGCGCTGCCCGGCCCGGCGCGCAGCGCGGCCCGGAACCACTCGTGCTCGCTCGACGTGTGGTTCGGTACCAGGTCCACCAGCACCCGCAGGCCCAGCGCGTGCGCCTCGGCGACGAGCGCGTCGAACGCCGCCAGGTCACCGAACAGCGGGTCCACGTCGCGCGGGTCGGCGACGTCGTAGCCGTGGTCGGCCATCGGGGAGCGGTAGAACGGCGTGAGCCAGAGGGCACCGACGCCCAACAGCTCCAGGTAGCCGAGGCGGCTGCGGATACCGTCGAGGTCCCCGACGCCGTCGCCGTCGGAGTCGGCGAAGGACCGCACGTACACCTGGTAGACGGCCTCGTTGCGCCACCAGTTCGGGTCGTCGTCGAGTCGGCTCGCTGTCGTCACGGGTCGTCGCACGGCGAGCAATCCTGCCATCCCTCTACCGGGTGAGGGCGGCGTCCTCAGTGGAGGGTGTTGACCAGGCTGTTGGCCGCCATCTCCAGGTAGTCCCACAGCACCACGCGGTGCGCCTCGGGCAGGTTCGCCTCGTCCACCGCGGTCCGCATGCAGCGCAGCCAGGCGTCGCGCTCGGCGTGCGTGATGCGGAACGGCGCGTGCCGCATCCGCAGCCGCGGGTGCCCGCGCTGCTCGGAATAGGTGTGCGGGCCTCCCCAGTACTGCTCCAGGAACATGCGCAGGCGGACCGCGGCCGGACCGAGGTCCTCCTCCGGGTACAGCGGTCGCAGGAGCTCGTCCTTGGCCACCAGCTCGTAGAACCGGTCGACGATCGCCACGAAGGTCTCGTGGCCGCCGACCTCGTCGTAGAAGTTGCCCGTCACCGCTCCATCCTGCCAAAGGGGCTCCCGGCGCCGTTCCCGCGCGTTCGGATACGGTCGGTGGGGTGGTGTGCTCGTGCGGCCGTCCGGCCGATCCCCGCCTCGGCACCTGCCCCGCGTGCGCGCGTGCGGTGACCGAGCGCCTGCCGCTGCCGACGCAGCACCTGGAGGTGCCGCTCGGGCCACCGCCGCCGCGCGAGCCCACGGTGCGCCGGGGCGTCGGCGGCTCGGCGCTCGGCGGGCTGATCGTCGGCCTGCCCTGGTTCCTGGTGAGCTTCGCGCTGGTCTCGCAGCTCGCCTCGTTCGCCGGCCGCGGCTGGGCCACGGTGATCCTGGCGGTCTGGCTGCTGTCCGGCGGTGGCGTGTTCGTGCGGCCGGTGGAGAACGCGGTCGCGCGGTTCCTGCTGCGGGTGCGCCCGCCGACGCCGGACGAGCGGCACCGGCTGGACGGCCCCTGGACCAGCGTGCTGCACGCCGCCGGCGTCGCGCCGGACGCGTACACGTTGTGGGTGCAGGACTCCCGCGAGCTGAACGCCTACGCCTCGGCCGGGCACATCGTGATCGTCACCCGGGCCGCGCTGCACGGCCTGCCGTCGCATCAGGTGGCCGCCGTGCTCGCCCACGAGCTGGGCCACCACCTGCGCGGCGAGACCTGGATCGGGCTGCTCGTCTACTGGTACTCGCTGCCCGGCCGGATCGCGATCCGCGCGGCCTCCGTGGTGCTGTCCGCGTTGCTGCGGCTGCTCGGCCGGATGCGGTTCTCGTCCACCGTGGGCATCGTGGTCGGCGCGGTGCTCGGCGCCGTGGTGCTCGTGCTGGTGCTGATCGTGGCGCCGGCCATGGTGGTGCTGTTCCTGCTGACCCCGCTGGCGGCCTACTTCGGGCGCCAGGACGAGCTGCGCGCCGACCGGATCGCCGACCGGCTGGGCTTCGGGCCGATCCTGCTGGACGTGCTGCGTTCGTGGGCCCGCGCGGCGCCCCGCGGCCCGGCTAGGCCGACCCTGCGCGACCGGCTGATCGCCACCCACCCGCCGCTGCAGCGGCGCATCCGGGCGCTGGAGACGCGCATCGCCAGCAGCCGCTGACGGCTCGCGCCCAGGGGCCCTTACCCCCTCCGCGGGGCTTCCGCCGGGCGTGGGTAAGGGGTCTGCCGCGGCATCCGACGCGATCGTCCGATGCCGCGCCCCCCGGCCTCAGCACGAACCTTGGAGTCGGCCCGGGAAACCCGGGCCGGAACCGAGGAGCTGAGGACCATGAACGAGCACTTCGTGCAGTCGGAGCTGGAGTACCGGCGGCAGCAGCGACTGGCCGGCGCGGCGCAGCACCGCCAGGCGCGCCGGGCGCGGCAGGTGCCCGGCACCACCCTGCGGCAGCGGCTGCAGGCCGTCGTGGAGCACCTGACGCCGGGCCACCGGCAGGCCAGGGCCGCCGACGGTGGCACGCCCGCCCCCGCCCACCGGGGAGCGCGCGTCACGCACGCCGCGTGACCGCCGCCGTGAGCATCGCCATCGCCTCCGCGGCCGTTCCCGCTGTCACCGCCCCGGTGGATCCCGCGGTACCCCCCGCGGCGCCCGCCGGGGCGCGGCGCGTTCCGGAACCACCCACGGCGCCGCCCGTGGTGACCGCCGGGGCGTCGTCCGCGTCGTCCGCGCTGTCCACGCCGTCCACCGGGGCCTACTCGGTTCCGGCGCCCGTGCTGTCCGACCGGTGTGCCAGCATGGCGGACGTGCCGCGACTGGGCTCGGGAATCCCGCTGGTCGCCCGGCGGGACGAGCTGGCCACGCTGGAGCGGGCGCTGGACCGGGCCCGCGCCGGGCAGGCCGGTGCCGTGCTGCTCGCGGGCGACGCCGGGGTGGGCAAGACCCGGCTGCTGACCGAGCTGTGCCGGCGGGCCACCGATGCCGGCGACGTGGTGCTGAGCGGCGGTTGCCTGGACGCCGCCGAGGCGACGCTGCCCTACCTGCCGTTCGTCGAGGCCGTGCGCCAGCTCGCCGCCACCCACCCCGCGCTGGTGGAGGCGCACCCCAACCTGACCCGGCTGCTGTCCGACCCCGGCCACCGCGCCGCCGGTCCCGAGTCGGACAAGGACCTGGGCCAGCTGCGGTTGTTCGACGCCCTGTACTCGGCCGTTACCGAGCTCGCCGCCGGGCGGACCGTGCTGCTCGCCATCGAGGACCTGCACTGGGCCGACCGTTCCAGCCGCGACCTGCTGGCCTTCCTGCTCTCCCGGCTGTCCGGGCAACGGCTGCTCGTGGTCGGCACCTTCCGCGCCGACGACCTGCACCGGCGGCACCCGCTGCGCCCGCTGCTCGCCGAGCTGGCCCGGCTGCCCGCCGTGGAACGGCTGAACCTGGAGCCGTTCGGCGCGGCCGACGCCGAGGAGTTCGTGCGGCGGCTCGCCGACGACACCGCGCCCGACGAGCTGGTGCGCGACCTGGCGCGGCGCTCCGAGGGCAACGCGTTCATGGCCGAGGAGCTCACCTCGGCCTACTCCGGCGCCGTGCCGCACGAGCTCGCCGAGATCCTGCTGTCCCGTGTCGAGCGCCTGTCGCCCGCGGCGCAGCAGGTGGTCCGGCTGGTGTCCGTGCTCGGCCGCCGGTTCAGCCACCAGCGGGTCGCCGCCGCCACCGCGCTGCCCGACGAGGAGCTCGACGTGGCGCTGCGCGAGGCCGTGGCGCACCACGTGCTGGTCACCGAGGACGCCGGCACGTACGCCTTCCGGCACGCGCTGCTGCGCGAGGCCGTGTACGGCGACCTGCTGCCGGGGGAGCGCACCCGCCTGCACGCCCGGGTGGCCGAGGCGCTCGACGGCGACGACGGCCCGGGAGTGGCCGCCGAACTCGCGCATCACCGCATGGAGAGCCACGACCTGCCCGGCGCGCTGCGGGCCTCCTGGTGCGCCGCCCGCGAGGCCGACGAGCTGCAGGCGCCGGCCGAGGTGCTGCTGCACGCCGAGCGCGCCCTCACGCTGTGGCACGCCGTGCCGGACGCCGCCGCGGCGGCCGGCGTGGACGAGCTGACCGTGACCCGGTTCGCGGCCTGGGCGGCCAATGCCACCGGCGAGCCGGACCGCGCCATCCGGCACAGCCGCTCCGCCGTGGCGCTCGCCGACCAGCGCGGCGACCCGGTGCTCGCGGCCGACGTGCGCCGCCGTTACGCCAGCTATCTGCTCGACCTGCCCGGCACCGGCACCGAGGCGCTCGGCGTCGCCGAGGACGCCTGGCGCCTGGTCGCGGACAGCCCGCCCAGCGGCGTCAAGGCCTGGGTGCAGGCCGTGCTGGCGCGCGCCGCGGCGAACCTCGACCGGCACGACGAGGCGCTGGAGTTCGGCCGCCTCGCCCAGGACACCGCGGACGCGGTGCCCGGCGACGAGGGCCAGGCCGGCGCCCAGGTGGACGCGCTGGTCACCGTGGCCGGCAGCCGCTGGCGGCGCGGCGAGCAGCGGGAGGCGGTGCGCCGTATCCGGGAGGCCATCGAGCTGGCCGGCAGCATCGGCGCGGCCGGCGTGGAGCTGCGGGCGCGTTTCCGGTACGCGCTGGTGCGCCTGGAGGCCGGGCAGCTCCCCGAGGCGCTCGCCGAGACCGGCCTCGCCGTGTCCCGGGCCGAGGAGACCGGGCTGACCTGGAGCACGTGGGGCCTGGAGGTGCGCGTGCTCGGCGTCATCACCCGGTTCCTGATCGGCGACTGGGACGGGGCCGAGGCCGGTGCCGAGCTGGCCGGCACCGAGGTGTCCGCCACCGTGGCCACCCGGGTGTCGGCGGCCTCGCTGCTGGTGACCGTGGCGCGGGGCCGCTTCGAGGCGGCCGAGGGCCGGCTCACCCGGCTGCGGGCCCGCTGGCAGACCGACACCCAGGTGATGCGGCTGCTCGGCCAGTGCGGCGCCGAGCTGGAGCTGTGGCGCGGCCGCCCGGCCGAGGCAACCCGCTGGGTGGAACAGGCCCTGCAGTGGCTGCGCCAGTACGAGCCGTGGCACCTGGGCGAGATCTCGTTGTGCGCGGTGGGGGTGGCCGCGTACGCCGACCTGGCCGAGACCGCCCGCCGCGCCCGCGACGACGACGCCGAGCGCGCCGCCGTGGAGGCCGGTGAGGTGCTGGCCCGGCGGGCCACCGAGGCGCTCGCCCACGGCCGGCCGCAGAGCGGGCAGGTCGGCCCGGAGGCGGTCGCCTGGGTGCGCCGCGTGGAGGCGGAGGCCACCC
>DASWTI010000219.1:0-1774 GCA_036402215.1 Pseudonocardiaceae bacterium
CGGGCGAGCGACCGCGCCGGGCTGGCGTCCGTGGTGCTGTTCGCCGCGCTGGTGCTGGCCGCCGCCGTGGGCGCCGTCATCACCCGGCAGCTGCTCGGCTCGCTCGGGGTGCTGCGGCGGACGGCGCTCGACGTGGCCGAGCGCGACCTGCCCCGGGCCGTCGCCACCATCCGCGACGGCGGCCTGCCCGACACCACCGTGCGGCCCGTCCCCGTGCACACCACCGAGGACGTCGGGCAGCTCGCGCGCGCGTTCGACGCCGTGCACCTGCAGGCCCTGCGGCTCGCCGCCGACGAGGCGATCCTGCGCAGCGGCTACGGCTCGCTGTTCGTCGACCTGTCGCGCCGCAGCCAGGGCCTGGTGCAGCGCCAGCTCCAGCTCCTGGAGCGGCTGGAGCGCGACGAGGAGGACCCGGACCAGCTCGCCACGCTGTTCCAGCTCGACCACCTCGCCACCCGGATGCGGCGCAACAACGAGAACCTCATGGTGCTGTCCGGCAGCGGCGAGCAGTCGCGCCGGGCCGGTGAGCCGCTGTCGGTGGTCGACCTGCTGCGCGCCGCCATCTCGGAGATCGAGCACTACCGCCGCGTCGAGCTGCGCCCGCCACCCGACCTGGAGGTCGCCAGCCGGGCCGCCGGGGACCTGGTCCGGCTGGTCGCCGAGCTGCTGGACAACGCCACGGCCTTCTCCCCGCCGGACACCACCGTCGCGGTCGCCGCGCACCGCTCCGAGAGCGGCGCGCTGATGATCAACGTGATCGACCACGGCATCGGCATGGACGACGACGCGGTGGCCGACGTCAACCGGCGGCTCGCCGCCACCGGCCCCACCGACCTGCCGGAGTCCCGCCGCATGGGCCTGTTCGTCGTCGGGCGGCTGGCGGCGCGCAACGGCATCGCCGTGCGGCTGCACGCCGGTCGTGACCTGCAGGGCACCCAGGCGACGGTCACGGTTCCGGCCGAGCTCGTCCAGCACCCGGCCCCGGCGCGCCCCACGCCGGGGTTCCCGCCCCAGCCCGGCGTGCCCTCCCCGGTCAACGGGCGGCCGGCCGTCGCGTCCCTGCCGCCGGCCGAGCTGCCGCACCGCCGCCCCAACGGCCACGGCATGCCACCGGAGACCGCCGCCGAGATCACGATGGACGTGCCCGTGCGCGCGTTCGCCGATGGCGCACCCGGCGAGGACCTGCCACCCGAGGTGTCGCTCGACCTGCCGGATCACGTCCCCGCCGACTGGGCCGCCGCTCTCGCCGCCGATGCCACTGGTCACGACGTCGTCGAGGACGAGCCCGGCACCTCTGGCGGAACCGCCGGCCCGGCGCCACAGGCCGGCGCAGCCGGTGAGGTGCCGGCGGGTCGGTCGGCGGGTGAGGTCCCCGAGGGCATGGCGAACGCCGTGGACGCGGCGGAGGAGCCGGCGGCGATCGGCGCGCGGGACACGAACACCGTGGCGGACCCGGACGAGGCACCTCGCGCGAGGGAGGCGCCTCCCACGAAGGACGCTCCGCCCGGAGACGACGCGGGGGACCGGACAGCCGCGGTGAACCCGGCCGCCGTGAACCCGGCCGTCGCCGCAGGCCCGGCAGACGCGGTGAATCCGGCGGATGCCGCGGACCCGCCCGGCGTGCCGGACCAGGACGACGTGGCTGAGGCCGAGGCCGGGAACGCGGCCGGCGCCCGGGACAGGGCGGACGTGCCGCCGCGAGCCGGGTCCGCGCCCGGGCACCCGGAGGCCGCCGAGTCGCGTGCCGCCGCGTCGGCGGTGGCCGGGCGGCCGG
>DASWTI010000220.1:0-3169 GCA_036402215.1 Pseudonocardiaceae bacterium
ACCGGGCGCACCGGGGGACGGCGGGCACCCGCCCCGGCGAGCAGCGCGGCCAGCCCGGCCACCGTGGGCGCGTCGAACACGTCCCGGACGGTGAGCTCCGCGCCGAGCACGGTGCGCACCCGGCCGAGCAGCCGCATGGCCGACATGGAGTGCCCGCCGAGCGCGAAGAAGGTGTCGTGCACGCCCACCGAGGGCAGGCCGAGCACCGCGGCCACCAGCTCGGCGAGCGCGGCCTGCTCGGGCGTGGGCGGCGCCCCGGACGACCCGGGGCCGGAGCCCGCGAGCACCGGCGCGGGCAGCGCGCGGCGGTCGAGCTTGCCGTTCGGGGTGAGCGGCAGCGGGCCGTCGAGCGGCACGACCACGGCCGGCACCATGTGCTCCGGCAGCAGGCCGGCGAGGTGCGCGCGCAGCTCGGCGGGGTCCGGCCGGGTGCCGTCCTCCGGGGACACGTAGCCGACGAGCCGGGTGGCGTCCTGGTGCCGGTCGGCGATCACGGCGGCCTGCCGCACCGCGGGGTGGGTGGCGAGCGCGGCCTCGATCTCCCCCGGTTCGACACGCATGCCGCGCACCTTCACCTGGGTGTCCACCCGGCCGAGGAAGTCGAGGTTGCCGTCGGCGCGCCAGCGGGCCCGGTCGCCGGTGCGGTACATGCGCGCGCCGGGCGGGCCGAACGGGTCGGCCACGAACCGCTCCGCCGTGAGCGGGTGCCGGCCGAGGTAGCCGAGGGCGAGGCCGCGGCCGCCGACGTACAGCTCCCCCGGCACGCCGATCGGCGCCGGGCGCAGCGCGGCGTCCAGCACGTAGCAGCGGGTGTTGGGGTCCGGCACGCCGATCGGCACGGCGCCGTCCCAGCCGGGGCGGGCCGGCCAGAGCGTGGAGTTCACCGTGGCCTCGGTGAGCCCGTAGGCGGCGATCAGGTCCAGGTGCCCGGCCCAGCGCCGGATGACGTCCGGCGGCACCGTCTCGGTGCCCACCAGGATGGTGGAGCCGGCCGGCAGCTCGCAGCCCGGCGGCAGCGCCGACACCAGCGACGGCGGCAGGATCAGGTGCGTCACCCGGCGGTCGCGCAGGAAATCGGTGAGCTCCGGCCCGGCGACCCGCACCTCGTCCGGGGCCAGCACCAGCCGCCCGCCCACGCACAGCGCCATGACCAGCTCGAACACCGCCACGTCGAAGCCCACCGAGGCGAACTGCAGCACCCGGGAGTCCTCGGTGAGGCCCATCCGGTCGATGGCGGTGGCGGCCAGGCCGGCGATGCCCTCGTGCGGCACCACCACGCCCTTCGGCCGCCCGGTGGAGCCCGAGGTGTAGATGACGTACGCGGGGGCGTCGAGCGGCACGTCGACCGGCGGCACCGGCTCGGCGGGCAGCGTGACGGCGTCCAGGTGCACGCGCGTCACGCCGTCCACGTGCGGCACCCGGGCGCCCTCGGCGGTGGTGGTGACGAGCACCCTGGCGCCGGAGTCGGCGAGCATGAACGCCACCCGGTCCGCCGGGTGCGTGAGGTCCAGCGGCAGGTATGCCGCGCCCAGCCGGAGCACGGCGAGCACGGCGGCGACCTGCTCCACGCCACGCGGCACCGCGATGCCGGCGACCTGGCCGGGGCCCACGCCGTGCCCGCGCAGCAGCGCGGCCGTCCGCCCGGCGAGGTCGTCCAGCGTGGCGTGGTCCACCGAGCGGTGCCGGTCGACCACGGCCACCTCGTGCGGGCGGCGGGCCACCACGCCGGCCACCAGCGCGGGCAGGCTCAGCTCCGGCACCGCGCGGCCGGTGTCGTTGAACGAGACGAGCACGCGCCGGCGCTCGTCCTCACCCAGCACGTCCACCTCGCCGACCCGGGTGCCCGGTGCCTCGGCGACCGCCGTGAGCAGCCGCGTCAGGCGCTCCCCGACGGCCACCGCGGTGGAGCGGTCGAACAGGTCGGTGGCGTACTCCAGGCGGCACTCGACGCGCCCGGTGTCGAGGTGCTCGGTGAACGCGAGCACCAGGTCGAACTTGGCGGTGCGGCCCTCCACGGGGAGCCAGCGGGCCCGCAACCCGGCCAGGCCGGGCTCCTCCCCGGCGCGGCTGTGGTAGCCGACCATCACCTGGAACAGCGGGTTGCGGCCCGCGGAGCGAACCGGGTTCAGGCGCTCCACGACCGCCTCGAACGGCACGTCGGAGTGCGAGAACGCGGCCAGCGCGGTCTCCTTGACCCGGCCGACCAGCTCGGTGAACGTGGGGTCGCCGGACACGTCGGTGCGCAGCACCAGCGTGTTCACGAAGAAACCCACCAGGTCGTCCAGCGCGGCGTCGGTGCGGCCGGCCACCGGCGCGCCGATCGGCAGGTCGGTGCCGGCGCCGAGCCGGTGCAGCAGCGCGGCCGACGCGGCGTGCAGCACCATGAACATGCTGGCGCCGGTCGCCGCGGCCACCCGGCGCAGGCCCGCGGCCACGTCCGGCTTCAGCTCGAACTCGAGCTCCGCGCCCTGGAACGAGGGCCGCGCCGGACGCGGCCGGTCGGCCGGCAGCTCCAGCTCCTCGGGCGCCCCGGCCAGCGTCCGCTCCCAGTACGCGAGCTGGGTGGCCAGCGGGGAGCCGGCGTCGTCACGCCCGCCGAGCACCTCGCGCTGCCAGAGCGCGTGGTCGGCGTACTGCACGGGCAGCGGCGGGAACTCCGGGGCGGTGCCGGCGCGGCGCGCGGCGTACGCCACGGAGAGGTCACGCAGGAACGGCCGGTCCGACCACTCGTCGGTGGCCACGTGGTGCAGCAGCAGCACGACCGCGTGGTCGTCCGGGGCGAGCCGGGCGACGGTGAGCCGCAGCGGGATCTCGGCGGTCAGGTCGAAGGGGTACCGGACGGCCTCCAGCAGCACGCCGTCCAGGTCGGACCCGGGCACGTCGCGCACCTCGACCGGGACCCGCGCCTCGCCGGCCGGCAGCACCCGTTGCACCGGTTCGCCGTCGTGCTCGCCGAACACCGTGCGCAGCACCTCGTGCCGGGCCACCACGTCGTGCGCCGCGGCGGCCAGCGCGTCCACGTCCAGCCCGCCGCGCAGCCGCACCACGAGCGGGAAGTTGTACGCGGTGCCGCCGCCGTCCAGCCCGGCGAGCAGCCAGAGCCGCTGCTGCGCCGGGGACAGCGGCAGCACGGCCGGCCGCTCCCGCGCGGTGAGCGGCGGCCGCACCG
>DASWTI010000221.1:0-6039 GCA_036402215.1 Pseudonocardiaceae bacterium
CGTGCTGCGCCTCGGTGGCGTGGTCGTCGAGCGCGGCGCCCCAGTCACGGCACCCGCGCCGACGGCCCCACCGGCGACCCACGCGCCGTCCGCGCCGGGCACGTCGGCTCCTGGCTCGCCGTCCGCGTCGCCGTCCGCGCCGGAGTCCGTGGTGGTGGCCGGGCCGGCCGAGGCCGGCGCGCTGGTCGGCTTCCCGATCGTCGCCCCGGCCGCCCTCGGCCAGCCGGCGGCCGTCATCGTCACGGACCGCCGGATCGTGTCGCTGGAGCTGCCCGGCGGCGTGCGCCTCGACCAGTTCGCCGGGACCCTGGACCCCGCCTTCGTCAAGAGCGTCACCGACCCCGCCGCCGTCGTGCACACCGAGGTCGGCGGCGAACCCGCCCTCTGGTTGTCCGGCCCGCACGAGCTGGTCTACCTGGACCGCGACGGCGTCCGCCGCACCGCGCGCACCGCCGCCGAGACCCTGGTCTGGCAGCGCCGCGGCATCACCCTGCGGCTGGAGGGCATGCCCGGCCTCGACGCCGCCCGCGCCGCCGCGGAGTCCGTGCGCTGAGCGGGAACCGAACGGTGGCGGGCGGTGTAGTCCGGGCATGAGAAGAGTGGTGACGGCGGTGCTCGTGCTCGGCGGCCTGGTCGGGGTGGCGACACCGGCCTGGGCGAAGGGGCCGACGGTCGCGGTGGTGGAGGGCGCCGGGTTCGCGGCCCGCGTGGAGTCCTACGAGCGGGTGAGCGGCATGCCCGGCCTGGGCGAACTCCTGGAGCACACCGGCGGCGCCGTCATGTTCGGCGACGCGGGCCACGGGGGTGGCGGGGACGGCCCGGGTGGCGCGGGTGCCGGTGGGCTGCTGGCGGAGCGGCCGGCCGGCGAGCTGGGGGAGCGGTTCACCGTGACCTACCTGATGGAGCGGGACGTCGTGCTGGCCCAGGAGCTGTACCCGTTCGCCGCGGGCGGCCCGTGGACGTTCACCCCGGCCGGGCAGCGCTCGATCTTCACCGGGGGCGCCGTGCCGCACGGCTGGTTCCGGGCGCCGGACGCGCTCACCGGCACCGTGACCGCGCTGCGCACCGGCACCCCCGCCCCGGCCGGCGACCCGGCATCCGTGCCGAACGGGGACGCCGTGGCGGCCGAGGGGGACGCGGCGAACGGGGACCCGGCCAACGCGAACGCGAACGGGGCCACCCCCAACGGCGCGGCGAACGCCACCGCCCCCGCGACCACTGCCGCCGGACCGGGGCGCGCGGCGGCCGTGCGCGGCGGGGCGGGGCTGCTGGCCGCGGCCGGCGCCGTGGTGGCACGTCGGCGGATGGTCGGCGCGCGGCGGTAGCGTCCGCCGCATGAACGACACGCCCGGCGACGAGGCGGACGCGCTGTTCGGCGAGGAACTCGTGCCCGCGCCGAACACCGCCCCTGAGGAGGTCGACCCGAGCGCGCCGCTGCCCGTGCGGATGCGGCCGCGGACCATCGACGAGGTGCTCGGGCAGGGCCACCTGCTCGGCGAGGGCTCGCCGCTGCGGCGGCTCATCGAGGGCGGCTCCGCGGCGTCGATCGTGCTGTACGGCCCGCCCGGCACGGGCAAGACCACGCTCGCCCGCCTGGTGTCCGGCGTGACCGGCCGCCGCTTCGAGGCGCTGTCCGCGCTCTCGGCCGGCGTCAAGGAGGTGCGCGCGGTCATCGAGGCGGCCCGGCGCCGCCGCGGCACCGGCACCGTGCTCTTCATCGACGAGGTGCACCGGTTCTCCAAGACCCAGCAGGACGCGCTGCTGGGCGCGGTCGAGGACGGCACCGTGCTGCTGGTCGCCGCCACCACCGAGAACCCGTTCTTCTCCATGGTGTCGCCGCTGCTGTCCCGCTCGCTGGTGCTGCAGCTGCGGCCGCTGGAGGACGACGACGTGCGGGCCCTGCTGCGGCGCGCCCTGGCCGACGGGCGCGGCCTCGGCGGCGCGGTGACCCTCGACCAGGACGCCGAGGACCACCTGGTGCGGCTCGCCGCCGGGGACGCCCGGCGCTCGCTGGTCGCCCTGGAGGCCGCCGCGGACGCCGTGCGCGCCACCGGCGGCACCGCGATCGACCTGGCCACCGCCGAGGCCACCGTGGACCGCGCCGCGCTGCGGTACGACCGCGACGGCGACCAGCACTACGACGTGGTGAGCGCGTTCATCAAGAGCATCCGCGGCTCCGACGTGGACGCCGCGCTGCACTACCTGGCGCGCATGCTGGAGGCCGGCGAGGACCCGCGGTTCGTGGCCCGGCGGCTGGTGGTGCACGCCAGCGAGGACGTCGGCCTGGCCGACCCGACGGCGCTGCTCACCGCGACCGCCGCCGCCCAGGCCGTGCAGCTCATCGGCATGCCGGAGGCCCGGCTCGCGCTAGCCCAGGCCACCATCCACCTGGCCACCGCGCCCAAGTCCAACGCGGTGATCACCGCGCTCGGCGAGGCCACCGCGGACGTCCGGGCCGGCCACGCCGGCGCCGTCCCGCCGCACCTGCGCGACGGCCACTACGGCGGCGCCGAGCGCCTCGGCAACGCCCTCGGCTACCGCTACCCGCACGACGACCCGGACGGCGTGCTGCCCCAGCAGTACGCCCCCGACGAGCTGGTCGGCCGGGACTACTACCACCCCACGCAGCGCGGCGCCGAGCGCGCCGTGGCCGAGCGGCTGCCCAAGCTCCGCCGCATCACGCGGTCCTCACCAGGGTGAAACCGGCGCGGCCGGGTTCCGGCGGACGGGGTAGCCTGACCGCCGTCGTGGCCACGAGAACCAAACGCGGGGAGGGACCGTGTCGGCAGGTCAGATCGCGGCGCTGGTGGCAGCGGGAGCCGCGGTACTCCTGGTGCTGCTGCTCGCCGTCCCACTGATCAAGCTCGGGCGCACGCTGGACGAGGCGACCATCGCCATCCGGAAGGCGCACGAGAACTCCGAGCCGCTGCTGGCCGGCGCGAACACCACGATCGACCACGTCAACACCCAGCTCAGCCGGGTCGACGGCGTCACGGCGAACGCCCGCGCGGTGAGCGCCAACGTGTCCACGCTGACCGCGCTGTTCACCGCGACCCTGGGTGGCCCGCTGGTCAAGGCCGCGGCCTTCTCCTACGGCGTCAACAGGGCGCTGCGCCGCCGCCGGGCCGCCGCCCTCGCCGCCGAGCAGACGCGGCGCGGCCGCCGGAGGGCGCGCCGATGAGCCGCCTGTTCTGGATGGGCCTGGGCGTCACGATCGGCGTGCTCGCCACCCGCCGGGTGAACCGCGCGGCGCGGCACCTCACCCCGCAGGGCTTCGCCGACGACGTGGGCGACGCGCTGCGCGAGCTGGCCGGCGCGGTCGGCTCCTTCGGCGCGGACGTGCGCGCCGGCATGGCCGAGCGCGAGCACGAGCTGCACCGCATGGTGGACGAGCGCACCGGCATCGAGACCGACGGCCGTCCCGCCGGCGGCGACCACCGGTACGAGGACGGCGGCCGGTACGCCGACGCCCCCCAGGACGACGGGCGGGCGCGGTACGGCGCCGGCCGCGCGAACGGCACGGCCCGAGCTCGCCGCGCGGCGAACTGACGTCCCACCGGTTCGTCGCGCGCCCCCGCCGTCCACCGATCGCCCGCGTCCCGCCACGGGACCGCATCCCACCAGGGGACCCACCGTGCAGACCCACGAGATCCGCCAGCGTTTCCTCGACCACTTCGCGCGCTCCGGGCACACCCCGGTGCCGAGCGTCTCGCTCCTGCTGGACGACCCGAACCTGCTGTTCGTCAACGCCGGCATGGTGCCGTTCAAGCCGTACCTGCTCGGCGAGGCGCCGCCGCCCTGGCCCCGCGCGGTCAGCGTGCAGAAGTGCGTGCGCACCCTCGACATCGACAACGTCGGGCACACCGCGCGGCACAACACGTTCTTCCAGATGGCCGGCAACTTCTCCTTCGGCGACTACTTCAAGGAAGGCGCCATCCGGCACGCCTGGGAGCTGGTCACCGGTCCCGTCGACGGCGGCGGCTACGGCTTCGACCCGGACACCGTCTGGGTCACCGTCTACCACGACGACGATGAGGCCGCGGATCTCTGGCGCCGGATCGCCGGCCTGCCGGACGAGCGCATCCAGCGCCGCGGCATGGCCGACAACTTCTGGTCCATGGGCGTCCCCGGCCCGTGCGGTCCCGCCTCCGAGATCTACATCGACCGCGGCCCGGTGTACGGCCCGGACGGCGGCCCGGTGGTCGACGAGGAGCGCTTCCTGGAGATCTGGAACCTGGTGTTCATGGACTCCGAGCGCGGCGAGGGCTCCGGCAAGGAGGACTTCCCGATCCTCGGCCCGCTGCCGGCCCGCAACATCGACACCGGCATGGGCATGGAGCGCGTCGCGACGCTGCTGCAGGGCGTGGACAACGTCTACGAGACCGACCTGGTGCGCCCGGTCATCGCGCGCATGGAGGAGCTGAGCGGCCGCCGCTACGGCGCCGCGCAGGCGGACGACGTGCGGTTCCGGGTGATCGCCGACCACGCGCGCAGCGGCGTCATGCTGATCGGCGACGGCGTCACGCCGGGCAACGAGGCGCGCGGCTACGTGCTGCGCCGGCTGCTGCGGCGCATCGTGCGCTCGGCGCGGCTGCTCGGCGTCCACCAGCCGGTGCTGCCCGAGCTGGCGGCCATGGTGCGCGACGCCATGGGCCCCTCGTACCCCGAGCTGGTGGCCGACTTCCCGCGCATCGACAACACCGTGCGCGCCGAGGAGGAGAGCTTCCTGGCGACGCTCACCAGCGGCTCGCGCATTTTCGACACGCACGTCAGCTCGGCGCGCGCCAGCGGCAGCACCGCGCTCACCGGCGACCAGGCGTTCCAGCTGCACGACACCTACGGCTTCCCGATCGACCTGACCCTGGAGATGGCGTCCGAGGCCGGGCTCGCGGTGGACCAGGAGGGTTTCCGCCGGCTCATGACCGAGCAGCGGGAGCGGGCCAAGGCGGACGCGGCGGCGCGGCGCACCGGGCACGCGGACCTGTCGGCCTACCGCGCGGTGCTGGACGGTCACGGCGACACCGACTTCCTCGGCTACGAGGAGCTCGCGGCGGACGCGCGCGTCGTCGGCCTGCTCACCGGCGGCACCGGGGTGTCCGCGGCCGGCGAGGGCACCGAGGTGGAGCTGGTGCTCGACCGCACCCCGTTCTACGCGGAGGGCGGCGGTCAGCTCGCCGACACCGGCACCGTCACCGGCGACGGCTTCGTGGTCGAGGTGCGCGACGTGCAGAACCCGGTGCCCGGGCTGTCGGTGCACCGCGGCGTGGTGCGCTCCGGCGAGGTCACCCTGGACGCGGCGGTGCGCGCCGAGGTGGACGTGACGCGCCGGCAGGCGATCTCCCGCTCGCACTCCGCCACCCACATGGTGCACGCGGGTTTCCGCCGCGCGCTGGGCGACCAGGCGGCGCAGGCCGGCTCGCAGAACTCGCCCGGACGGCTGCGCTTCGACTTCACCTCGCCGGGCGGCGCGGTGCCGCCGAGCGTGCTGGCCGACGTCGAGGACGAGGTCAACGCGGTGCTGCTGGACAACATCGACGTGCACGCCTTCGTCACCACCCAGGAGGAGGCGCGGCGGCTCGGCGCCATCGCCATGTTCGGCGAGAAGTACGGCGACGCGGTGCGTGTGGTGGAGATCGGCGACTACTCGCGGGAGCTGTGCGGCGGCACGCACGTGCACCGCACCGGCCAGCTCGGCGTGGTCAAGCTGCTGTCGGAGGCGTCCATCGGCTCCGGCGTGCGCCGCGTGGAGGCGCTCGTCGGCCTCGATGCGTTCCGCTTCCTGGCCCGGGAGCACGTGCTGGTCAACCAGCTCGCCGACACCCTGAAGGCGCGCCCCGAGGAGCTGCCGGACCGCATCGCGGGCGTGCTCGACCGGGTGCGCGTCGCGGAGCGCGAGCTGGACCGGCTGCGCGCGGCGGCGGTGCTGTCCGGCGCGGGTGAGCTGGCGGCCGGCGCGGAGGACCTGGGTGGGCTGGCGCTGGTCGCGGCCCGCACCCCGGACGGCGTGGAGGGCAACGACCTGCGGGCCCTGGCCGGCGA
>DASWTI010000222.1:0-18839 GCA_036402215.1 Pseudonocardiaceae bacterium
CGGGCCGGCTGCCGGCCGGGGACGACGAGGTCGTGCGCCTGGCCGTCGCGCTGACCGACCCGGTGGTCCGGGACCGCTCCATGAAGCTGTGCCTGGGAGAGACGGCGGACGCCGCGGAACGGCTGTGGCAGGCGCTCACCCGGCTCACGCCGGCGCCCGAGGTCGCCGAACCGGCCACGCTCGCCGCCGTGTCCGCGTACCTGCGCGGTGACGGCGCGCTCGCCGGCATCGCGCTGGAGCGTGCCGAGGAGGCCTGGCCCGGGCACAACCTGTCGACCCTGCTGCGCTTCGTGCTCGCCCAGGGCGTGCCACCGTCACGGCTGTCCGAGTTCCTCGCCGATGCCGTGCGCGACGCCGAGCTCACCCTCGCCGACGACGAGCCGGCCCAGGAGCCGGCATGACGACCTCAGCCGCGGTCGCGGGCGAACTCCCAGGCGTCGGACACGATGGTGGACAGATCCGTCCGCTTCGGCGTCCAGCCCAGCTCGGTGCGCGCCAGCCGGTTCGCCGCCACCAGGGTCGCCGGGTCGCCGGCGCGGCGCGGCGCTTCCACGGCCGGGATCGCGTGCCCGGTCACCCGGCGGCAGGTGTCGATCACCTCGCGGACCGAGAAGCCCGTGCCGCTGCCGAGGTTGTAGATGCGGTGCTCGCCCGGCGTGGCGTGCTCCAGCGCCAGCAGGTGCGCCTGCGCCAGGTCGAGAACGTGGATGTAGTCCCGCACGCACGTGCCGTCGTCCGTGGGGTAGTCGGTGCCGTTCACCGACACCTGGTCGCGCTTCCCGGCGGCGACCTGCAGCACGATCGGAATCAGGTGCGTCTCCGTCGTGTGCCGCTCGCCGAACTCCCCGTACGCGCCGGCCGCGTTGAAGTACCGCAGGCTGACCGCCGCCAGGCCGTGCGCCGCCGCGTACGTGCCGATGGCGGTGTCGATGGCGAGCTTGCTGGCGCCGTACGGGTTGGTCGGCACGGTCGCCGCCGACTCCGTGATCGGCACTTCCTCCGGCTGGCCGTAGGTGGCCGCAGTGGAGGAGAAGACCAGGCGCGGGGTGCCGTGCCGCCGCATGGCGTCGAGCAGCCGCAGCGACGTCACCACGTTGCCGAACCAGTACAGCTCCGGCTTCACCACGGACTCCGCGACCAGCGACCGCGCCGCGAAGTGCAGCACCCCGTCGAAGTCCCCGGCCGACAACACGTCGTCCGCGCACTCCGCGACGTCCGCCTCGACGAGCTCGCAGCCCGGAGGCACCGCGTCCCGGTGCCCGGTCGACAGGTCGTCCACCACGACCACCCGGTGACCCGCCTCCACGAGGGTCGCGGCGCACACACTGCCGACGTAACCGGCACCGCCGGTGACGAGCAACTTCACGAGGACTCTTTCCGCTCGGGGACCCCGGAGGTGGGGTCAGACGGCGGCGCGCACCAGGACGGCGTGCGCCACGGACGGGTCCAGCTCGGTGTCCCCGCCGACCGCGCCACGCACACCCACCTGGGCACTCGGCCGGCTGGCGGCGACGTCGATCTTGCTGCCCGGCATGACGCCGGAACGCCGCAGGCGGGACATCAGGTCGTGGTCGAGCTGGACGTGCTCGGCGATGCGCCGCACCTCGACGCGGCCACCACCGCGGCGGGCCACTTCGTCGAGCCGCATCAGGTCGGGCTCAGGCGACCCCGCCGCCTCGCCGACGCCCAGCTCGTCGAGCCCGGGGATGGGGTTGCCGTAGGGCGAGGTGGTGGGGTGGCCGAGCAGCGTGACGAGCCGGCGCTCCACGGCCTCGCTCATCACGTGCTCCCAGCGGCACGCCTCGGCGTGCACGTCCTCCCAGTCGAGGCCGATCACGTCGACCAGCAGGCGCTCGGCGAGCCGGTGCTTGCGCATGACGGCGATCGCCCGGGCCCGCCCCTCGGGGGTGAGCTCCAGGTGCCGGTCACCCGACACGATCAAGAGACCATCGCGCTCCATCCGAGACACCGTCTGGCTGACCGTCGGTCCGCTCTGGCCGAGGCGCTCCACGATGCGCGCACGCAGCGGGATGACGCCTTCCTCCTCGAGCTCGAAGATCGTTCGCAGGTACATCTCGGTGGTGTCGATGAGGTCGTTCACAACCGTTCCCCTTCGTCCACCGCTTATCGTATCCGGCTGGTCCGACCGGCGGTCCCGGTGCGCCGAACGCCGCACGTCCAGGTGTTCCCGCCGGTCCCGGCCGAAGTCGTCACTGCCACGTCGCACCGTCGGCACGATCTGTGCCGGTCGGTGTCGGGATCGCCGCCGTCCGACGGCAGTATGGCGGCCATGCAGCCGTTGATCAGCGCCGCGGTACTCGCCGAACACATGGTCTCGTCGCGCCCACCGACCGTGCTGGACGTCCGGTGGTCGCTCGTCGGCCCGCCTGCCTCTCAACTCTACGCCGAGGGGCACCTGCCGGGCGCGGTGTTCATGGACCTCGACACCGATCTCGCCGACCCGCCCGGCGCCGGGGGCCGTCACCCGCTGCCGGACCCGGCGCGGCTGCGTGACGCGCTCCGCCGGGCCGGGGTGCGGACGGGGCACCCGGTGGTCGCCTACGACGCGGCCGACGGGTCCGTCGCGGCGCGGCTGTGGTGGCTGCTGCGCTGGGCCGGGCACCGGGCGGTGAGCGTGCTGGACGGCGGGTACGCGGCCTGGGTGGACGAGGGCCGCCCGGTGTCCACGGACGTGCCGGTGGTGGTGCCGGGTGACATCGAGGTCCGGCCCGGCGGCATGCCCGTGATGGACGCCGGCGAGGCCGCCGGGCTCGCCGCTGCGGGGGTGCTGGTGGACGCCCGGGCCGCGGCGCGGTTCCGCGGCGAGACCGAGCCGATCGACCCGCGCGCCGGCCACATCCCGGGCGCGGTGAACTCGCCGGCCACCGAGCACCTCGGGACGGACGGCCGCTGGCTCCCGGCCGCCGAGCTGGCCCGCCGTTACGCCGCGCTCGGCGTGCGCCCCGGGGCCACGGTCGGCGCGTACTGCGGCTCGGGGGTTACCGCGACGGCCGTGGTGCTGGCCCTGGAGGTCGCCCAGCTCACCGGGCCGGAGCGCCCCGCCGCGCTGTACTCCGGCTCGTGGTCGCACTGGTGCACCGATCCCACGCGGCCGGTGGCCACCGGCCCGGCCGTGGGTGGCGGCGACGCCTCCGGCGCCGGACCGGCCGGCGACGGCCCACGGACGTAGGCTGCCGGTCATGGCGGCCGTCGTCTGGGACGAAGCACTGCTCGGCTACGACCTCGGGGGCAGTCACCCGCTGCACCCGATCCGGCTGGACCTCACCATCCGGCTGGCTCGTGAGCTCGGGGTGCTGGACGACGTACCGCTCGTCGAGCCCGAGGTGGCGCCGGACAGCGAGTTGCTGCGCGTGCACACGCCCGGCTACCTGGAGGCGGTGCGTGCCGCACCGGCCCACGGCGAGAACCTCGCGTACGGGCTGGGCACGGCGGACAACCCCGTGTTCGACCGGATGCACGAGGCGTCGGCCCTGGTCGTCGGTGGCTCGCTGGCTGCGGCCGAGCGGATCGCGTCGGGGGAGACCCGGCGCGCGATCAACATCGCCGGCGGGCTGCACCACGCGATGGCCGGGAACGCGGCGGGGTTCTGCGTCTACAACGACTGCGCGGTGGCCATCTCCTGGCTGCTCGACCACGGCTTCGACCGCATCGCCTACCTGGATGTGGACGTCCACCACGGCGACGGCGTGCAGGCGGCGTTCTACGACGACCCGCGGGTGCTCACGGTGTCGCTGCACCAGCACCCGGCAACGCTGTGGCCGTGCACCGGTGCGGCACGGGAGCTCGGCGAGGGCGAAGGCCACGGCACCTCGGTGAACCTGGCGCTGCCACCGGGCACCCGGGACCCGCAGTGGCTGCGGGCCTTCCACGCCGTGGTGCCCTCGGTCCTGCGCGCGTTCCGGCCGCAGCTGCTGGTCACCCAGTGTGGCGTGGACACCCACCGGGAGGACCCGCTCGCGGACCTCGCGCTCACCGTGGACGGGCATCGCGCCATCTACCGCGTGCTGCGGGACCTCGCCGAGGAGCACGCGGACGGTCGCTGGCTGGCGCTCGGCGGTGGTGGCTACTCCTTGCTCCGCGTGGTCCCCCGGTCGTGGACACACCTGCTGGCGACGGTGCTCGACCGGGACGTCGATCCGGAGCGGCCGGTGCCGGCCGGCTGGACCGCGCACACCGCGCGGCTCGCGGGCGACCTGCCGCTGCCCACGTCCATGGGTGACGGGGCCGACGTGGCGTTCGAGCCGTGGGACGGGCAGTCCGGCAGCGGCGCCGGGGTGGCCGACGTGGACGCGGCGATCGTGGCCACCCGGCGGGCGGCGTTCCCGCTGTTCGGCCTTGACCCCGACGACCCGCGCGACTGATGAGCACCGCGGTCGGACCGGCGGCGCGGGCCGGTGGGGCGCCGGAGGAACCGCCCGCGCACTGGCACGCCGACGTCGTGCTGGCCGACGGCGGGACGGTGCACCTGCGCCCGATCACACCGGACGACGCGGACGCCATGGTGGCGCTGCACGGACGGCTCTCCCAGCGCACCCTCTACCTGCGCTTCTTCGGGCCGTACCCGACGCTCCCGGAGCGCGACCTGCGGCGGTTCGTGACGGTGGACCACCACGACCGGGTGGCACTGGTGGCGACGCTGGGCGACGACATGATCGCGGTGGGGCGGTACGAGCGGCTGGACGACGGGTCGGCCGAGGTGGCGTTCATCGTCCAGGACGACCAGCAGGGTCGCGGCGTCGGCTCGATCCTGCTGGAACACCTCGCGGCGGCGGCCCGGGAGCGCGGCATCACCCGCTTCGTGGCCGAGGTGCTCGCCGAGAACAGTCAGATGGTGCGGGTGTTCCGCGATGCCGGGTACCAGGTGAGCCGGGAGTTCGACGGCGGGGTGCTGCACCTCGAGTTCGGCATCGACCCGACGCGGCGCTCGCTGGAGGTGGCGCAGGCGCGGGAGCAGGCCGCCGAGGCGCGCAGCGTGCACAACCTCCTGCACGCCCGGTCGGTCGCCGTGATCGGCGCGTCGGCGGACAGCTCCAAGATCGGCCACACGGTGCTGCGCAACCTGCTGCGCTCGGACTTCGCCGGACCGGTCTACCCGGTGAACCCCGACGCCCGTGCCGTCCGGGGGGTGCGGGCCTACCCCACGGTGGCCGACATCCCGGACGAGGTGGATCTCGCGGTGGTGGCGGTGCCGGCGGCGAGCGTGGCCGACGTGGCCGACGAGTGCCTGGCCAAGGGCGTCAAGGCGCTGCTCGTGATCAGCAGCGGCTTCGGCGAGACCGGCGGCGACGGCGTGAGTGCGGAGCGGAGGCTGGCGGCCGAGGCCCGGGCGCACGGCATGCGCGTGGTCGGCCCGAACGCGCTGGGCGTGGTGAACAACGCCCCCGACGTGCGGCTCAACGCCTCGCTCGCGCCGGTCCTCCCGGGGCTGGGCCGGGTCGGCTTCTTCTGCCAGTCGGGCGCGCTCGGCATCACCATCCTCGCCGAGGCGGCGCAGCGCGGGCTCGGGCTGTCGACGTTCGTGTCGGCCGGTAACCGTGCCGACGTGTCCGGCAACGACCTGCTCCAGTACTGGCAGACCGACCCCGGCACCGACGTGGTGCTGCTCTACCTCGAGTCCTTCGGCAACCCCCGCAAGTTCGCCCGGCTCGCGCGGCGGCTGGCCCGTACCAAGCCCGTGGTCGCGATCAAGTCCGGGCGGCACGCCGGGGTGGCGCCGGGGCTGGCCGGCACCACCGTGCGGGTCGACGAGGCCAGCGTGGCGGCGCTGTTCGAGCAGGCCGGCGTCATCCGCGTCGAGTCACTCGCGCAGCTCTTCGACACCGCGCTGCTGCTGGCCAACCAGCCGCTGCCCCGCGGCCCGCGGCTGGCGGTGGTCGGCAACTCCAGCGCGCTGAACCTGCTGGTGACGGACGCGGCGCTGGCCAACGGGCTGGTGCTCGCCGGTGAGCCGGTGGACGTCGGGGCGGCGGCCAGCCCCGAGGTGTTCGCCGGCGCCGTGCGGGAACACCTGGCGCGCGAGGACACCGACGCGCTGGTCGCCGTCTTCCTGCCGCCGGTCGAGGTGCCCGGCGCCGAGTACGCCGCCGCGCTGCGCGCCGCCGCCGAGGTGGCCGCCGGGCTCGGCAAGCCGGTGCTCTCCTCGTTTCTCGCGGTCGAGGGCATCCCCGCCGAGCTGTCCGTGCCCGGGCCGGACGGCACACCGGGGCGTGGGTCCGTGCCCAGCTATCCCAGCCCCGAGCGCGCGGCCATCGCGCTCGCCCGTGCGGTGCGTTATGCCGCCTGGCGCGCCCGCCCGGTCGGCGAGTTCCCCACGCCGGCCGGCATGGACCCCGCGGCCGCCCGCGACCTGGCCCTCACCGTCCTCGCCGACCGCCTCGGCCCTGCCGAACCCACCGCCGGGCCAACCACGGAGCCCGCCGGGAAGGCCGCGGCCGCGGCCGTTGCGGAGCCGGTGGCCGGGCCGGTCGGGAAGCCCGCGGCCGAGGCCATCGCCGAGCCGGTGGTCGAGCGGCACGCCGGGCCTGTCAGGGAACCCGCCACCGAGACCATCGCCTCGCCGGACATGGTGCGGTTGAGCGACGAGCGGACCGTGGAGTTGCTGGCGGCGGCCGGCATCCGGATCGTGCCGTTCCGCCGGGTGTGCACCGTGGGCGACGCGGTGGCGGCAGCCGCCGAGCTGGGGCACCCCGTGGCCGTGAAGGCGGTGGGGGAGCAGTGGCAGCACCGCACCGACCTGGTCGGCGTGCGGCTGGACCTGCTCGGGGAGGACGCGGTGCGCGCCGCGTACGACGGGCTGGTGGAGCTCACCGGGTCACCCGAGGTGTACGTGCAGTGCATGGCGCCGAAGGGCATCTCGTGCGCGTTCGCCCTCGCCGACGACCCGTCGTTCGGCTCACTGCTGTCCTTCGGGCTGCACGGCGTGCTCGGCGACCTGCTGGGGGACCGGGCGTACCGGGCCGTGCCGCTGTCCGACGTGGACGCGGCGGAACTGGTGCGGGCGCCGAAGGCCGCGCCGCTGCTGACCGGCTATCACGGTGCCACGCCGGTGGACCTCGACGCGCTGGCCGACCTGGCGCTGCGGTTGTCGCGGCTGGTGGAGCAGGTGCCCCAGGTGCGCCAGCTCGACTTGCATCCCGTGCTCGCGTCCGCCGCCGGGGCGTTCCCCACCGGGGCAGGGGTCACCATCGGCCCGGTCCCGCACTTCGCGGGACGCCTCGGCCCGGACACCGGCCCGCGCCGCCTTCGCTGAGGTCGTCGCGGAAACTCCGCCGGCTGCGGCGGGACGGTCGTGGAGCGGAAATCTCCGGGGCGGGGCGTGCAACCCGTGACCGTGCGACTACCGTCCTGGACGCATGAGACGACTGGTACAGGTGCTGGGCACGGGCGCCCTGCTGGTGGCGTGCGTCGCGTGCGGGCAGAACGAGGAGATCGGCTTCGGTGGCCAGCCACCGGTGTCGGCGCCGGCCGAGGAGTTGCCGGTGGAGTCGAGCCCGATCGAGGGCACCGCCCCTGGCGCGGGCATGGGCGCGCCGGTGCCGCCGCCGAACGGGACGCAGGTGGCCCCGGCCAAGGTCGACGCGACGAAGCTGCCCGAGGGTTATCCGGACGTGGTCTGGACCGAGGGCGACGGCACCGTCATCGGTGCCTTCGGTCAGGCGGGGGGCTGCATCCAGGCCACCGGCGCGGTCACCGAGCAGAGCGCCACCCAGGTGACGTTCGTGGTCACCGAGACGAACTCCGGCGGGGACGTCTGCACGATGGAGATCCTCTTCCCACCGCTCACGGCCAAGCTGGACGCCCCGCTGGGCGACCGGACCGTGGTGCTGGAGCGCACGCAGGCCGGCCCGCGCTAGACCGGCCGCCGGGGCTCCGGCCTCTCCCACAGAACCGCCCGGGTGGTCCCCCTCAGCCACCCGGGCGGTTCGCCGTCCAACCCCCGGTCATCCGCCGCCACCTCGCCCCCCGGCCCCGGCCCTCGGCCCCGCCCCCCGGGCCACCGGCCGGCCCCGGCCACTCGGTCGGCCGGCGTCGGATCAGCGGCGGAACGAGATCTGCAGGACCGGCCGGCTGGACTCGGCGAAGAAGTCGTTGCCCTTGTCGTCCACCACCACGAACGCCGGGAAGTCCTCCACCTCGATCCGCCAGACGGCCTCCATGCCGAGCTCCGGGTATTCGAGGACCTCGACGTGCTTGATGCAGTCCTGGGCGAGGCGCGCGGCCGGCCCGCCGATGGACCCCAGGTAGAAGCCGCCGTGGGTGGCGCACGACTCCGTCACCTGCGGCGAGCGGTTGCCCTTGGCGAGCATGACGAGCGACCCGCCGGCGGCCTGGAACTGCGCCACGTAGGCGTCCATCCGCCCGGCGGTGGTCGGTCCGAACGAACCGGAGGCGTAGCCGGCCGGGGTCTTGGCCGGGCCTGCGTAGTACACCGGGTGGTCGCGCAGGTAGTCCGGCATGGGCTCGCCGGCCTCCAGGCGCTCGGCGATCTTGGCGTGCGCGATGTCCCGTGCCACCACGAGCGGCCCGCTGAGCGACAGCCTGGTGCGCACCGGCAGCGCGGACAGGGTCCGCCGGATCTCCGCCATCGGCCGCGTCAGGTCGATCCGCACCACCTCGTCGGACAGGTCGTCCTCGCGCACCTCCGGCAGGAACCGCGCCGGGTCCCGCTCCAGCTGCTCCAGGTACACGCCGCCCGGCGTGATCTTCGCCTTGGCCTGCCGGTCCGCCGAGCAGGACACCGCCACGCCGATCGGCAGCGAGGCCCCGTGGCGCGGCAGCCGCACCACGCGCACGTCGTGGCAGAAGTACTTGCCGCCGAACTGCGCGCCGATGCCGAACTGCCGGGTCATCTCCAGCACCTGCGCCTCCAGGTCGAGGTCGCGGAAGGCGTGCCCGCCGGCGGAACCCGACGTGGGCAGCGTGT
Source organism: Pseudonocardiaceae bacterium (assembly GCA_036402215.1). Classification (GTDB taxonomy): domain Bacteria; phylum Actinomycetota; class Actinomycetes; order Mycobacteriales; family Pseudonocardiaceae; genus DASXTS01. The sequence goes on from DASWTI010000222.1 coordinate 8,945, forward strand.
CCAGGTAGCGCGCCGAGGCCAGCTTGGCGACCTTGAGCGTGTACTCGGCCGAGGTGCCGCCGACGACGATCGCCAGGTGGTACGGCGGGCAGGCCGCGGTGCCGAGCGAGCGCAGCTTCTCCTCCAGGAAGCGCCCCAGCCGCGTGGGGTTCAGCACGGCCTTGGTCTCCTGGTACAGGAAGGTCTTGTTGGCCGAGCCGCCACCCTTGGCCAGCACCAGGAACTCGTACTTGGGCTCGGTGCCGCCGGCCGCGTACAGCTCGACCTGGGCCGGCAGGTTCGTGCCGGTGTTGCGTTCCTCCCAGAAGGTCACCGGCGCCATCTGCGAGTACCGCAGGTTCAGCTCGCGGTACGCCTCGAACACGCCGCGCGAGATCGCCGCCTCGTCCGCGCCGCCGGTCAGCACCCCCTCGGTGCGCTTGCCGATGACGATCGCGGTGCCGGTGTCCTGGCACATCGGCAGCACGCCGCCGGCCGACACGCACGCGTTGCGCAGCAGATCGGTCGCCACGAACCGGTCGTTGGGCGACGCCTCCGGGTCCTCCACGATGGCCCGCAGCTGGGCCAGGTGCGACGGCCGCAGCAGGTGCTGGATGTCGGTGATGGCGGCCCGCGTGAGCGCCGTCAGCACCCACGGCTCCACCTGCAGGAACGTCCGCCCGGCCGCCTCGATCGTCCGCACCCCGCCAGCCAGCTCCGGCAGCTCCCGGTACTCCGTGTCGTCCGCCGCCAGCGGCAACGGGTCGACGTGGCTGAACTCGGCCTGCTGGCTCATCCGGGCTCCGTGGTGGTGATCGGCAACGACACCGGCGACCGTACCCGGCGCCCGTCCGCCGCCGGGCAGGACCAGCGCAGCGCTCGCGTGGTGGAGGAGTCGTTGGTGACGGCACCGATCACGACGCCACTGTCGTCGACGGCCCGCGTGTACGGCAATCCGATCACCGTCCCCGAGATTGGTCATGGGTCCGTCCCGGTCCCGACGCAGCGCCCGCCGGCGCAGGTACGGTCCGCCTGGCCTGGGTCCGTTCCTCGGTTGCCACGCCGGGCGGCGCCACCCGGAAACCGATACGCGCCCGCGTGGTCGGGTGGCCGGTGTCCGTCCGCTGGTCAGTTGTGGCCGGTCGGGACTCGGCGGCTCCAGCAGGCGCTCCGAGATGGCCGTCAATCCCGAGTGTTCGGTGAGGCCGTCGAGGCCGAACAGATCGATCGTCGACGCGGACGGCAACTCACACCGCAGGCCGGGGTGATGGAGCAGAACGCACTCCTGTGCAGCCGCTGCCGGCCCAGCACGAGCTGGTCCGCCTTGGCCCCCGGCCATGGCCGTCCCGGAACCCGACGTTCGACCAGGCGCGGAACGGGCTCCTGGCCCGGCAGCAGTGTCCGGACCAGGGCGAGGCCCTCGGCCTCGGCGGGCACTGCGACGGGGTCACCTCGACAGATCGGCCCCCGAACGTTTCGAGGGCTACGCATCGTGGCCGGACTCCAGGACGTCAGTACCGCAGGCGGCGCTCCGCGTGAGCCAGGTCGCCAGCCACCTGGTTCAGTGCCCGCTCGAAGTCCTCCGCCACCCGGCCGAGGTCGCCGAGCAGTCGATCGCCGACGTCGCCGGAGGCTACGCGCAGAGTGGCGTCGAGGTCGTCCAGCGCGGCGTTCACAGCGACCACGACGTGTGCGGAGAGCGCGGTCAGGGACGCTTCGGCGGAACTGGTACGAATATGTGGTCCGGGCTCGATACGCAATTCGACGAGCCGGCCGTCTGCGCCCACGGTCGCGCTGACGGAGCCATGGGCGGCGCTCCCACGGCCGACCGGTCGTGTCACTTCGGATGCATCTGCTGGGGATCCGTCATTCGACACGTCGAAGTCACTCATCTCAACCCCTCGATCGTGGCAGTCATTATCGCGAATCGGACCCGCCGACTTCACGATGCCCTAGAGTAGCGGCTTCGCGGGGATTACCTTTTGCAAGGGGGGTGAGTCGAGTGCGTGACGGCTTCCGGGTCGATCCCGACCGGCTCCGACGCTCCGGCGCCGACCTGGCTGCGGCCGGCGATGGGCTCGCGTCGGGCACAGTACCGGCCGGTGGCCCGCAGGTGTGGGGTTCCGACGCTGAGGGCGCGCTGTTCGCCGCGGCCTACAACGACGTGGCGGACACGGCACGAGACGCCTTCGCCTCGCTGGCCGCCGAGTTCGCCTCGCTCGGGGAGCGCCTGACGGCGACGGCGGCCACCTACGCCGAGGCGGACGAACAGCAGGCCGCAGCCCTGCGCCGGATTGACGGGGTGCTGCCGCAGTGACCGTCACGCTGCCAAGAGAACTGGCAGGGCTTCTCGGCGAGATCGGCGGGCGCTGGCCCGAGGCGGACGAGGACAGGCTGGCCGAGTTGGCCGGCGCTTGGCGTTTCCTCGGCGAGCGGGTGCAGGACGTTCGGGCGGATGGCGTGGCGCTGGCCGGGACGATCGTGGCCGAGCACGACTCCGGCGCGATCGACGCGTTCGCCGACCGCTGGCGGGACTTCGCCTCCGACCTGGAACTGGTGGCCGAGGCAGCCGGTCAGGTGGCCACCGGCGTGGATGCAATGGCTGTGGCCACGGTGCAGGCCAAACAGGCCGTCCTAGGTGTTCTCGAATCGACCAACGGTGCCATCCAGCACGCCACGTCGACGGTTGGCGCGGCATTCCTCGGTCCGGTGATCGGCTGGATAATCCGGGCCGCGCTGCCCTTCCTGGTCCGCATCCTCGCCGGTCTGTTCCGGCTTGTCTGGCGCTTCATCGTCTGGCTCTTCGGGAAGATCGCCCAGTTCTTCCGCTGGCTCTGGAACAAGCTGTTCGGAAAGCGATCGGTGACGCCGACCCGACCTACGTACGCCCGTAACGGGCCGTTGCCCCACGCCCGGGACCTGCTGAGGAACGGCACCCAGTACCAAGGGCGGCGATTGCCCTCGCAGTCGCAACCGAACAGCGTCCTCTACAAGCGCGATCCCCAGAGCGGCCAGATCACCAATTACACCGTCTACGATGACGTCGGCAATGCGATCAAGCGGGTTGACCTGACCGGACGCTCGCACGGCGGTGTGCCCACTCCGCACGTCGTGGAGTACACCGTGCACCGCAACCCGGCCACCGGCCAGGTGTTCGTGCGGGAGGGCAGGATGGTCCGGCCCGCCAACCCCCAGGAGATCCCATGACCGGCGACGAGACGCCGCCGCCCGCGCGGCCGATCCCGGCGCACGTCGTCGAGTGGAGCGAGTCGTTCGGCGGCGGTCTCGGGCCGGTCGACTACCTGAACCGAGATGCGGCCGTGCCGGTGGTGCTGGCCGCGCAGTGGCTGTTCTGCCCCGACTTCGCGGAGTACGAGGGCTGTGTGGTGGCGCTGCTCGGCGGCGGCGAGGAGCTGTCCGACGAGGAGCGGAGCGCGGTGGACGCCTGGCGGGCCCATCACCCCGGCGACCCGGCGGCCGTCGAGTTCATGGTCAACCGTCTGTCGGTGCCGAGCCTGTTCCTCGCGGTGGACCTCCAGCCGTTCGAGGACGACCTGGTCGCGCTGGCCCGGTCGGTCGCCCGGTGCTGGCGGGGGTTGTTGGCGAGCCACTTCCCGGGGCGGGACTTCACAGTGGAGGTCATCGACGAGCCCGGGGCGCCGGACGACCCGGTGCTGACCTTCTACTCCGGCCCGGCCCGGGCGGGCGCTGCGACGATCGCCTAGGTTCTGACGCCATGGCGGGCGTGTCGACGGCGCAGGTGCTGGCCTGGCGGATGGACCGGCAGTTCCTGACCGAACCCGCCGCCGGCGCGGTGGAGGTGGCGGACCGGCTGTGCGGGGTGCAGGCGCAGGTGGCGTCCAGCGCGGACCTCGCGGTGGCCGTGCGCCTGGGGCGGCCGGCGCGCGACGAGGTGGCGGCGGGGCTGGGTGAGGAGCGCTCGCTGGTGCGGATGTGGTCGGTGCGCGGCACGCTGCACCTGCTGACGGCACGGCAGGCGGCGTTGCAGTGCGCGGTGCTCGGCGCGCAGCGCACCTGGGACCGGCCGGTCTGGTACCGCGCGGCGGGTGTCACGAAGGCGGAGATGGAGGCGCTGCTCGCTGCGGTGGACGAGCTGCTGACGACGCGGCCGCACACCCGCGAGGAACTGGCCGTCGAGCTGACCGCGCGGGTCGGGGACCACTTCGGCGAGGCGCTGCGCTCCGGCTGGGGGTCGATGCTGAAGCCGGCCGCCTACGCGGGGCTGCTCTGCCACGGGCCGCCGAACGGCACGCGGGTGACGTTCACCAGCCCGTCGGCGGTGTTCGCGGACTGGCGGCCCGTCGACCCGGAGGAGGCCGGGCCGCGGCTGGTGCTCGACTACCTGGGGACGTACGGACCGGCCTCCCGCGACGACTTCATCGCCTGGCTCAGCCGCGGCGTGCGCGCTCGGCCGGTCACCGCCTGGTTCACCGGGCTGCTCGCCGATGGCGCGATCACCGAGGTCGACGTGGACGGCGCGCCGGCGTACGCGGCCACCGAGCACCTGGACGAGCTGCTCGCCACGGCGCCCGCGCGTGGCGTGCGGCTGCTCGGCCCGTTCGACCAGTACGTCATCGCGGTCAACCGGGGCGTCATCCCGGCCGAGCACAAGGCCAAGGTCAGCCGCACGGCCGGCTGGATCTCCGCCGTGGTGCTGCACGAGGGCCGCGTCGCCGGCGTCTGGTCGGTGGACAGGGGCACGCTCACCGCGGAGCTGTTCGAGAAGGTGCCCCGCCGGGCGTTGGACGCCGAGGTGAACCGGGTCGCCGCGCTCACCGGCGCCGACGTCCCCGCCGTCGAGCTGACCGGCCCCTGAACGGCCCCTGACCGGCGCCGCGGCCGGCTCTGAACGGTGGCGCGACCGGCCCTGAACGGTCGGAAGGCCGGTCCCGCCCCCGACGGGACCGGCCTCCCGGGGTACGCGGAGACGGGTAGTGAGGGGGTTACCCGGTCCGCGTGGACTCGTCGTACGTGAGTGAGCCCGTGCCGAGAACCGTCCGCCTGGGCGGCTCCGGCGTCAAGCCTGCCGTTCGAGCGAACGGCACATCACTCAGCGTCACTCAGCTCGCGTAGGCCCGCAGGCGCTCGGCGCGCTCGCCCTGCCGCAGCTTGGACATGACCTCGCGCTCGATCTGCCGCACGCGCTCGCGGGACAGGCTGAAGTGGCGCCCGATCTGGTCCAGGGTGCGGGGCTGGCCGTCCTCCAGGCCGTAGCGCATCCGGATCACCTGCTGCTCGCGCGCGTCCAGCGTGGCCAGCACGCGCCGCAGGTCGTCCTGCAGCAGCCCGGAGATCACCGCGGACTCGGCGTCGGAGGCGTCGGAGTCCTCGATGAAGTCGCCGAGCGGGGCCTCCTCGTCGTTGCCGACCGGCATGTCCAGGCTCACCGGGTCACGCGAGTGGTCGAGCAGGTCGCCGATCTTCTCCACCGGCAGCCCGGTGCCGTCGGCGAGCTCCTCGTGCGTCGCCTCGCGGCCGAGCTGCTGGTGCAGCTCCCGCTTGAGGCGGGCCAGCTTGTTCACCTGCTCCACGAGGTGGACCGGCAGCCGGATCGTGCGGCTCTGGTCGGCCATCCCGCGGGTGATCGCCTGGCGGATCCACCAGGTCGCGTACGTGGAGAACTTGAAGCCCTTGGTGTAGTCGAACTTCTCGACCGCGCGGATCAGGCCGAGGTTGCCCTCCTGGATGAGGTCCAGCAGGGGCATGCCGCGCCCGGTGTAGCGCTTGGCCAGCGACACCACCAGCCGCAGGTTCGCCTCCAGCAGGTGGTTCTTCGCGGCCCGCCCGTCGCGCACCAGGAACTTGAGGTCGGCCCGCTCCGAGGCCGGCAGGTCGTCGGTCGTGTCGAGCATGTGCTGCGCGAAGACGCCGGCCTCGATGCGCTTGGCCAGGTCGACTTCCTGCTGCGCCGTCAGCAGCGCGGTTTTGCCGATACCATTGAGATAGACCCGGACCAGATCGGCGGCGGGTCCCTGCGCGTCGAGGTCGGCCTCGGCGGCCTCCTCGGCGTGCGGCAGAACCTCCGTCGCGTTGAACGTCGTCGTCATCGGGTTTCCTCCCTTGTGGCACCGGTGCTGCGCCAACACCTGGGTCAACGCTGCGGTGGTCGGAAACGTTCCCCGTCCCCGATCGCAGGACGTGACGGTCGTCGCCCCGGTTGTCCGGCGTGCCCCGGGTCTCAGGAAGGTCTCAGGTTTCCACCACCACCGTGAACGGACCGTCATTCACCGACGAGACCCGCATCGTGGCCCGGAACCGGCCGGTCTCGACCCGGGCGCCACGGTCACGCAGCGCAGTCACCACGGCCTCGACCAGGGGCTCGGCGTGCTCGGGCCGGGCGGCCGCCGTCCAGCTCGGCCGCCGTCCCTTGCGGGTGTCGCCGTAGAGGGTGAACTGACTCACGACGAGCAACGGTGCCCCGGCGGTAGCGGCGGATTCCTCGTCGCGCAGGATCCTCAGCTCGTGCACCTTGCGGGCCATCGCGGCGGCCTGCGCGGGACCGTCCTCGTGCGTGACCCCGAGCAGCACCAGCAGCCCCGGTCCCTCGAACGCCCCCACGACCTCGCCATCCACCGTGACGCTCGCCCCGAGCACCCGGCTCACCACCGCCCGCATGGCGGTCAGCCTGGCAGCAACCGAAACGCGTCCACGTGCCGAGGCCGCACCACCCGGAAGTGCCGCCGATCCAGCGTCGCCACATCGACGGCGCCGAGCCGCTCCGCGGTGGCGATGACACAGGCATCGACGGCGCCCAGCGGAAGGGCGGCATACTGGGCGGTCAGTTCGGCGGCTCGGCGGTAGTCGGCGGGCACCAGTTCCTCGACCCGCAGTTCCTGGTCGCCGAGCGCCGTCAGGAAGATCGCCTCGGCGTGAGTCCCGCAACGGCTGGCGAGGATCTGGCACACCTCCACGACGACGGGCGCGGGCACGACGACCTGGTCGGTGTGGCTCTCGAGGAGCTGTGTGCATCGCGCGTGATGCGTGTCCCGCCGGTTCGCCGCCGCCACCAGGGGACCGGTGTCCGCGACGATCACCCAGCGTTTCTCCGGATGATCTCCTCCAGGATCTCCGAGGAGCGCGTTGCGAGGTCGGGCTCTGCGGAGATGCTGCCGGCGAAGGAGAGATGGCGCCGCACCGGCTCGGCTGCCGACTCACCGAGCCGGTCTCCCGACCGGTCACCCACCAGCCGCAGCATGAACGAGCGCGCCTGGTCGACCTGCTCGGTGGACAGGCGGTCGACCAGACGATGCAGGTCCTCGTAGAGGTGATGGGGCTCCGCGGTCACCTGGCCAGTGTACGGCGGGACGGCCCGGAGACGTGCGCGCTGAGGTGCGAGAACGGGTGAGGTCGCGGCCGGGCACGTCCGGTGGGCCGGGGTGACCGCGGCGGCTCGTCCGGCGACGGCATCGGGCAGGATGGGCGCAGGTTCCGCGTCGTCACCGGAGGTCGGAGCATGACCCTCAGCCTGCCCATCGCGCCCGAGGCCAACGAGCTGCTGCACCGCAGCCCCCTCGCCCGTCTGCTGGGGATGCTGCTGGACCAGCAGCAGACGATGGAGAAGGCGTTCAGCTCGCCGTACGTGCTGCAGCAGCGGCTCGGGCACGAGCTGGACGCGGCGGAGCTGGCCGGCATGGACGACGAGGAGCTCGTCCGGCTGTTCGCCACGCCGCCGGTGCTGCACCGGTTCCCGAAGGCGTTCGCCAAGCGCACCAAGGACCTGTGCCGCCTGCTGGTGGAGCAGTACGACGGCGACGCGGAGCGGCTGTGGAGCGACGCGGAGACCGGGCAGGAGTTGCTGAAGCGGATCACGAAGCTGCCGGGCTTCGGCGACCAGAAGGCGCGGATCTTCGTGGCGCTGCTGGGCAAGCGCTTCGGCGTGCGGCCGCCCGGCTGGCGGGAGGCGGCCGGCTCGTACGGCGAGGAAGGCTCCTTCCGCTCCGTCGCCGACATCACCGACGAGGCGGCGCTGCAGAAGGTCCGCGCGTACAAGCAGGAGCTGAAGGCCGCCGCCAAGGCGTGACCCGGACCGCGGCGACGTCGACGGGTGGCGGCGCCTGACCTGTCACGACCCGCCACTGCGCCTCGTCCCCCGGAGTGCAACCATGGGGTACGGAGGTGGCGTCGTGAAGGATCGAGCACGGGCCGGCACCCCGGAATCCCCGGTGCTGATCACGGCGGCGCCGCCGTCCCTGGCGGAGCAGCACGCGGCGCGGCGGCGCAAGTACGCGATCATGATGTCGATGCGCATCCCGCTGCTGATCGCGGCGGCGGCCTGCTACCGCATCTGGTGGCTGGCGCTGATCCTCATCCTGATCTCCATCCCGCTGCCCTGGGCCGCGGTGCTCATCGCCAACGACCGGCCGCCGCGCAAGCGGGAGAAGGTCAACCGCTTCCGCCCCGAGGCCCGGGCCGTCGAGCGGCGCGAGCACCAGGTCATCGAGGAACGGACCGACTGAGGCCGCCCAGCTCGGCCGCCACGGCGGCGGCCAGGGCGGCGTTGGCCAGCACGAGCGCGACGTTGGCGCGCAGGCTCGCGCCCTCGGTGGCGGTGTGGAAGTGGTCGAGCAGGACGGGTGTGACGTCCTTGCCGCCGATGCCGCGGGAACGCACCAGCTCCAGTCCCTCGGCGAGCACCCGGTCGTGCAGCGCGCGGTCCAGCTCGGCCTCGGCCGGCACGGCGTGGGCGAGCACCGCGCCGCCACCGCCGAGGGCCCGGTGGGCGGCGAACGCGGCGGCGGCGGCCGCGGCCGAGTCCACCCGCCAGGACACGGCCAGCTCGGACTCCCGCAGGTAGAACGCCGGCAGGGTGTCCGTCCGGTAGCCGAGCACGGGCACCGACAGCGACTCCAGGCGCTCCAGGGTCGCGGCGGCGTCCAGGATGGACTTCACGCCCGAGCAGACGACCAGCACCGGGGTGGCGGCCAGCACCGCGAGGTCCGCCGACTCGTCCCAGCTGTCGCGCGCGCCGCGGTGCACGCCGCCGAGACCGCCGGTGGCGAACACCGAGATGCCCGCCAGCGCGGCGACGGCCGAGGTGCTGGCCACCGTGGTGGCACCGAGGACGCCGGCCGCCACGGCCGGTCCGAGGTCGCGGCGTGACAACTTCACCGCCGGTCCGGCGCACAGCCGGTCCAGCTCGGCGGCGGACAGGCCCACGGCGCACACGCCGTCCAGCACCGCGATGGTGGCCGGCACCGCGCCGCCCGCGCGCACCACGGCCTCCAGCTCGTCGGCGGTGCCGCGCCGCGTGCCGGCGGGCAGCCCGTGGGCGAGCAGCGTCGACTCCAGCGCCACCACGGGCGTGCCGGTGGCCAGCGCGTCGGCCACCTCGGGGGCGAGGCGCACGGGGGGAACGGTCACGTGCGGCATCATGGTGCATGTGACCACTCCGACCCAGACGCGACCGGACACCGACACGCGCCCCGAGGGCACGGACCGCAGCGGGGACGACGACCCCAAGGTGTTCCACTACGTGCGCAAGGACCGCATCGCCGAGAGCGCGGTCATGGGCACCCACGTGGTGGCGCTGTGCGGCGAGGTGTTCCCGGTGACCCGCTCGCCGAAGCCCGGCTCCCCGGTCTGCCCGGACTGCAAGCGCATCTACGACAGCATGCCCCCTGGCGCCTGATCCCGGCCGGGACGGACGCCACCGGCCGCACGACGTCACGCCGCTGACGCCACTGACGGCACGACGCCGTCCGGGCCGGGCGCCGCACGCCCCTCGATCTCACGACTCCGTCCGGGCCGGGATCCTCACGCCCGCCCGGCGGCGTCCGCCGACCGCGACCGGGGCGCCTGGGTCGTCGGCAGCGGCCCGGTGGACACGCTGTCGGCCGGTGACGGCGCGCCGGCCGTGAAGGAGCGCTGCTCGGCCTCGGGGGCCGGCGGCCGCCCC
>DASWTI010000223.1:0-11284 GCA_036402215.1 Pseudonocardiaceae bacterium
GGCCGCCGCCTCGGCCGCCCGGCGCAGCGCCCGGAAGCTCTCGCCGTTCATGTCATAGCCGATCATCTCAGTTCCCCCTCGGAACTGGTATTTCGGTGGAATGGCCACACGCTATGGCGGCGGGGATGACCTGTCATCGCCATGCGCTCTTTGCGCGCTCTTCGCGTCCTCTACCGGCGGAGAGCGGACACACACGCGCAGTAACGGAATCAGGGAATCGTACACAGCGGGTGGCCGAGAACGGCTCAAGGGCCTCTCGAGCGCCGCGGAACACCGCCGAACGGGCGCCAGGGACGCGGAGAGCGCCGGCTCAGGTGGAGCGCAGCCCGGCCTCGATCGTCCCGCCGAGCGCCGCGCACACGTCGTCGGTGGCGTCCTCGGCCTCGGCCCGCTCCTTGGCGAACAGCCGCATGAGGTCGCCCATGCGGTACCGGGCCGCGCCGGTGTCGTCCACCTCGGCCACGTCGACGAGGCGGGCCTCCACGAGGCTCTCGATGAGCTCCTCCCCGTCCTCCGGCGTGGCGTCCACGAGCTGGCCGGGCACCCAGTGCGGGATGTCCGGCACGCCCAGGCTGCCGAGCCGGCGGAAGAGCAGCCGCTGCCGCCGTTCGAGCTGGGTGTAGCTGGAGAGGAAGGCGCTGCGCACGTCCAGGTCACCGAAGGCGAGCATGTCGAGGCGCTGGTCCTCGCGCTCCAGCATGGCCGCGAACCGGCCGAGCTTCCAGTGCGGCCGCGCCCGCACCCGGGCGCCGGCGGCCCAGATGGCCAGCGGCAGCCGCCCGCACAGCTCCACGATGCGCCGCGCCACCTCCGGCTCGGCGGCCAGCCGCTCCGGCCCGATGATCCGGTCCAGCAGCGCCACGCCGTCCGCGACGGAGAAGGCGTCCAGGTCGACGTGGTACGTGCTCTCCAGCGAGGCGAAGCGCTGCCGGCTGGTGATCACCACGGCGCAGCCGGAGCCGGCCGGCAGCAGCGGCCGCACCTGGGCGGCGTGCGCGGCGTTGTCCAGCACGACGAGCGCGCGCAGGTCGGCCATCAGGGTGCGGAAGGCGGCGGCGCGCTCGGCGGTGGTCTCCGGGATCGCCGAGGTGGACAGCCCGAACTTGGTGAGCAGCCGGCCGAGCACATCGCTGGGCGCCGCGGGACGCCGGTCCTGGCCGCGCAGGTCCACGAAGATCTGGCCGTCCGGGAAGTGCTCGGCCACCGAGTGACCCAGCTCGACGGCGAGCGCGGTCTTGCCGGTGCCGGGCGGCCCGGACACGGTGGCCACCACACCGCTGTGCGGCGGCGTGGTGCTGGTGAGGAACGCCCGCAGCTCGGCCAGCACGCACTCGCGCCCGGTGAACCAGGCGACCCCGGCGGGCAGCTCGCGGGGCGAGAGCCGGGACGAGCGCTCGGACACCTGGATCTCGGTCTTCAGGTCGAGCCCGGGGTCGCCGGTGAGGATCGCGTGGTGCAGCAGGCGCAGGTCCGCGGTGGGCTCCAGGCCCAGGTTGTCGGCGAGCAGCCGGTAGCCGGTGCCGAACGCCTCCAGCGCCTCGGCCTGGCGCCCCGAGCGGTACAGCGCGAGCATCAGGTGCGCCCGGGGCCGCTCCCGCATCGGGTACGTCTCCACCATGTTGCGCAGCTCGGAGATGAGCTCGCGGTGCCGGCCGAGCGCGAGGTCGGTCTCGATGCGCTCCTCCCAGGCGGCCAGCCGCAGCTCCTCGAGGTTGGCCGCCTCGGCGCGCACCCAGGGGACGTCGACATCGCCGAGCACCGGGCCACGCCACAGCGCGAGCGCCTCGCGCATGGCATCGGCGGACTGTTCGAAGCGGCGCGCGGCGTGCAGGCCGCGGGCACGCTCCACGGCTCTTCGGAAGAGCTCCAGGTCGAGCGCCGCGGGGTCGACGGTGAGCAGGTACCCGCCGGGCATGGTGACGAGCGCCGACTCCGCCTCGCCGGCGCCGCCGTCGCTGCGCAGCAGCTGCCGCAGCCGCCAGACCCGGGTCTGCACCTGGCCGAGCGCGGTGGCCGGCGGGTCGTCCCACAGCGCGCCGATGATCTGCTCGGCGCGGACGATCTTGTTGGCGTTGAGCAGCAGGATCGCCAGCAGGCCGCGCTGCTGCGGGCTGCCGGTGGCCACGGGCTCGCCACGGACCACGAGTTCCATCGGCCCGAGAATCCGGTACTCGATGTCGTGATCGGAGCCCACCATGGCGGCATCATGGCGGTCCGGCCTGCCGACCGCAATGACTCTCGAATGGTCCGGCACGGCGGGCCGCGTGGCTGTCGACCAATTCTCACCCTGCGTCCCCGGCCGCACCCGAACGGCGACAGGCCGGCTCCGGGCCCCTGGCGACAAGTAGCCAGTGCCCTTCCGCGCCACCCGTGCCACCTCGGATGCTGCTCGGCGACGGCGCCGGCCGCTGTCGGCAGAAATGGCCTGCCCGGCCCCGGGCGCTCATTGCTGTCTTCCGTGACATGGAGGACTTGTTGTCTTGTCCCAGGTGGATGAGCTGCGCGCCAGGATCACCCCGACGCCCACCTCCGATGTCCGGGTCGCCTTCCGCGGCCGGGACCACGACGTCCTGTTGAAATTCGAACAGTTCAATTCCACCGGCTCCGTCAAGGACCGCACCGCCGCCGGGCTGCTGATCGCGATGAACTGGCAGAGCCCGATCACCCCGGACACCGTCGTCGTGGAGTCCACGTCCGGCAACCTGGGGCTGGCGCTCGCCCACCTGGTCGGCCTGATCGGCTGCCGGCTGATCGCCGTGATCGACCCGAAGACGCCCGAGTACACCCGCCGGAACCTGGCGCGGCCGGGAGTCGAGGTACGGCTGGTGGAGGAGCCGGACGGGCACGGCGGCTACCTGCTGACCCGGCTGCGTACCGTGGCCGAGCTGTGCCGGGGCAACCCCGACTACCGGTGGAGCGACCAGTACGGCAACCACGCGAGCCCGTGGATCCACCGCCGCACCACCGGCCCGGAGATCGTCCGGCAGGGCGGCCCCGACCTGGACGCGGTGTACGTCGCGGTGTCCACCGGCGGCACCCTGGCCGGCGTCTCGGCGCACCTGCGCGGCGTGCGCAGCGGGGCCCGGATCGTCGCGGTGGACTCGGCCGGCTCGCTCGCCTTCGGCTGCACCAGCGGGCCGCGGCTGCTCACCGGCATCGGCTCCAGCCGGCCGTCGACCTTCCTCGGGCCGGACACCTTCGACCAGGGCTGCCACGTGCCCGACGCCGAGGCGATCGCCATGTGCCGCATCTTCCGCGCCGACACCGGCATCGCGGTGGGCGGCTCGTCGGGCTGCGTGCTGGCGGCGTGCGTGCGCGACCTGGCCTCCCCGTTGCCGCCGCGGCGGCCGCTGTGCCTGTGCCCGGACAGCGGCGACAAATACGCCGACACCGTCTACAACGACGACTGGCTGCGCGACCGCGGGGCCGACCAGGACGTGGCGCGTGCGACCGAACAACTGCGCGCCGACGGGCTCGAGTTCAGGAACGGATGACCTCATGAGACTGCGCTTCGACGAGTACCCGCACACGGTGCTCACCTACCTGTCCCGCGAGGACGTGGTGCGGTGCGTCGCCGAGCTGGACCCGGTGGAGCTGGTGGCCGACGCGCTGCGCCGGCACTCGGCGGGCGGCACCCTGCTGCCGGACGAGGCCTACCTGGGCTGGCAGACGCCGGACGGCGCCGCCGCCCGCTCGCTCGCCATGCCGGGCGGCATCCACTACGACGACCACCTGGCGCTCGGCACGAAGATCATCAACGGCAGCCTGGGCAACTCCGCGCGCGGCCTGGCCCGCTCGCAGGGCCTGCTGCTGATGCACGACCCCGAGGTGGCCTGGCCGCGGGTGGTCATGGAGTCGGCGTTCGTCAGCTCGCTGCGCACCGCCGCGGTGAGCGCGGTGGCCGCCGTGCACCTGGGCTCACCGGACCTCACCCGGCTCGCCGTGATCGGCTGCGGGACGCTCGCCAAGGTGCACCTGGTGGTGCTGGCCGACGCGCTCCCCCAGCTCACCGAGATCGTGCTGTTCGACACCGACCCGCGGCGCGCCGAGGCGATGGCCCAGGCCGCGCGGGACGGCGACGAGACCGGCCGGCTCAAGGTGTCGGTGGCCGCCGGCGCCCGCGAGTGCGTGGCGGGCGCGCACCTGGTGGTCACCACGACCACGGTGACCGAGGGCTACCTGCCGTACGAGTGGCTGACCCCGGGCGCGCTGGTCGCGCACGTCTCGCTGGACGACGTGCTGCCGGACGTGGTGCACCGTGCCGGGGTGGTGCTGGTGGACGACTGGAACCTGGTGGCGCACGACCACCGCCGGCTGCTCGGCCGGATGTACCGCGAGGGCACGCTGCGGGCGCCCGGCGGCGAGTACCACCCGGACGCGCCGCGGGACCGGGACGCCCGCCAGGTCGACGGGACGCTGGGCGACGTGCTGCACGGCACGCACCCCGGCCGCCGGGACCCGGACGAGGTGATCCTGAGCAACCCGTTCGGCATGTCGATCCTCGACGTCGCCGTGGGCGACCGGGTGGCCGCCACGGCCGCCCGGCTCGGCCTCGGTCAGGAACTGCGGATGTGAGCTGGAGGGGCTTGCCCATGAACAGGACCATGCTGAAGTCGAAGGTCCACCGCGCGACGGTGACCCAGTCCGACCTGCACTACGTGGGGTCGCTGACGATGGACCCCGAGCTGATGGAGGCCGCCGACCTGCTGCCGAACGAGCTGGTGCACGTGCTCGACATCGACAACGGGAACCGGCTGGAGACGTACGTCATCGAGGGCGAGCGCGGCACCGGCGTGATCGGCATCAACGGCGCCGCCGCGCGCATGGTGCACACCGGTGACCTGGTGATCATCGCCTCGTACGCCGTGGTGTCCGACGCCGAGGCGCGCGAGCTGACGCCGCGCGTGGTGCACGTCGACCGGGCCAACCGGATCGTCGCCCTGGGCGACGACTCCTCGGTCGGCCCGACCGGCGAGCGCGTCTACCAGGCGGTCGAGGCCGCCCTGCCGGTCGGAGCGGTCGGGGCATGACCGGCCGGCCGGACCTCCCGGCGCCGGGCCCGGTGGGAACGGCGGCCGTGACGGGCGCCGACCCCGTGGACCCGGTGGCGGACGTCCGGCGCTGGGTCGAGCACCGCACCGACGCGCTGCTGGCCGAGCTCGTGGAATGGGTGGCGCAGCCGAGCGTGAGCGCCACCGGCGAGGGCTTCCCGCGGGCCACCGCCTACGCGGCGGACCTGGTCCGGGACTGCGGCCTGCGGCCGCGGCTGCTGTCCGCGCCGGGGCGGCCGGCCGTCGCCGGGCACGTGCCCGGCACGGACCCGGCCGCCCCGCACGTGCTGGTGTACGGGCACTACGACGTGCAGGCGGCCGGGCCGGCGGACGCCTGGCGCAGCCCGGCGTTCGAACCGGCGGTGCGCGGCGGGCGGCTGTACGGCCGCGGCACCGCGGACAACAAGGGGCAGCACCTGGCGCACCTGCTGGCGCTGCGGGCGCTCACCGAGCTGCGCGGCGGTCCGCCGTGCGAGGTGACCATCCTGCTCGACGGCGAGGAGGAGATCGGCAGCCCGCACCTGCCGGCGGCGGTCATCGAGCTGAAGGAGGGCTGGACCGGTTCCGGCGCGCCCGGCACCCGGCCGGCGGACCTGGTGGTCTGGAGCGACGGGCCGGTGCACGACAACGGCCAGGCCAGCCTGGTGCTGGGGGTGCGCGGCATCGTCACCTTCGAGCTGCGCTGCGCCGGGCCGGCGTACCCGTTGCACAGCGGCAACTGGGGCGGCGTGGCGCCGAACCCGGCGTGGGAGCTGGTGCGGCTGCTCGGCACCATGCGCGCCGCCGACGGCACCGTCACCGTCGACGGCTTCGCCGACGCGGTGGTGCCGCTGACGCCGGGCGAGCGGGCCGCGCTGGAGGCACTGCCGATCGACGAGCCGGCCGTGCTGGCCGGCGTCGGGCTCACCCGCTCGGACTCGGCACCCGGCGCCTGGTACGAGCGGCTGGCGCAGCCCACCCTCACCATCAACTCGCTGTCCTGCGAGGACGGCGGCGAGCACCGCACCGTGATCCCCTCGGTGGCGGTGGCCCGCTGCGACGTGCGGCTGGTGGGCGACCAGCGGGCCGCCGACGTGGCGGACGCGATCCGGCGGCACGTGGCCCGGCACGCGCCGGACGTGGAGTTCGTGATGCCGCGGCCGGGCATGCAGCCGTCGCGGACCCTGCCGGAGAGCCGCTGGACCGACGCCGTGCTGGACGGGGCGACGCTCGGCCTGGGCGAGCGGCCGGTGGTGGTCCCCGCGCTCGGCGGCAGCCTGCCGCTGTACGTCTTCACCGAGATCCTGGGGCTGCCGTGCTACGGCGTGCCCTTCGCCAACCCCGACGAAGCGAATCACGCCCCCGACGAGAACCTCGAGATCGCACGGTTCCTCGACGGCATCGTGGCCAGCGCGGCGATCCTCACGACGCTGGCCGAACCGGAAAGGCGAGCACCGTGATGCACCGCGTCCTGACCAGCCTGGTCCTCTCCCTCATCACCTGTGGGGTCATCGTGACACTTCTCCCCGACCGGGCGGCCGCCGAGCCGGCGCCGGTCACCCAGCAGTCCTCCTCGGCCCGGCAGGGCGAGTACACCGAGGAGGACGTCACCTTCAGCAGCGGCGAGATCACGCTCAACGGCACCGTGATGGTGCCGGCCGGCGAGGGTCCGTTCCCCGCCGTGGCCCTGGTGCACGGCGCCGGCAAGGGCCTGCGGGACCGCAACGCCGGGGTGGCCGAGGCGTTCGCCCGGTCCGGCGTGCTGACCCTGGTGTACGACAAGCGCACCCAGGGTTACACCGCGGAGGGCATCGGGCAGCGCGACTACGGGCTGCTGGCCGACGACGCGCTGGCAGCGGTGCGGATGCTGCGCGAGCGCCCGGACGTCGAGGCCGACCAGGTCGGCCTGTGGGGGCTCAGCGAGGGCGCCTGGGTGGCGCCGCTGGCCGCGTCCCGCTCCGAGGACGTGGCGTACCTGGTGCTGGCGGGCGCCTCGGCGGTGCCGCCGGCCCAGCAGGAGAGCTGGCGCCACGAGGCGCAGCTGCGGGAGCTGGGCGTCTCCGGCTCGCTGCTGCGGGCCATCCCGCACAAGCTCATGCAGCTGGTGGCCGCGGCGCGGATGATGCCGGAGGCCGACTACGACCCGGTCCCGGTGCTGGAGAAGGTGCGCCAGCCGGTGCTCGCGGTGTGGGGCGCCGAGGAGCGCACCGGCCCGCCGGCGGAGAGCTCGGAGCTGCTCGCGGCCTCCCTGGACAAGGCGGGCAACCGGGCCTACACGGTGCGCTTCTTGGAGGGTGGCAACCACGAGCTGAAGGACGACGCCGACCCGGCGAAGGGCTACCTGCCGGAGTACCTGGACCTGATCACCGCGTGGGTCGGCGAGGTGACCTCGGGCAACCCACCGGCCACCTCGATGGACCCGGCGCCGGCGCAGGAGTTCCGCTCCTGGGCCGGGGTGGTGCGGCCGCCGGCCATCCTGAGCGGCGGCTGGCTGCAGCTCGGCGTGTTCCTGCTGATGGCCGTGGCGTTCCCGTTGTTCCTGTTCGTCAACATGTCCAGCCTGCGGGCCGCGCCGACCGCGATGAGCGCCCCGGCGTACACGCTCGCGGTGACCGGCTGGATCGCCGCCGTCGGCATGTTCGTCTACATCATGGGTTACCTGTTCGGCGGGCCGTCCTCGGTCGGGCCGATCGTGGCCGGCCGGCCGGTGATCTGGCTGCTCGTGCAGCTGCTCGCGGTGGTCGCGGTGATCGCCGCGCTGGTGCTGCTGGTGGCCTGGGTGCGCAGCCGGCCGGACCTGGCGCTGTCGGAGACCGTGCGCTACGTGATCGTGCTGGGCGGCGCGGTGATCTTCGTGCCGTGGGCCTACTACTGGGGCCTGCTGCGACCGTAGCCGCTCCCGTCCCCCGCTCGCGGAACTGACGCCGTCGGGGCGTCCGGTGCTCACCGGGCGCCCCTCGGCGTTCCCCGGCCCTGTCCATCGAGTCATCACGAACCGAGGAGTCACCCCATGATCGACAGACGGTCCCTGCTCCGCGGCGGCGCCGCCCTGGCGCTCACCGCCGGGGCCGGGGCGGCGGCCGCCGTCACCGCACCGGCCGCGGCGGGACGTGGCGCGCGGCGGCAGGGCCCACCGTGGGACCGGCTGCGGACCCGGATCACCGGCGACGTGGTGCTGCCCGGCGACGCCGGGTACGACAGCGCGCGGCGGCTGCAGCTGGCCCGCTACGACGGGGTGCGGCCGAGCGCCGTGCTGTACGCGGAGACGCCGGCCGACGTCCGCGACGGCCTGCTGTTCGCCCAGAACCACGACCTGCCGCTCGCGGTGCGCAGCGGCGGCCACAACTACGCCGGCTGGTCCACCGGTGAGGGCATGGTGCTGGACGTGTCACGGCTGAACGGCATCCGCCGCACGGACACCGGGCAGCAGGTGGTGATCGGCGCCGGCGCGCAGACCATCGACGTGCTGGACACCCTGACCCGCGACGGTGTGGCCGCCCCCGGCGGCATGTGCGCGGACATCGGCTCCGGCGGGTACTTCAGCGTCGGCGGCACCGGGCTGCAGACCCGGATGCACGGCATCGCCTCGGACCGGGTGACGGCGGCCCGCGTGGTGCTGGCCGACGGCCGGGTGGTGCGCTGCTCCCGCGACGAGGAGCCGGACCTGTTCTGGGCGCTGCGCGGCGGCGGGGGCGGCAACTTCGGCGTGGTGACGGCCTGGCGGGTACGCACCTTCGAGGTCGGGCCGGTGCACGAGTTCACCCTGGTGTGGAGCTGGGACGACGCGGCGCCGGTGCTCACCGAGGTGCAGGGCTGGATGGTGCGGGCCCCGCGCGAGCTGGCCGGGCTGTTCACCATCGTGGTGCCGGACGCCGCGCCGGGCGTCCCGCCGGACGTGGTGCTGAACGGCGTGCACCACGGTGACGGCGCGGAGCTGGAGCGGCTGCTGGACGAGCTGGTCGGCGAGTCCGGGCGGACGCCGGTGTACCGCGACGTGCGGCAGCGGCCGTTCAAGGACGCCATGATGGGCTGGTACGGCTGCGAGGGCTACACGGTGGAGCAGTGCCACCGGGTCGGCCAGAACCCGGCCGCGCTGCTGCCCAGGGACAACTGGGTGATCGACCGCGGGCGGCTGCTGGACGCGCCGGTGCCGGCGGCCGGCGTGGACGAGCTGCTCGCCGCCTACGACCGGCTGCACCGCTCCGGCGAGGCGCGGCTGCTGTGGCTGATGAACCTGGGCGGCGCGGCGAACGACCGGGCCCGCGGCGCCACCGCCTACGTGCACCGCGGCACGGAGCTGCTGATGAGCTTCGTGCTGGCCATGCACACGCCCACGCCGAGCCCGGAGCACCTGGCGAACTCGCGGGCCTGGGCGGCCGGCGGCTTCGACATCATCGACCGCTACGGCAACGGCGAGAGCTACGTGGCCTTCCCCGACCTGGAGCTCACCGACTGGCGGGAGTCCTACTACGCGGAGAACTACCCGCGGCTGGTCCGGGTGAAGCGCGCGTACGACCCCTACAACTTCTTCCGGTTCGGCCGCAGCATCGGCTCCTGAGCGTTCCGCGGTACGCCGCCGGCGGCCCCGTGGCCCGTTTCCGGGTCACGGGGCCGTTCCTGGTGGAAGCAGTGGTAGCCGGCCGGGCATCCGTAAATGGTGATGTCCGGACTCACGCCGTCGGCCCCGGTTCGAGCATTCGCTGCTAGCTGCAGGCCGCGGTGACCTGCCGCTCGACGTATCCGTTGGCCAGGCGGTAGGTGTTCGTCGTGCCGCCGGTGCAGAAATAGGTGGCCGTTCCGGTCCCGCTGGCCAGGGTGTACCAGTAGCCGTTGTGGGCGTCGTAGCGTTGGACATTGGCCGGATCCGGGACTATGAGGATCTCGCCGAGTTCCGGGTACCTGCACCAGGCGTTCGCCTCGGCCTTGATCGCGCCGGCCTCGTACCAGATACGCCCGACGTGCTTGTAGCAGGTCTCCGCCGCGGCCGTGGGGGCGGAAATCATGACGGCCGTGGTCGCAAACATCGCCAACGCGCTGGTGGCAGCCATTGAGCGGAACAGGGATCCCATGACGGGCAGGCTCCTCCGGTGGGTGGTGTCACGGCCGGACCATGGGCTCGGCCGAACCACGCACCAGCATGGCCGGCGCGGCGATCGATCGGGGCCGGCACCGGACACCTCCGTCCGGGCGACCGCGTCGCACCAGTTCAGGAGCACGGTGACCGGTCCGGTGCACCGGACCGCACCGGACAACGGGCCCGGCCGATCAGGCCGGCAGGCAGCTCACTGGGCCGCGAACAGCGCGTGCGCCCTGGCGAAGAACTCGACGATCGCGGCGTTCACCTCGGCCGGCCGTTCCAGGAAACCGAAGTGGCCGCAGCCGCCGAACTCCAGGAAACGGCTGCCCGGAATGGCGTCGGCCACCTCGCGCACCATCGGCACCGGCATCAGCACGTCGTCGGAGAACGCCACCACGAGCACCGGCCGGGTGATGCCGGACAGGGCGTCCAGGCGGTCGGCGATGCGGGTGGCCTCGTACTGCGCGGCGGCGCCCTCGCCCTGCTGCGGGAACGCCGTCATGACGTCCAGCCAGTCCGAGGCGGTGGCGTCGTCCATCAGGGTGGCCGGGGAGAACAGGGTGAACATGGCGTTCACGGCGGCCTGGCGCGGGTCGCCGGGCTCACGGCAGGCGCGCGCGCTCACCTCGGCGATGACGGTGCGGAACAGGTCGGTGCGGCCGCGGGTGCACAGCAGCACCGCGGAGTGCACCAGGTCCGGCCGCACCAGGGCGAGCTCCTGGGCCACCATGGCGCCCAGCGAGGCGCCCATCACGCGGCACGGGCCGATGCCCAGCGCGCGGATCAGCGCGGCCGCGTCGGCCACCAGCTCGGGCACCCGGTACGGCCCCGGCGGGGCGTCGGAGGCGCCGCTGCCGCGGTGGTCGTAGGTGATCACCCGGTAGCCCGCGGCGCGCAGCGCCGGCACCTGGTGCGCGGCCCAGACAGTGGCCCGGGCGGCGGCCGGCGAGATCAGCAGCACGGGCTCCCCGGCGCCCTCGTCGGTGTAGGACAGCCGGACGCCGTTGGCGGTCACCACCGGCATCTCAGGCGCCGTCCCGGTCGGTGGGGGCGGGCGGGGTGGTGGTGGGGCCGCCACCGGGGCGAGCGACGTCGGGGTCGGGCTCGCCGCCGGCGGCGGAATCCGGGAGGTCACCGGCCGGGCCGGTGGCGGCCACCGGGGCCGGCGCCGCGGCGG